>JANQQZ010000125.1 GCA_028284805.1 Phycisphaerales bacterium
GACACAACTCGGGCGGGCGGCGGAGGCAGCCCGGACGGACGTTCGCCGCTGCTGCGTCGGCGGATCGTCGCGCGCCGGATGAGCCTGACGAAGGCGAACGTCTGCCGGTTCGCGCTCGCGCTCCCGTTCGCGCTGATCGCGATCGTGGCGGTGGTGCTGCACGCGGTGCTCCCGCCGATGATCCTGGGTCGCATCGGTGACTCGCTGAACGCCGACATCTCGGCAGCGAGCTGGGAGATCGGGCTCGACCGGGTGGTGCTCAACGACGTCACGGTGCGCTCGCGTGCGGTCGAGGGCCGCCCGGGCGAGATCATGGTCGTCCGGCGGATGGTCGCCGAGGTCGTGCCCACGAAGCTGCTCGGGGGGGTGGGCGCCGTGCGCACGCTGAAGCTCGAGCAGCCGACGCTGCGCGTGAGCATCGACGCGACCGCGACCGAACGCCCCCGCACGAACCTCACCGGTCTGCGGCTCGCGAGTGGGGACGGGGGCCCGGGTGCGCCGCGGCTGCCCGGTGTGTACGTGACCGACGGCGCGGTCGACTGGGGCGAGCACCGGGGCGATTCCTTCAGGAGTCTCAGGCCCATCCGCCTCGAGGGCGATCTGCAGCCTATGGCGCACGCCGACGGACCCGCGCTCGCGCTCGCCCTGCGCGAGGTGCTCGACGCCGCGGGCCAGCAGGCCGACCGGGCGACGGGGGGCATCGTCGTCGAAGGCGAGCTCACGCCCGATCGTGTCACGGTGACGCTGAACAACTTCCTGTTCCACGAGTGGCTACCCCGCGCCGCGCCCGCGACGGTCCGCCCGCTGCTCGAAGACCTCGACATCGAGGGCAACGTGTCGGAGATCACGATTGCCATGACCGGGCCGGGCTACGAGCGCATCACCGCGAGTGCCGAGCTCGATGGCGTCGCGGTCACCCTGCCTCTCGTGCCCGAAGGACAGGAAGAGGAGGGCCTGCGGCTCACGGGCACGTCGGGGCGCCTGCGCATCGAGCAGCGCCAGTTCCTGGCCGAGGTCGCGGGTGAGCTCGCGGGTGTGCCCTACGCCGTCGAACTCGGCGCCGACGTGCGCGACCTCATCGAAGGGCGCGGCACCGAGGCGAGCATGCCGTACTCCGCGACCGTCACGGTCGACGAGTTCAACTTTGGGGAGAACTCGAACTTCCTGCCCTTCCTGCCCGATGCGGTGCGAGACGTGCTGGCCCGCTTCGCGGACCGCAACCAGATCGGTGCCATCAGCCCGACAGCGAACCTCTCGGCTGAGGTCCGCCTGGCCGGGCAGATCACGGGCAGCGACGAGGGCTTCGGGGCCGCGGTCCCGAGAACGTACCGAGGGCTGGTCCGGATCTCGGGCGGCGCGACGGCGTTCTATGAGTTCCCGTATCAGTTCGAGGACGTCAGGGGCGAGATCGAATTCGATCAGGACAGGCTGAGCATCCGGAGTCTCTTCGGCGTCGCGGAGACGGGCGCGGTCCTCTCGGCCAGCGGCATGGTCTCTCCCCTCGGGTCCGAGGCCGGTTTCGATCTCGAGATCGAGGTCTTCGACGTGCCCATCGACGAGACGCTCCGCGGCGCCATGCAGCCCGAGCATCGCGAGGCGGTCGCGCAGATCCTCAGTGTGCCTCAGTTCGAGCAGCTCAAAGCGCGGGGGCTGGTCGTCCGCCCCGGGCACAGGGCCGAGGCGGTGCGCGCCATCGAACAGACCGAGCGCCGCCTGCGCGAGCTGACCGCGCTGGGCGATCCTGCGGCTGGCGAGACGCTGGAGACGGTCCGGGCCATGGCGCGTCAGCTCGCTGTTGCGCCGGAAGCCGAGCTCGGGGGCACGCTGGGCCTGCTTCTGACACTGCAGAAGCCCGCGGGCGGCGACGGCGAGTGGGACATCAACATCCGCGCCGATGTCGCCGACGCGCTGCTCGTGCCCGAGATCTTCCCGCTCCCGATCCGAGTCCGCGATCTCGCGGTGCAGATCGCCGACGAGCGTGTGACCGTGACCCGTGGTACCGCGGTGCCGGTCAACGGGCTCAGCGGGCAGATCGAGGGCACCGTGGACGTGTCGGGCCCGACGCCCAAGCCCAACCTGTGGTTCCGTGCCGATCGCCTCCGCGCGGGCGAACTGCTCAACTACGCCATCGGCCCGGAGGGTCGCGACCCGGCGCGGCGCGACGCGGCGGGCATCGTTCGGGCGCTCGGGCTCCACGGAGATACCGACGCGGTCGGCACCATCACGCCCGGGCAGGGCGACGACATCGGCTTCGCTGTCTCGCTGGGCCTCGGTCGCGTGGGGATGCTCGCGGGTCCTCTCACCGACCGCTCGCCCCTGATCCTGGAGCAGGCCAGCGGCGTGATCGAGGTCACGCACCAGGGCCTGACCATCGACACCGATGCGCTGTTCACCGATATCTCGGGCGACGAGGCCCTCGAGCGTCCCACCGAGGTGCAGCTCGCGGTCGACCTCGACTGGTCGGACCCCACGCGCGAGCTGGTTTCCACGTCCGTCATCGGCGCCCAGGGCCTGCGGGCCAGCGCACCGATCGAGCAGATCGTGCACCTGTTCAGCGAGCAATCCGCTGCGGCATTGATCGGGCTGCGCGACGAGTTCGACCCCATCGGCATGTGTGACGGTGAGGTCCGCATCGTGACCGACGGCACTGGCGTGGGCGAGACCACCGTCGAGCTGATGGGGCTCAACAACGTCTCCGTCACGCAGTTCGGGGGCAGGATCGAGTGCGAGGAGCCCGCGGGCACGGTTGTCGTGCGCGGGCGTCGCGACGGGCGCGCCCATCTCGAGCTCCACCGGCTCCGTGGTGATCTGAGTTTCGCGGATGAGCCCGCCGGGCGTTTCGTCGCGGATGGCAGCCTCGAGCTGAGCCCGCCCGACGGAGTCGCGCGGCGCAGCCGAGAGCTCCGGGTCGGGTACACAGGCGGGCGGTTCGAGTCTGCGCTCGCCCGGGCCTTCGTGATGACCCAGATCGGAGGGCGTTTCGCGGAGGACTACGTCTCGCACGACGCGCGCGGTGCCTTTGACCTGGACGCCCTGCTCGTGCCGAGGGTCACGCCCCCAGATCGCACGACAAAGCCAGGCATCGAGCAGATCGCGAGGCCCACGTACACCCTCCACCCGGAGTGGGGCGAGATCAACCGTCGCGGCAGGGACATCCGGATCGACCTGGCCGAAGGCGCGATCGTCACCGTGCCCGGGCAGACACGGTTCGAGGGCCTCCGCGCCGACGGCCCGGGCTTCTCGGTTGCGCTCGATGGCTCGCTCACGCCCGACGGGCAGGGCGGCGCCGGGATCGACCTGCGCCTCGAGGCCGAGGCCGCGGCCCTCACGCCGGACGTCCGCGCTGTCCTCATCGACGAGCTCGTTGCCAACCTCGAGAAACTGGAAGTCTCGAGCGACGACCGGATCTCGCTCACCGGCGGGCGGCTGCGCGTCGAGTCCACCCTGGGCGTGAACGGGCCCGAGGTGGGCTCTCGTTTCGAGGGCATCCTCCGTGCCGAGAATGCCTCGATGATGCTGGGTTCACCGGTCGACGGCATCGCGGGCACGATGAACGTGTGGATGCAGCGCGGCCCGAGCGACGAGGCCCCTGACCTGCGTCTGCTGGCCCGGGCCGACCGCGCGCGCCTCGCGGGCATCGAGCTGCGCGACGCGCGCGTGCGCGTCGAGGCCGACGCTGACCATCCGGGGAGGCTGGTCGTGCCCGTGTTCTCCGCGGAGGGGCGGTCGGGCGGGCGGATCTGGGGCGAGAGCCTCATCGTGCCTGATGAAAGTGGCGGGGCTCCGCGGTACGAGCTGGACGCATCGTTCACGGGCCTCCGGCTCGCGGCGGTGCAAGACGAGCTCGAGGCGGCCGGCCTGGGCCTCGGCGGCGCCGACGAACTCGCTTCGCCCCGTCCGGACACCGGCGCCCAGATCCAGGGCAACGCGGTTCTCGCAGGCGTGATCGAGCGCGACGAGACCCGACGGGGGCGCGTTTCGCTGCGCATCGCTGGGGGCCAGCTCTGGCGCTTCCCGCTGCTGAGCCGCCTCATCGAGATCAAGGCGCTCCAGCCCCCGACCGGCGAGGCGCTCGATCTGGCCAGCGCCGACCTCGTGGTCGACGGCACCACCGTCACCTGCGAGTACCTCAGCGTCGAGAGCCGCACCGTCGAGGTGTTCGGCTACGGCCTTGTCACCCTGCCGGAGTTCGGGCTCGACTTCATGCTCTACACCCGCAGCAAGAGCCCCTGGCCCGTCGTGAGCAGGATCGCTGACGCCCTCTTCGACGAGTTCGGCAAGGTCTCGATCACCGGCACCGCCAAGGCCCCGCGCAGCTCGGTCCTCGCCTTCCCGAGCGGCCAGCGCCTGCTGGGGAGCATCCTCTCCCCCTCGTCCTCGGAGGAATCGCGTCGCCTGGATCAGGTCCGCAGGCACGCCTTCGAGATCCGCGAGGCCCGCAGCCGTTACCGCGACGTGGAACGCCCCGCCCGCGCGGCAACAATCTCCGCCGAGCCCAACCCAAGCAACGAACGCCTCTCGCAGGCCCAGGAGCCACGATGACCAGTGACCGACAGCAACGCCAGGAACTCGACCCGCCCACCGACGTGCTCGCCGACGAGTCGGCCGCACCCCCGGAACAGCCCACTCAGCTCCGTGTCGACGACCCGACGGTCCAGGGGCGCATCTCCGAGCTGATCGAGGATGTCACCGGGTCGGGCCGCCAGAGCTTCGAGCACCGCCTCGTGCGCGACCTGGTTACCGCGGGCCTGAAGCTCATCCCCGACGGGCGCGACACGGGCGAGCTGAAGCTCATGGCTCTTGCCATGAAGGAACTCCGCTACGCGTACCGCGTCTTCGCCCAGTACCCGGACCAGAAGAAGATCACCATCTTCGGCTCGGCGCGCACGCCCGAGGATCACCCCGACTACACCGCCGCGGTCGAGTTCAGTCGGCTCATGGCCGAGAAGGGCTGGATGTCGATCACCGGCGCGGGCGACGGCATCATGAAGGCGGGGCACGAGGGCCCGGGGCGCGAGGCCAGCTTCGGCGTCGCCATCCGTCTTCCCTTCGAGACCACCGCCAACGAGGTCATCGAGGGCGACAAGAAGCTCATCAACTTCCGCTACTTCTTCACCCGCAAGCTCATGTTCCTGAGCCAGTGCGACGCCGTCGCCCTGTTCCCGGGCGGCTTCGGCACCATGGACGAGGCCTTCGAGGTGCTCACCCTCATCCAGACCGGGAAGAGCTCCATGGTCCCGATCGTCCTGCTCGAGGGCGAGGGCATCCCCTACTGGGATCTCTGGGATGACTTCGTGAAGGACAGGCTCCTCAACAACGGCATGATCAGCGAGGAGGACCTGGGCCTCTACCGCGTCTGCCACACCCCGGCCGAGGCGGTCGAGGTCGTCGAGCGCTTCTACCGCACCTATCACAGCTCTCGGTATGTCCGAGACGATTTGGTCATCCGCATCAATCACCCGATCAGCGACGAGGCGGTCGAGCGGCTCAACGACGAGTTCGCGGTGCTGGTCAAGAGCGGTCGGATCGTGCTGCGTGGCGCGTACGCTGAAGAAGACGACCACCTCGATCTGCCGCGCCTCGCGTTCACGCACACGCGTCACAAGTTCGGCCTGGTGCGCCGGCTGATCGACCGGCTCAACGACTTCGGGCCGCGCGAGGGCTGATGCGGTTCCGTGCGGCCATCCCGGGTCTGATGCTTGCCGCGGTGGTCACCGGGTGCGCACCCACGCCCGAGCCCCTGCCCGAGCCAGCACCCGGGGCCCTGCTCGACCCCGCAACCCCAGCGGTGATGGGAGCAACGAACGGGCTCGAGATGCGTGTCTGGGTCATCGAGGACCAGGACGACGTGCTCGCAGAGGTTCTCGAACGCTACGAGGCCAGGCCCACGCCCATGCTCGACTCGGTGCGTTCCGCCTGGCGCGCCAGCGGGCTGCGCGTGATCGCGGTGCCGCACAGCGAGCTCGGCGCGTTCCGGGAGCGTCTGCGCGTCGTCGCGCCCGAGCAGCGCGACTGGTTCGGGCAGTCGCCTGACTGGTCCGAGGCCATCCGCGGGCGCCGCGTCGAGGCGGGCGAGGTGCTCGGTCTGGCCGACGGGCTCATGAAGACCCCCGCCGGACGACTCCGGGTGCTCATGCGTTGCTGGGCGATCCCGGGC
>JANQQZ010000132.1 GCA_028284805.1 Phycisphaerales bacterium
TCACCGGGGCTCGCACCGGATGACGCACCGCCCAGGCAGTCCATCACAATGGCGTCCATCCCGCCGGGCGGCACCGCGCTGGGCGACGACCTTGCCACACGACTCAGGTCCCAACCAGCACTCCGGGCATGATCCCAGGCGATCTGACCGACAACCAGCGTCACACCGCTCGGCTGTGTGATGCGATCGACCACGTCCTGCATCGCGGCATGCGCGGCCTGGCGCGAAAACGGAGCCACTCCGCGAGGACTCTCGAGCACACGCGAAACCAGAGCGAGTCTCTTTCGGAGCTCCGCGAGTTCATCATCAACGCCTGCGAATCCGCCGCCGCGCTGGTGAGACAGGTGCTGATCACAGCTGCGGAGGATTGCCGCGGCGACACCGATGTTGTCCGCGGTCTTCTGACCGGGGTGGACCAATTGCTCGGCAACAGGCAGGTCGATCGTCGTGAACCTAGCCCCGGCCTCGAACAGACGAAGCCAGAGATCGTGATCCATCGCGAGGTGGTTGCCCTCGTCGAGCCCCCCGACACGCTCGAACGCGGACCTGCGGATCAGGGCCTCGGGCTGCACGATGCACCGCCCAGCGAACCAGCGGCTCAGCGGACGCAGGAGCGGCTCTGCGGTCTCGAGCCTCGGCGGCACGGGTGCGAACACAACCCGCCCCGATCGATCGACGAACCGGCAACGCCCCACGACGACGTCCACGTCGCTGTGCTCGCCAACCGCGAACGCACGGACCAAGGCCGCGGCGCGAGGGTCGTACACGTCGTCAGCGTTGAGCCATCCGATCCAGTCACCCCGAGAGACCGCGACAGCGCGGTTGATCCCGTGGGACTGCCCGCGATCGGGGCCCGCGAGCACGCACGAGACGGGGCTTCCGGCGTCATTCTCGGCGCGGCGGGCGAGGGCGAACGTCTCGTCGTCCGAGCCGCCATCAGCGATGACGTGCTCGATAGCTCCTGGCACCGCGTCCGCGAGCCGGCGGACGCTGCGCAGGCACGAGGCGAAGTGCGCGCCCCCGTTGAGGACCGGTGTGACGACGCTGAGGATCGGTCGATCTGGAGTCACGCGCGAGGATATCAGCGTCACGGGCGGGTGTGGTTGTCCGATTCGCCACCCGGTCGTATCCTGCGGCTGTGCCAGCACCCCGGGGAAGCCCCCGGATGTGCCGTTCCCTGCTGACAGAGGTCGTTGGTGTGAATGAAGCCGAGCGGGAGCCGATGCTGAGCGAGGCGATCCGACCATGGCTGTGAGCATTGCCGAGCCCAAGGTGGGCGTACCGATGCCCGAGTCCAGCACGGCGGACGCCCACGAGTACCCGCGCGTGCTCGTGATCGCGACCGTCAGCTTCAACATGGAAGCCGGCGGCGGCGTGACCATGTCGAACCTCTTCCGAGGCTGGCCGAAGGACCGAATCGCGCAGATCTACTCCTACGGCGTCAAGAACAAGGACAAGTCGGTCTGCCGACGCTTCTACCACGTCCAGGCGATCGATCGGCAGTTCGAGTTCGCAGAGGGCAGGCCCCTCTTCGGCTCTGGCCCCGCCTCCAGAGCACTCCGGAGAGCAAAGGCGTACCGGGCCTTCAAAGTCGCAGAACAGTTCCAGGAGGCGATCGCATTCGCGCGACAGTTCCGCCCCGATGTGGCGTACCTCAGGCCCATGGACAAGCCCAGTTCGTACTGGTGGTTCTGCCGGGATCTCTGCCGACTGCTCGGCATCCCCTACGTCACGCACATCATGGACGATTGGCCCGCGCGGTACGCGGCGGACACGCGGTCGGGCACCGCGCCCGATGTCCCGGCGGGCCTACGGGGGGTACTGAAGTCGGCCAGGCTCCGACGCTCTCTGGGCAGCATGCTCAACGAGGCCGCCGCGAACATCGCCATCAGCCCCGAGATGGCCGCCGCGTTCGCGGAACGCTACGCGCGTCCCTTCGAGGCGTTCCACAACACGATCGACGTCGCCCGGTGGGAGTCACTCTCCGGGGAACGTCCGGCGGGCATCGCAGGGCGTGATCGCCCGTTCCTCATCCGGTACATCGGCGCGGTCGTCCCTGACAAGGAGCTCCAGTCCTTCAAGGAGATCGCCCTTGCTGCCAAGATCCTCGCCGACGAGGGACGGAGCATCCGATTCGAGCTCCACTGCGGCCCGGCGTGGAACGAGTCCGTCGACCGGTACCTCGCCGGAGTACCGGTCGTGCGCCGCGGCGCGTTCCTGCCCCACACCGAACTCCCCCGGGCGCTCAGCGAGGCCGATCTGCTCGTGCTGCCCATGAACTTTGACGCGCGTTCGATCCGCTACGTCGGCTACTCGATGCAGACCAAAGGGCCCGAGTACATGGCCTCAGGCACGCCGATCCTGGTCTACGGCCCGCCCTCGAATCCGAACGTCCGCTACGCCCGGGATGCGGGCTGGGCCGAGGTCATCGATCACCACGATCCGACGGGTGCCTCGATCGCATCGCGGATCAGGACCCTGATGGACGACCCGGATTCTGCGCGAAGCCTCGCTGACCAGGCACGCGTCGTCGCCCGCAAGAACCACGACGCCGCCGTGGTGCGTACCAGATTCCGCCGCGTGCTCCAGGAAGCAGCCGGCGGTCAGCCGGTGCCCTGAGCCACGCCGACGAAGTCCGCAAGATCGACCCGGTCGAACAGCTCGAGATGGCCTCCCACCGTCGCGTTTGCCACGACACGCCCGTCCGCTTCGAACGCGTCCTTCGCGAGCCGGTACATGGCTTCCATGTTGTCGACATCCGCGGCGTGCCACTTCTTGCCCTTGAAGTACGTGGGATCGAAGTGGTTCTCATCGGCCTCGCGCTGATCGACGACGTCTCCCTCCGAGAACTTCGCGCTCTGGCGATAGCTGTGATCGAAACCGACGAGCGCGACGCGGCTGTACCCCAGCCCGTACGCAAGCTGCATGTGAAAGAAACTGACGGTGTGGCGCCACGAGATGTTCTCGTGGATATCCGTGCTGAACTCCGGGTACCCGACCGAGTTCACGAACAGCGTGTCCTCGTCTGCCGCGATGCAATAGCCGAGCCAGTACGGGAAGACCTTCGTGATGCCGCGGAGCAGGTTGAAGGAGGCCGCACCCTGCTCCGCGACCAGGTTGTTGACCACGCAGAGATAGGTTGCAACGTCGAGCAGCTCGGGCTTGAGGTGGGCGTAGTTGCTCACGAACACATCCGTCTCGCGCAGCAAGCCGAGATCGGTTTGGTTCAAGCTGGGACCATTGCCGACGATCACTGCGGTATCACTCTTGCGGCATGAGGTCAGCTTCGTCAGTTGCTCGCGGGAGCGAGCGAGCTGCTCGGCGTGCCAGTCGGCGCGGAACCCCCAACGCTGCTGACCGACCGTGTAGCACACCAGCCCGGCGCCGGAGGGTGTCTCCTCGTCGACTAACTCGCAGATCTGCTCAAGGCTCAGCCCGCCCCGCTTCATGGCGGAAACCGTGTGCCGAACGCTCTGGGAATCACCCACCAGGGACGCCCGCGCTCGATGACCGCTGTTGTGCGCCGCGAGGATCCTCGTGGTCTCCCGCTGGACGGCTTCAGCCTCAACCTCGGCGTTGCCAGAGTGCTTGAGGATCCCATCGTGCCCGGCAACCTCGAACTCAGCCCAGCGCCGGGCCCATCGCTCGTCGAGGTACCCGTAGTGCCCCGCCGCGACGCCCGCGATCTCGGCGTAGCTCTCGCCCCGCTTCCCGAGCGTCTTGTTGTCTTCGTAGTACCGAGCGCGGGCGAGCACGCGGTCCAGGAACACCCACCTCATCCCGGCGTGCACCGATCGGATCCAGAAGTCGTAGTCCATCGCGAAGTGCAGCCCGGTGTCAGGCAAGCCGATCCGATCGACGACCGATCGGCGGATGAACGTCGCGGGTTGGAGGATGCCGACCTCGTGCGCGAGGCGCGCGCGAAGCGACGACGGATCGCTGTTGATGTATGCGTCCCGTGTCTTTGCGCCGTTGGCATCGACGTAGATGCCCCGCCCGTAGACGATGTCCGGTGCATCCGGCTCGTTGAACCGAGCGAGCACCGTTGCGAAGACCTCGGAGTCCGCGTATGCGTCGTCCGAGTTCAGCCAAGCGATCACGTCCCCTCGGGCACGGAGCATGCCCCGTCCGACCGCGTCGGCCTGCCCGTCGTCGGGCTCGTTGACCAGCGTGACCCCCTCGGCCTCCGAGGCGATCGCAACGCTCCCGTCGGTGGAGCCGGGATCGAACACCAGGTGCTCCATCGGGCGGTGTGACTGCGAGCGGGCCGACGCGAGGCACTCGGGCAGGAACTCCGCCTGCTGGTAGCTGGGCGTAACGACGCTGACCGTCCACACACGTGACGCCTTGCTGCGCGATGGGAAGAGCCTGCCGAGCATCCTGGTCGCCTCCTGCGGAGCTCAGAAGAGCTCGTCATACCTCACACGCCTGAACACCTCGAGCCGCCCGCCGATCGTCGCGTTGCAGATCCGTCGGCCCTCTTGCTCGAACGCCTGCCTCGCCAGACGATACGCCGTCTCGGACTGCTCCAGATCGGGCAGTTGCCACCGCGTACCGGGCCCGAAGTACTCGGGCGAGAAATGGTTCCGATCGGGTGCATCGGACCGCACGAGCGCGTTCGGTGGGCCGGTCTCCACGAAACTGTGATCAACCCCGAGCAGGATCACCTCACGGAAACCCAGATGGAAGGCAACCTGGAGCGCGACATACGTGACGGTCCCGCCCTGCCACATGGCATCGGTCAGATCGAAGCTGAACCGGGGCTCGTGCCTCGTGCGGAGCCAGACCGCCGGCGTCGCGGCTCGAAGCCGCCTCCGGCACTCCCAAGGCAGGAACTTCAGCGTCGGGACCGACGTGATCTCATCGTGAAACTGCTCGATCACGTGCGGGTTCACGCAGCAGTAGAGCCACCGGCGCCAGTGCGCTGAGGCCGGGTGCAGATAGATCCGGTTGAGCCCGATGACCCACTCGTCTCGGAGGCGAGAGAGATCCGTCTCCGCCAGGCTCGGTCCATTGCCCAGGATGAAACACCGCTCGCCCGCGAGCCGTCCACGCATCGCGGCGAGACGGGCGATGTTTGCCCGCCCGATCAACGAGGTGTACCACTGCCTCGCCCCGGAATCCGAGGGAATCCGCGCCAGCCGTTCCGCGGAACGCCGGGCCAGGTGTGCCCAACTCGATCGCAGCTCGTCCGGAACGAGTGTCTCGGCACTCTGGTCGTTCATCACGCGCGGCCGGTGTGAGCCGCCTTCTTCGGCGCGGCCTTTCTGCTCCGCCCCTTCTTCCGAACCACCGGCACAGGCGGGTCGCGATCCGTTGGGATCGATGACTCAGCGGCCTTCGGCTTGCTCTCGACCTGCTTCGAGCCTGCGGATTCATCACCCCCGGTGGTCTTCTTGCCGGCCTTCTTCTTCGCGGCCTTCGCAGGAGTCTTCTTCGAGGTCTTGGAGGCTGCCTTCTTGGCCGATGCGACGCGGAGACGCTTGAACACTGCCGTCTTTCCGATCACCGCCACCAGCTTGAAGCGGGGGTCGTCACGCACGGTCTCATCAACAAAGACGGTGACTGCGGGCCAGTCCTCGGAGCCGTAGTCATCGATCACTAGCATCCCGCCCGGCTTCAGCATCGAGGCGTACCCGTCGAAGTCGGCCCGGATGCCCTCCGCGCTGTGGTCCCCGTCGATCACGATGAGGTGGAAGGGACCGGCAGACTCTGCGGCAGCATTGATCTTGTCATCCGTCGAGAACCCTTCCAGGATCTCCACATCGTCGCTCGGGATCCCGCACCGCATCATGTTGCGCTCGACAGATGCACGTGTTACGGGCAGACCCGTGAGCGGGTCGAGGTGGTCCTTGCCGTAATAGCCCTCGAAGGGGTCGAGGAGAACGAGCCGGACACGGTCGAACCGCGGCGCGAGCGTGTGGTGCAGATAGGCCGCGCCGACGCCGAAGAGCACTCCGATCTCGAGGATGTTGAGTTCCTTCGAGTTGACCAAACACCCGGCCAGCATCCGTCCGACCGCGTCGTCGACCGAGCCCGCAAGGCGCCCTTCGCAGAGCCCCTCGAGGACCTGAAGCTTCCGTTCGAGGTACTTGACCTCGCCTGGCATCAACTCGAACCCCATGGCCTTCGCCGACTGCACCGCTTCGCCCGAGATCAGGCGGGGGAACCGGACGTAACCATCGCCCCGCTGCCTCGCATTGAGGTGCACAGCTTCGTCGAGACGCTTGCTGACGTCCTCGATCGCGCTCGTAGCCGCTTCCTTCGCTGCGGTCACCGAGCTCATCCGCTTGCGCTCGTGCGTGTCGTCGATTTTGGAGACCCGACCGTTGACGAGCCGGAGCTTGTCATCGATCTGCGCCTGCGCCTCCTCCAAGAGCTTCTGGACCTCGGCGATCTGCACACGCCCGGACTCGGCCTGCCCCTCGATGTTCTCGACATCGGACCGGAGGGCGTCCAGGTGCTCGGAAAGCGAAGCCAATTCGTCGAGATCGGCGCGCAAGGCCCCAAGACGCTCGGACAACTCACGCTGAGATTCGCTCAGACGCTTGTCCGCCGAGGCCGTTGCCTTGGTCTGGGCTTCGACGGCCTCCTCCTGACGACGCGAAAGATCGCCGAGACGGGAATCGAGCCCGGCGCCGAGCGCCTCCATGGCTTCGATCCTGGGGGTGTCCTCCCGCAGTTTCTCGACCTCGCCCAGGATCTCCAGCCGATCGGTCTCGGCCTGGTCGAGCTTCGACTTCGTCGCGAGGAACGACTCACGGGTGTCGGCGTCGTACCGCTCCAGCCATCGGGCGGTGTCGTCGTACCGTTTGTTGAGTGCCTCCAGCCGCCCGGTGGTCCCGCGGATATGCACGTGAGAGACGATCAGCAGCTTGGTCAGGAAGGCAACCGCGAGCGCGATGAACGCGACTCCGAAGACGAGCAACGCTCCCGCCCCGCTCACCCATGTCCCGAGAGCCACGAACCCGACCGCGAGCACGAGGAGCGAGAGCAGCACCACCATCGCCGTCTTTCGGCGTTTGGGCTCATACAGCAGCGAATCAAGCACGGCATCCCCCGCACGACTGACTATCCCGAACAACCCACACCGGCCTGCAGTATAGAGCCGCCCCCAGGGCGATCCGCATCAGGCCCACGGGGAGCGTCCCTCGTAGACCCAGGGGTACTCGCGACCGATCAGGCCGGGACGCGTCTGTGGGTACCACAGACGGCGCCGGCTGCTGCGGTCAACGATCCGGAAGCTGACTGCGCCGGGCTCGCGATCGAAGATCCGCTCGAACGGGATGCCCGCGCTCACGGTCAAGCGGTACGGCCCAGCCTCGAGTAGCCCGCCGTCGACCTCGAACTCAGCCGAGTACGTCCCTCGACGACGGGGACCCAGGCAAGCCGGGTCGTAGTCCGCGTCCCCCGAACAAAGCACTCCCAAGCCATCGGGCGTCTCGAGCCGGCAGAACACGTTCATGTTCTCGACGTCCTCGTTGATGTCGTAGGAGACCCGCACACGGAACGACTCGGCCATCTCGATCTCTTCCGCGACCTCGCCCGTGCGGTTCAGGATCGCGGCAGCCCGGATCCGCAGCGGACGTTCCGGATCCGGGTCGAACGCCACGTAGGCATTGGTCGGGGACTCGGGCTGAACCATCTCGCGGTAGTGCTCGACGACACGCGCGGTAGCACCGATCGAGATCAGGTGACCCCGATCGAGTTCCAGGGCACGGTCGCACAGGCGTTCGACGATCTCGCGCTGGTGGCTCACGAAGAGCACGGTCCGCCCGCCCTGGATCAGTTCTTCCATGCGCGATGCCGAGCGCCGCCGGAACTCGGCATCGCCCACGCTCAGCACCTCGTCGATCAGCAGGATCTCGGGCTCCAGGGTTGTCATGACCGCGAACGCGAGGCGGATCCGCATGCCGCTGGAGTACCGCTTCACGGGCACGTCGATAAAGGGACGGATGCCGGAAAACTCGATGATCTCCTCGACCTTCCTGCGGATCTCCTTCGCGGGGATACCCAGGATCGCGCCGCTGAGCGAGATGTTCTCGCGCCCGGTCAGTTCCTGCTTGAACCCCACTCCGACCTCAAGCATCGACCCGACGCGCCCATGCAGCACGACCCTCCCCGAGGTGGGGAGCGTGAGCCGCGAGATGATCTTCAGCAGCGTGCTCTTCCCGGCCCCGTTGCGCCCGATGATCCCCAGCGCCTCGCCCGGCATGACATCGAAGCTCACATCGCGGAGCGCCCAGTGCACGTCGGCCTCATCTGGCTCGACGCGCCCTCCCCCGAGCAAGCCCCGGGCGGCCTCCAGCGCCGTGCCCAGCATCAGACGGTTGCCCTGCGTGCGTTGACGCAGCATGTACCGCTTCGACAGCTCCTGGCAGGCGATCATCGGCTCTGTCATCGCGCCCGCCTCACAGCACGTCCGTGATCGTCTGTTCGGTCCGCATGAACGAGACGAACCCAACCACGAGTATCACCACCGTGCTGAACAAGCCGGCAGCCACCATACTCGCGGACAGCGGGAAGACGCCTCCGAGCACCGCGTACCGGACTCCCTCACACACAAGCACCATTGGGTTCAGCGCGTACCACTGCTGAAAGCGCTCGGGCACGCGCGACACGCTGTACAGCACGGGTGTCGAAAAGAACCACAGGTGCAGCATGATGGGCAGGAAGTGCTGCACGTCCTTGAACTGTGCGTTGAACGAGGACAGCAGCATGCCCATACCGGTCGCCGCCGACATGCCGATCACCCCGAACACGGGCAGCCAGAGCAACTCCCAGCCCGGCACATACCGATACGCGAGCAGGATCCCAACGAGCACGACCATCCCAATCGCTGTATCGAGCAGGGGGCTGATGACGTTCGAGACAGGCAGCAGCAGCCTTGGAAAGTACACCTTGGCGAGCAACGAGGAGTCCTTCACGAGCGCCTGCGCCGCCCGCCCCGCGCTCGAGTTGAAATAGTTCCACGCGAGCATCGCAGGGAACAGGAAGACCACATAGGGATGATCCGTGCTCTGGCGGTCGAAGAAGACGTCAAACACCAGCCAGTACACGCCCAGCGAGGCCGCGGGGACGATGACCGCCCAGGCCACGCCCAGCAGGGCCTCGCGGTACCGAACGGAGATGTCTCGCCGCACGAGCATCCAGAGCAGCTCGCGCCGAGCCATGGCCTCGCTCAGCCTAGCTCGCCACCCGCGCCGGGTGGCATCGACCACGTAGCTGATCCCGGTGTCGTTGCGGTCCTCGCCCGGACTGCTCGGATCGGTCTCGGATGTATTGGCTTCGATGGAGGTCAAGCCAGTCTGTCCTTCTGCTCGCGGCCTGTGTCCGGATCCTACACTCCCGGAAAGCCCAGGCGGGACCGAGCAGCCATGACCATCCCCAAGCCGGATCGCCGAGTGACCGCGATCGTACCGATGCGTCACAGCAGCGAACGCATCCCCTACAAGAACTTCGCGGATTTCAGGGGCAAGCCGCTCTTCTGCCACATCCTCGACTCGCTCTTGGGTGCCAGCGGAGTGACCACGATCGTCGTGGACACAGACAGCCCCCGCGTGATGGACGAGTGCGACAGAAGGTACCCCGATGTCATCGTCCTCGAACGCCCGGAGTCGCTCCGTGACGGCGGCATCCCCATGAACGACGTGCTGCTCCACACCGTTTCCCAGCTCGAAGGCGATCACTTCCTGCAGACGCACAGCACGAACCCCCTGCTCAGAAGCTCGACGATCGATTCTGCGATCATCGAGTACCTCGATGGGCTCCCGGAGCACGACTCGCTCTTCGGCGTGACGCGCTGGCAGACCCGGCTCTACGACGACCAGGGGGCCCCCATCAACCACGACCCCGCCTTGCTCGCCAGGACGCAGGACCTGCCCCCGGTCTTCGAGGAAAACTCGAACCTGTACCTCTTCAGCCGCTCGACGCTGGAGACCCACCGCAGGCGGATCGGGAGCAGCCCCCGACTCTTCGAGATCGACCGGCTCGAGGCGACCGACATCGACGACACGGCGGGCTGGCGCCTGGCCGAAGCCATCGCCCAGGCAAAGCTGGTCGAGGAGCCAGGATCATGATCACATTCCCCGATGGCGCCTTCGAGGGCATTAGGCTGCTGCTCACAGGCCCGCGCATCCTGCGTGACATCGAACTCGTCCGGCCCGAGCTCCAGCGACTCGGCTTCCAGGTCCGGACTGCGCAGGTCCGCCAACGCCTCACCGAGAGCGAGCTCATCCCGCTGGTCGACGATATCGACGCGGCCATCTGCGGCGGCGATCAGTGGACACGCAGAGTCTTCGAGGCCGCTCCGAACCTCAGGGCGCTCTGCAAATGGGGTACGGGTGTCGATCAGATCGACTTCCAAGCTGCAGCGGACCACGGCGTGCTCGTGCGGAACGTGCCCGACGCCTTCAGCGTGCCAGTGTCCGATTCGGTGCTGTGTTTCATGCTCTGCTTTGCCCGCAAGATTCCCTGGCTGACGCACGAACTGAAGACGGGCCGATGGACGCCGCTCGATGGCCCGAGCCTTGCCGAGTGCACGCTCGGTGTGATCGGCGTCGGGAACATCGGCTCCGCCGTGCTCCGCAAGGCTTCCGCCTTCGGCATGAAACTGCTCGCGACCGACCCTCGTGATGACATCCCGCTCCAGCTCATCGACGACACCGGAGTCGACCTCGTGTCCCTCGAAGAGCTGTTGCAAGCGTCGGATTTCGTGAGCATCAACTGCGACCTGAACGACTCCAGCAAGGGGCTGATGTCCAAGGAGCAGTTCAAGCTGATGAAATCGTCGGGCGTGCTCATCAACACCGCACGCGGCGGCGTGGTCGATCAACCCGCGCTCATCCGGGCGCTGCAAGCGGGTGAGATCGCCGGCGCGGGCCTCGATGTCTTTGAAACCGAGCCCGTCCCGTCTGACAGCCCTCTGCTCGGGCTTGAGAACGTCCTGCTCTCACCCCACTTGGCGAACAGCTCCGACCGCGCTGCCCACCGTGTGCACCGCATCACGATCCGGAACATCGCCGAGCTGCTTCAGCAGGCATCGGAGCAAACGGTATGAACCAGTCGCACGAACGCCATGTTTTGGTCACGGGCTCCTCGGGGGGCATCGGCTCGGCGATCTGCCGGGTGTTCCACGAGGCGCGCTGGACCGTCTTCGGCGTCGACCGGCGCCACGAGACCTCGCCCTGGGTCGATGAGTTCATCGAGGCCGATATCTCCGAGCCTTCCGCACCCAGCGCGATCTTCGACCGCGTCCGTGAGAGGACTGATCGCCTTCACGCCCTGGTAAACAACGCTGCCCTGCAGATCTGCAAACCGGTTCTGGAGACCACCCCCGAAGAGTGGGACGCGGTGATGGCCTCGAACATCCGCTCGGTGTTTCTCTCGGTCCGCGAGGCGTTCGAGCTTCTGCGTGAGGCCAAGGGATCGGTGATCAACGTGTCGAGCGTGCACGCGATGGCGACCAGCCGAAGCATCGGCGCATACGCAGCCAGCAAGGGCGCTCTGCTGGCGTTCACCAGGTCGCTCGCGCTCGAGTTTGGGGAGTACGGCATCCGAGTCAACGCGCTCCTGCCCGGCGCGGTCGACACGCCGATGCTGCACGCGGGACTGTCCCGGGGGCATGTCGACGCCGATTCGATCGACGGACTGGTGCGGGGTCTGGGGCACAAGCATGTTCTCGGGCGTGTGGGCCAGCCCGAAGAGATCGGTCGTTCGGTACTGTTTCTCGCGGACCCCTACTCGTCGTCATTCATAACGGGTCAGTCTCTCGTCGTCGACGGCGGCGCACTGGCGCGCCTCAGCACCGAGTAGCCGGGCGCACGATGCCTGAGTTTGATGCAGCGGATCGCGGTTGACCGAGATACTGTTTGCATCCGAGCCCGGAGCATGCCAGCGTGACGACACGCCCCCCCGCCATCGCAGTACTCATGCCGGTCTACAACGCCGAGGCGTTCATCGACCAGGCAGTGCGCAGCATCCGGGGGCAGAGCTTCACCGACTTTGAACTGATCATCGTCGACGACGGCTCGAGCGACGACTCGCTCGCCATCCTGCGCGAGCATGCCCAAGAAGACCGTCGGATAACGCTGATCAGCCGCCCCAACACCGGGCTCGTCGGTGCGCTGAACGAGATGGCGGACGTCGCGCGTTCACCGCTTCTCGCGCGGATGGACGCCGACGACATCGCGCTGCCCGACCGCTTCCAACGCCAGCTGGACTGGTTCAGCCGCCATCCGAGGACCGTTTGTCTGGGCGGGCGCGTCGAGCTGATCGCCGAATCGGGACAGCCGCTCGAGTCCCCTGATCCGGTGACGGGCAATGACCGGATCCAGCAGGAGGCGCTCGCTGGGCGGACTCCCCTCTCGCACCCCGCTGTGATGATGCGCGCCGAAGCCTTCCAGCAGGTCGGGGGCTACCGCGACGAGGCCTACCCCGCTGAGGATCTCGATCTCTTCCTCCGACTGGGGGAACTGGGCGAGCTCCACAACCTGCCCGAGACCGTGTTGCGTTACCGCATGCACGGCGGCTCGGTCAGCGTGCAGCACAGCAAACGCCAGATCCAGAAGATGCGTCAGGCGTGCGAGGCCGCCTGGTCGCGCCGGGGCATCACGGGCCGCTTCGGTGTGAGCATCGAGGCCAAGCCTCAGGGCGACGAGAACTGCCCGATCCTGGCCAACCCGACAGCCTCGGCGCTCGCCGGGCGGGCCTGATCGACGGGCCCACTTCCAACAAACTTCAGTCAGGGCGACTGGAGTTGAACCAGCGACCTCGTGCACCCAAAGCACGTGCTCTACCAAGCTGAGCTACGCCCTGTCGCGGGCCGACGTCGGCCCGCAGCAAGTCTAGCGTCGCCTACTCGGGCTGGTACACCGGGTTCCGGACCTCTTCGCCGTAGGGCACCCGAAGGTACGCCAGCACGCGAGGAGGCTGGCCCCGCGAAACCACGTTCGAACGGTCCACGATCATCAGGTACCGACCCCGGAAGCTCGGGCGCATCGGTTCGCTGTCGTCCAGGTCCTCGACGTCGTCGTCCTCGAACCCGTGCACGACGATCCAGGCCGCGTAGAAGTCGCTGCTCGTGCTCACGGCGTTCGCCAGCATGTTGATCTGAACCAGCTGCTCGTCGTAGTCGTCGGGGATCTGATCCGCCACGGGGAGTTGGAACTGGGCACCCGCGTCATCCGAGAACCGGATCGGATCACCCAGCAGCGACGGATCCAGGCTGACGATCCGCAGTTCGTTGCCGATGATGAAGTCCCGGACCGCATCGGCATCGGTAAAATCTGGCTCGCCACCCGCCGGGTCGCCGGTCGTCGGGTCGACGAAGATCTGACTGACCGTCCGCCGATCGCGGGCGGTCCAATCCATGCCGAACTGGAAGCGAGCCGCAGCGACACCACCTCCGGGCTCCCCGCTCGACCGGACGGCCATCAGCTCGCCGATCGACCCAAAGCCCGGCGCGGTGCGCAGAGCGGGAATCGCGGGCCCGTTGCTCAGATCGGGCACGCCGTCGCCGCTGGTGTCCACGGCGTCGCGCAGGATCTGGACGCCCCGCGTCAAGTCAGGGTTGCCCGCCTGATCCAGGGCGGCGAACGGCCCCATGTTCAAGGGCTCGTCAATATCCGAGCCCGCAAGGCCCGCCCCACGCAGCAGTCTCTTGGCCCCAGAGGCCGGCTCGCGGTAGCTCAGGATCGATGACGCAACATCGAGCCTGCCGTAGAGCTCTGAGATCGAACCGCTCGGCAGTCCCGGGTCCGCTGAGCCCGGCAACATCACGTTGGGATAGGCGACCTGCAGCCCGTTGCCCGTCGCCTCGTTCCCGATCCGCGCCGACCACGCAGGCACGGCGTTCGTCGGCACACCATCGTTGGTGTCGGGCACGTCGCGATACACACCGGGCAGCGTCCGCAGCACGCTGGGCGCGGCCGTGTTGATGTTCACCGTGCCCGCGATGGGCGACGCGATGCCGCCGTAGGCCCGGTCGGGCAGATCCCCGCCCGCCTGGGCGATGTCGAACAGGCTGAGCGCCGCCGGGATGCCCAGCCCGCGGATGCGGTCGACAACCGGGTTGAACGGGTCGTTCGCGAACGAGCCGTCGCCGTCGTCGTCCTCGGCGTCGACGTACGGCACAAAGTCGTCCAGACGCAGGTGCCCGCGGTCGAGCACGCCCGCCAGCTGCTCGAAGACATCGGTGTTCGCGCCCGCCGGGCTCTCGAGCTCGTCCAGAGTTCCCTCGGCGACTCCGAGCGCTTCGCTCAGCGTCGTCCACTGATCGATGTACGCCTCTGCGCGAGCGACCGGGTCGGCGATGGGTGGGTAGCCGTCGGGGCCGACAGCGGTTGTCCGCAAGGGCATGCGGTACGGACCGACAGCGATGACGTTCAGCAGATCGCCGACACGCAGCTGCGGGAAGCCATCGATGCTCGTGCGGAACTCACGCGAGTTGCGGCTGATCTGCAGCAGGCTTGACCCGCCATAAGTGTCAGTGCGAGAGGTATTGGCGGTCACATCCAGATAGGCGTCGTTGGGTCCGCCCGTGAGGTACCGTGTGGCGTCGAGCACCGAGTTGAGGAACGTGGCCTGCCGCTGTGTCTTGAATCGCCCGTTTCCTCCGTTGATCCCACCGAGTTGCTCAACAATGAAGTCATTCAGCGTCGACGCACCCTCATAGTTTCGGCTGATCGTGGTTCCGAGCGAGAAATCCGTGAAAGACGCGTCAAACCAAAGCTCTGTTGGCGTGAATGGGCCGGCATCGGCTTGCTCATTGTCCTCAACCGTCTCGATTGCATCAGGAGCATTGGTGGCAAGCGACGCCGCCGGTAGCGCGCCGCTGGGGAGGCCGAAAACGGCGTTGTCGCCGGCTCCCGGGTTGATGCCGGACGGGACGGTGGGTGGATCGCTTGGAATCATGCCATCCGGGCCCGGCAAGTCGTTCGCACGCCGGCCCCCGGTCGTGCCGTCAATGGCAGTCATGCTGGCATCGACCTCGAGCGATGCGTCGAAGCGCCGGAGCCTTGCCCAGAGGCCGATCGATCTCTGGGCGCCGGCGTTCATGCCCGGCCGACCCATACTGCTTTCGAACTGCTCTCCAAACGCAACGGGCCCAACGCCATCGATGCTGAAGCCATCACCGGTAATCGCGTTCTGGACCGCATCGGGAGGTGTGTTCACCAAACCCGCATCAATGATTTCGGCTGGCTGGAGCCTGAGTCTCTGATCGAGGGCGGGGGTTTCACCTGCTTGGGTTGCTCCGGGATCGCTGAGGCGATCGGCCAACAGATCGTCACGCCGCCACTCGATGCTACTGCCAGTGGTACCCTGCTTATCGCCGAGATCCCACCACAGCAGTACGTTGGTGTTCTGCGGATTGTACTCGCCGTAGTCTGCGACATCGCCAGCCAGCAGATCATCGATAGCTGTCGGCGTCAGAGCGTTGCCGGCAAGGTCGAAACGCTCGAGCGGGAGCCGTAGGGAAGCATCATCAGGAACAATGGTCTCGATGATGTTTTGGGCCATCACAGAGGGCACCACCCCGCCGAAGGTCGGCGCGGTAAAGCCGCCGTTCCGGCCATCGGCTTCCGTAGCAACCAAGTTGATGCGCTCCATGATGGGCAAATATGCCGCGGCACCGGTCGTCGCCAAGTTCACACCCGGATTCGTGGCAAACAAGAGCACTGTCTCACCCGGAGTCAGAATGATCGAATCGGACGCCGAGCCGAACGTACGAGGCCTGTAGAGCGATTCGCCGAACTCAATGTAATAGTCATTCAGCGATACAGCTACGTCGAACGGGTTGAAGAGCTGGAACACCAACACCTGGAACAGAAAATCCTGGTTTACATCAGCGACCTCGCCGTCGATGTTGATGGTCCCGCGGACTAGATCATCGTTGTTCTGGAAGTCTCCGACCAGCGGATTGACATTGTCAGCGACCGCATATTCGCCCCACGCCTCTGTTCCTGTTGTCAGCAGATCGTTGTTCCGAAGGTCGGTCGTGTCTCCGGGAGTCCACGGACCGCCTCCGGAACCGGGCGGGACGCCGGGCGCTCGCGGCGCATCCCAGTACGCGTTGAAGTAGAACACCTCCGAAAGGAACGGCTGCGCCTCCACGCCGTAGACGATCATGGCGTCCGCCGAGGGGGCGGCGGGCGTTGCCGACGAGGTCTGCGCGAGCACGGTCTCGGTGTCGTCGATCGTCCCGTCGTTGTTGAAATCCCGGGCAAACAGCGCGTCGGCGTCGAGCTCGGCGATGTCGGTGTCGTCGATCCGTCCGTCTCCGTCCGAGTCCAGGGTCCCGTTCCCGTCCGCGTCGAGCAGGGGCGTCAGGAGCGTGAGGTCGCGGTCGGCCTCCTGCACGAGCCAGAGCAGGCCCCGCGAGGGCTCGTCGCGCCGCTGGGCGTACTCGGCGTCGTCGATCGTGCCGTCGTCGTTCGTGTCGAGCTCGTTGAAGCCGATGGCGATCGGATCGGGCACGCCGTCGCCGCCGCCGCTGCCGCCACTGATGTCGACGAACGGAGCGTCGGCGCTGTCTCGGAAGTTAACCGCCATGTGCGCGGCGATTCGCAGGGCCATCTCGGGACCGGAGTGCCCATAGAAGAGCGTGCGGGCGTGATCGGGGACCACGAGCGTGCCGGTCGCGTTCTGCCATGCCGTGCCGCCCGCGAACTCGTTCAGGTGCGGCGCGAGCGCGCTGGCGTAGATCTCGAACCCGTTGCGGATGAGCGGGTTGCGGGCGTTGCTCTGCTCGTCGAGGTTGGCGTTGGAGCCGCCGGGCGCGGTGAGCACAGTCGGATCGCCCTCGTACCTCGGGCTGCCCAGCATGAGCTGGTCGGCGCGGTAGCGGCGTTGGGCATCGCTCAGCAGCGCGATGCCCGTGTTGTCTGTGGTGACCGAGCGGATCGGGCGGCTGCCGCTGATGGTGGTCAGCAGCGAGCGGATGTCGAGCTGCGCTCGGGCGTGCCGGTTGAGCTCCTCGGGCGTGAGAGTGGCGCCCGTCGCGGTCGTGAGCTCGACGCCGAGTTCCGCGTCGAGCGAGCGGTCGGAGCGGAGCAGGCTGCGGGTGCGCAGGTCCTCGTCGGTATTGTCGGCAGTGAAGGCGAGCTCGAGGCCGCTGAAGACCTCGGGGTCGTTGGCGCCGTGGAACGTGAGCAGTTCGATGAGGTCGCTCACGCCGAAGGGGCTTGTGCGCGCGTTACCCCCGCCCGCGAACCCGGGCACGGTCGTGCCGAAGAGCGAGTGGTCCTCCCGGCGGCGTTCGGCGCCGACCGCCAGACCATCCCCGACCTCGTCAAGATCGGAGAGATAGGGCGTGTAGTCCCGCAAGTCGGCGGACCAGTCGGCCCCCTCGTTCTCCTCACCCGGAACACCCGTGGTGTTCGGGAAGTCAGGCTGGAAGACCAGCGCCGGCGACCAGTCGCGGACGCTCTCGCGCAGGCGCAGGTACGCCTTGCGGGCCTGGCGCACGTGCTCGTCGTTGTCGAGGTCCTCGTAGTTGTTCCGACCTTCGCCCTCGAAGGCGTCGGCGTAGGCAAACTCGACGCCGTTGTCGGTCACGACCTGGCTGTGCATGTCGAGCGTGAGCAGGGTGAACAGGCTCACATCGTTGGTGCCCTGCCCGGCGCGGGCGATCTGGCTGGGCGGCTCGATCCGGTCCATCGCGGTGTTCACGTTCACGAGCGCCGATAGGTCGATCACCCGCACCGCGGCGAAGTAGCGCCGGTTCGACTCGCCCAGCAGAGGCACCTCGAAGCCCGAGCTCGCGTCGACCAGCTCGAACCAACGCGAGTCGATGATACCGTCGCCATCGGCGTCGGCGTAGGAGTACTCCCAGTACCTCGGGTCGCTGGGGTCGTTGGTGTTAAACCCGTTACGTGAGAGCTCAGCGACCGTGCGGGCCATGTTGCGCTGGTACATGGTCCAGTGCGCCGGCACGTTCCAGTTGGGGGTGACATTGCCCCCGCCATCGATCTGCGTGCCCGCATAATCGACCACGCCGGCAAAGCCGAGCACGAAATCATCGCTCACATCGACAGCGACGCCATCGACATCGAACAACGTCAGCCGCGGATCGCCTGTATCGGGATCGCGCGTGAGATCAAGCGACGGAGCACCGAAGTTGTCACGCAGATACGCGAGGTTCACGAACCGTCCGTCGGGCGCGAGGTTCGAGATCTGGACCCAGTCGAGCGCGCGGGCGTAGTACTCGATGTCGAGGTAGGCACCGCCCCCGACCAGGCCGGCGTTCTTGCTGCCCACACCGAAATCGGTCGGGCGGGTCGAGGCGAGCCAAGGGTCGGCCGCGATGCGCGGGTCCGTGGGGTACAGCCCGCCCAGGCTGCCCAGGTTGCCCGCGGAGGGGGCAGGCCACACGGTCGCGGCCGAGTGCCCGCCGCTCGGACGGAACCGGATCAGCTCCTGCTCGAGCGCGGGCAGCGTCTGGAACCCGGGCTCGAGGCTGGGCACCGACAGCATCGAGAAGTCCGACACCGGTGCGTCGGTGGTCTCCAGGCGGTAGCGCGCGAAGTTCGCGAGGTCAGCGAGGGGCACGGCAGGGTTGAGGATCGTGAGCAGACGCTCCTCCGCCAAGTCGGGCTCGATGTCGTGCACGTCGGCGCCGATGACCTCGGCGACGTGCAGCCCAAAGCGGTCGACGACCTCGCTCGCGTCGCGCTGCTGATTGACCGCCCGCCCGGTCGTGCGGTCGCCCTTGCCAAGCGCCGCGTACACCACGGTCAGGATCAGCACCATCGCCAGCGCGCCGAGCACGAGCAGCAGGATCGTGCCCCGCCGGCGCGCGCCCGAGAGCGTCTTCAGCAGCGTCTTGAATCGTCCGTATGCGAACATAAGTCGGCTCCGAACTGGCTCCGTCGTGGAGCGCTGTCTGCGCGGCGTCCTCGACGCCACGCCGCGGGTCAGAGATCGCCGTCCCTCGGCAACTCGACCACGAACTGGAACGTGTCCTCGACCGTCTGGTCGATCGGATCGGCGAACGACATCGTGATCCTCAGCAGTCGCGGCCAGGGCCACACGTCGTCGTACACACCGTCACCATCGATGTCGTCGGGGTAGGCGTCGCCGTTCAGGTCGAAACCCGTCCGGCGCACGCCGGTCGGGTCAACGAAGTCAACCGGGGCGGCTCGCGGGTCGCCGTAGCCGAAGTAGAAGGTTGTGGGAACCTGAGCCGCTGTGCCGTTGAGAAACTGAACAATCGCCCCCTCCTCGCCAGGAGCATTTGAGCGGCGGAGGTCGATCTGGTCGCTCACCGAACCCACGAGCAGATCCGCCAGCAGATGCCGCTCGAGCAATCGTTGTTCATCAAAGTCAAGCGGATCGGCGGTAGGTGTCTCGCCCGGCTCCAGATCATCGTCCGCATCAGGACGCATGGCGTCTGGGCGAATCGAGGCGAGGGGGATGCCCGAACCGATCGGGCGGGGCGCGCCGTACCAGACCAACTCACCGAGCAACTCGTTCGTGTTCCCGGGCGGATCCTGGATGTCTACGAGCCGGGCATCGGTGTACCGCTCACCGAAGCTCCACTCCACGATGAACTCGGTGCACCGCGGGATGAACTGCGAGTTGGTGACCATCTGCTGGTCGGCCCGCGCCGCGGCGAGGAGCACCGAGTTGATCTCGCGGTCGGCGGCGAACGTGTCGTTCAGAGCCGGGCCAAACACGTCGGCGTTGTACCCGGGCGGCGTGTTCTCGTATCGCATCCGGCTACGCACCGGGAAGAGCGGGCTCGCGGGCTCCGTCGCGTTCGCAGCCTGTCCGTTCCCCCCGAGCCCACTCGGGAGATCGCGATAGAACGCAGTAAGGGATGGAATCTGGGTGGTCGATGGTGTTGGTGCTGCAAACGTGATCTCATTCGAGGCCGCGGGCAGCGCGTCACCCATCCAGGCGTGCTGGAGGTGCACAAGCGACTGACGGTCCTCGTTCTCGATGATGCGAGGCGGGGTCGTGCCAGCAGGCGCAGTATCAAAACGCTCGAACTCCAACGCGTAGATAAAGGCCGGGCTGGTGTAGCTTCCATCGAACTGCGGGCGGCGCCAGACGGGCCAACGCCCCTCGAAGCCGTACGCCACGTTCGGCGCCTCGATCCAGAAATCGGGAAAGTTCGTGCCCGAGCCAGACGAGGAAACCAGCCCGTTCTCACCGACAACAAGGCCCTGCACACGCCTCCGGATCTCGGGGAGTGTCTCGGTCGCAATGTCGACGATGCCCGACGGGAACGTCGGCGGGGCCTCTGCGTCGCGGATGCTGTACTCGGCGAAATCATCAAGATAGGCGTTGCTGAAATCGAACGGCTCGCCCCAGAACGCCTCGGACCGGAAGATGCTGTCCGCCGCGACCTGCTGACCGATCTGCAACTCGTTGTCGGTGAACTTGCGGAACGCATCGCCACTATCAAAGCTGCCGTCGTCGAAGGCGATCGAGGGCGCCTTGAGCAGCGTCGCGTGGCGCAGCAGGGTCCAGTCGCCCGCGTTGACGTTCGGGTTCGCCTCGCCGATGGCGGTCGGGTTGCCCGAGCGGACGCCGAGGCCGAGCTCGGTGTCCGCGTTGGGGTCGTCGAGGTAGGGGCGGAAGAAGCCGTCGGCGCCCTCGAGCTGCTTCTGCCCGTGCCCGTAGTAGATCCGGGCCTCGCGTGCCCTCGGGGCATCGGTGTTGGGTGTGAGCGCGCCACGCGCGGAGACGAAATCGCCCCGGGCGAAGAACAGAAGCTCATCGACCCGGCGGAGGCGCGCGGTCCGCGGCGCATCGGGCGAGAGCGGGATCAGCTGGTCCGCAGAGTCGGCGTTCGCCGCGCCCGCGTACTCGTTGCGGATCACGAGGAACCCGTCGCGGGTGATGTTCGACAGGTCGGCGCGGATGCGCCGCTCGATCGAGGCCGCGTACTGGTTGATCGCGCTGATCCGACGCCCGCTCTGCACGGTGTCGCCGACCGAGGCGAAGATCGCGGCCAGGCCGACCGAGATGATCGCGATCGCGACCACCGCCACCAGCGCCTCGACCAGCGTGAACGCCCGACGGGTTGTGGGAGTACGCCTCGTCATGTCAGCGGGTCCTGATCACGCGGATGTCGGCCGGCACCTGCGGCGTGAAGATGATCTGGCGGAAATCGGGGCTCAGCGGGGGTGTGATCTCGATGATCGTCGACGACTCGGGGTCTTCGGAGTCCGACTCGAACACCCGCGTCACGCGGTGCACGATGCCCAGGTCGTCGACGAACTGCTGCCCGACCTGCGCGAGCGTCCTGCGGACCGAGGGCAGGCTCGCCTGCACTCCGGCGCCCGCGAGCACGCGGGGCAGGCTGATGTCACGCGACAGATCGAGTTGCGTGCCCCCGCTGCTGGTGAAGAGCTGGCTCGTCTGGCGCCCGGGCAGCACCGGGACCGGAAGCGAGTAGACCACGCGGTTGTTGTCCAACGCCGCGCCGGGTCTGACCGAAGCGCCGTCGACGTCGAAGGCCGCGACCGGGAAGCGCCGTTCTTCGTCCTCGAGGTTGTCGCGAACGAGCATGTCGCTCTGCTCGACGAGCCTGTAGCCCCGGAGCGTGTCGCGGAGCGTCAGCCCCACCGGCACGCGGATGCCGCGATCGATCGGACGCACCACGACGAGCATCTCGACGGGCAGCTCGCGCAAGCGTGAGAGCGGGACCTCGACGAGCGAGCGATCGTCGTCCACGGCCGTGCCGATGCCAACGTCGACACGACGGACATAGGCATCCCAGATGTACCGGGGTGTCTCGCCCGAGGCTTCGTCTGGCAGCAACCGCTGTCCGACAGGGAACTGGATCTCGGGCAGTTCGTCATCGCCGGCGGTAGGCACCGTCAGCGCCGCGTCGTTGAACAGGAAGGGCACCACCGCGTCGGTTCCCCCGAGTGTGATCGTGCCGTCCGCGTCGACGGGCAGTGCATCCCAGAGGAAGTCAACCTCGGCGATGCCCGCCGCCTCATCCAGCGTCACCACACTCAGCGTCCGGCTGTTGGTCAGGATCTCACGGGCCGGGAAACGACGGACGAACGGGGCGCTCTCGCCCTCCCAGTCGTGCCAGTCCAGCGTCTGGGCATCGAGCACGGAGGCGTTGACGAGCGACTCCGCCGACGCGGCGAGCGATCCCCCGAGCACGGCGTCCTGCGCGCGGCGCTGCACGTCGATGACGGCAGGGAAGACGGCGACCATCCCGAGCAGGCCGAACGCCAGCACGACGACGGCGATCAGCACCTCGAGCAGCGTGAAGCCGCGACGGTCTGTGATGTGGTGTCTCATCGTGTGATCTCCACCAGGTCGCCGAAGAACGCGTTGATCGCGAACACGCGGGCGGTCGAATCGGTCTGCGGGCGCTGGGTGCGGAGCAGCTCACGCCCCTCGATCCAGCGTGACGTGTTGCGCGCGAGGATCCGGAGCCCGCCGTTGTAGATGCTCAGGTCGATCTCGGGCGCATCACGCTCGGGCGTGACGGGCAGGTACAGCGTGCCCGTGTCAGGGTTCAGGCCCCGTGCGCCCAGCGCACGAGCGAGATCTCGCTCCTCGTAGAGCGACAGCTCGGTCACGGGCCCCGCGAGCACCGTGTGAACAGACTCGTTGCCAAAGATCGCCAGGCGCTCTTCGGGCAGCAGGTCGACACGGGTCAGGATCTGCTTCGCCCAGAGCTGCAGATCGTCCGCCTCGTTGAGGTCTTCGACCTCGGCGACGCTGCTGTCGCTGCTCGTGCTGGGCGAGAGAACCAGGGCCCGCCGGCTCTCGCGGCTGATCGTGCCCTCGCCCGCAGTGAAGCGGACCATGAAGGTCTGGCGTGTCTCGCCCGCGTTGAGCACGTCCGCCCGGTAGAACGCGGTCTCCGGGAACACCCAGTAGCCGGGCTCGGGGGGCACGTTGCTGGGCGTCCGCGTCTCGAGCCCCTCGTACCAGTTGCTCGGGCCCGCGAACAGGCTGCCGAGCGCGAAGCCCCGCACGCCGACGCCGCTGGGCAGTTGCACGGGCTCGAAGCCAGTCAGCGGGACGAAGACATCGCGCCGCCCCGGGTTGCCCCCGGCGGAGCCCGAGCCGGTGATGCCGCCCGTGATCACGTCATCGATCGAACCGATCTCGATGCAGGTGAGCACGCGGATGCCACGCCCGGGCTCGAAGAAGAAGACCGCCGCCGCATCACCGCCCCCGACCGAGGCCGTCGCGGCGTCACGCGCGGCGTACAGCGCCTGCTGAAGCTTGCTCTCGGCGAGCGACCGCCGCGACGAAGACAGGATGCCCCGGAATGCCGGGATCGCGAGGCCCACAAGCAGCGAGGCGATCACGATGACGACCAACAGCTCGAGGAGCGTGTACCCGCCGCGTTGTGCGCGGAGGCGGCTCATGATCCCACCTCCACGATGTTGTCCTCCCGGGCGAGTTGGATCGCCCGTGCCCGGTAGTCCGCATCGCTGCCCAGTCTGGACTCGGACAGATCGAGCTGCTGTGCGTATCGGCGTTGCAGCGCGGCATCGCTCGCAAGGGCGGTGTCGGTGTCCGAGCCGTCCGCGCCGCGTTCATCGCCGAACAGCTGGTTCGGGCCCGCGGCGACGATCGCGTACGTCGCCGATCGCAGTTCCACGGGAAAAACGCCTTCCTCGCCGACCAAGGCAGCCAGCACGATGGCGGGCACGTTGTAGTACCCCGCCTCGCCTTCGAGCCCGCCCGAGTCTTCGGGGTCGGAGTAATCGGCGATGTCCGCGAGCGAGTCCTCACGGAACACCTCGTCCAGCGGGCGCTCGTCCGACGCCCAGCGGTAGTAGCGGATGGCGATGCCCGCGCGGTCGCGCAGCTCGTAGCGGAACGGGATCCGGGTGCGCGTCAGAACGCCGCTGCCAGAATCGGCGGTGAATCGCTCAGACTCATCGACGAACAGCTCGACGCTGCCCCGGGTGGTGTCGAACAGAGGCTCGTACCGGCGCTGGCTTCGATCCGAGGCATCGACCGTGCCCGAGCCGGACGGATCGAGCTCGGGGTTCGTCGTGTAGGCGAGCGAGGGGGCGAACGTGCCGTCGCGACGGACCTCGTAGAAACCGAGCCCGTCGACGCCGTCGACCGGGGCATCGAGCGCACCGAGCACGTAGTACGGGAGCGAGAGCAGGCTGAAACGGTCGCGAGACGTGTCGCGCCCGCGGAGCACCTGCGCGTCCTCGAAGGAACCGAGCGAGAACACCAGCGGCACAGTGCGCCCACGCACCGTCGCGAGCGGCGCGGACGCGTCGAGGCCTCCGTCGTCCTTCACAAGCGGGGGCACGATCCCGAACTCGTCCTTGAACTGTCCGACCGCGAGGCGCAGGCCGTTCACCGCGGCGCGGTCGGCCGCAGAGGTCGCCCCGCGCACCGCGGAGGTGTACGCCACCAGCGCGATCCCCATGATCAGGAAGATCACGCTGATCGTCGCCAGGAGCTCGACGAGCGTGAACGCCCGGCGAGCGCGCGGGATGGGAGCGCCGCGAGGGATCACACGCCACCGCCCTGCAGCGACTCGATCATCGCCACTAGCGGGAGGAACATCGCGACGACGATCGTGCCGACCATCACACCGATGAGCACGACCATCAGGGGCTCCAGCAGGCTCACGAGCGACGCAACCGCGACGTCGACCTCTTCGTCGTAGTTGTCGGCGATCTTCATGAGCATGACGTCCATCTCGCCTGTCTCCTCGCCCACGTCGATCATGTTCACGACGATGGGATCGCAGGTCTTGGACTCACGCAGGGGCTCCGCGAACGACTCGCCCTCGCGGATCGAGTCGTGCACCTTCTGGAGCGCCTTCTCGAACACGTAGTTGCCCGAGGTCTCCTTCGTGATGGTGACAGCCTCGAGAATCGGCACACCGGCTGAGATGAGTGTGCCCAGCGTCCGGGTGAACCGGGCGATGACCGTCTTGCGGATCAGGTTCCCGAAGACGGGCGTCCAGAGGAAGATCATGTCGGTCGCAGCGCGCCCCGGGCCCGCCTTGCGGATCAGCTTGAACAGGATCCAGACCACGATCGGTGAGGGCAGCAGGATCAGGGCGCCCGGGATCGCCTGGTCGGGCGAGGCGGTGCCCGCGACCCACCGCGACATCTGCGTGAGCCACACGGTCAGCGCGGGCAGCGCGACGCCGAAGTCGGTAAAGATCGCCTCGAACTGCGGGATGATGAACCACATGATGCCCGTCACGATCAGCAGCGCGAAGATCACGACCGCGACCGGGTAGACCATCGCGCCCTTGATCCGGCGCTTCAGCCTCTGCGACTTCTCCATGAACTCGCTGAGTCGCTGGAGGATGATGTCGAGAACGCCGCCGATCTCGCCCGCCGCCACCATCTTGACGTACAGGATGTCGAACGCCTTGGGGAACTTCGCCATCGCGTCCGAGAGGCTCGAGCCGCCCTCGACCTCCTCGCAGATGCCGATGAGCGTGTTCTTCAGCAGACCGGGCTTCTGCTGCGACTCGAGGATCTGCAGCGAGCGCAGCAGGGGCAAGCCCGCGTCCTGGAGCGTCGACAGCTGACGCGTGAAGAGCGTCATGTGCTTGGCGTTGACCTTCGCCCAGGGCAGGCTGATGCTGCCGCCCGCGGCCTTCTTCTTGGGTGCCGCCTTCTCGCCGTCACCCTTCGACTTGCCCTTGACCTTCTGCTCACGGATCGACGTGGGGAAGTAGCCATCGGACTTGATCTTGGCCTGCGCCTCTTCGGCGGATGCGGCCTCGACCGTGCCCTTCTGGGTCTTTCCCTTCTCGTTCAGTGCTTCGTATGCAAACGTCGGCATCGGGTCCCCCGCTAGTCTTCGGTGATCGTCTCGCGGACGACCTCATCGATGTTGGTCCGCCCGTCGTAGATCCCGTTCAGGCCCGCCTCGCGGAGCGTCCGCATGCCCAGCGAGCGCGCGTGGTTGCGCAGCTGCGCCGACGAGGCTTCCTTCATGATCAACTCGCGGGCCTCGTCGTCGAGCATCATGATCTCGTAGAGGCCCATCCGCCCCTTGTAGCCCGAGCCGTGACAGTGATCGCACCCCTTGCCGCGGCTGAACTGCTTGCCCGCTACGTCTTCCGGACGCAGCTGCAACTCGAGCAATTCCTCTTCCGTCGGTGTGTAGTGCTCCCTGCACTTCGGGCAGATCGTCCGAACGAGCCGCTGCGCGACCACGCCCTCGACCGTCGCGGCGAGCAGGAACCGCTCGAGACCGAGATCGAGCAGACGCACGATCGAGCTCGGCGCGTCGTTCGTGTGAAGCGTTGTCAGCACCAGGTGACCGGTCAGCGAGGCCTGCACAGCGATCGCCGCCGTCTCGAGGTCGCGGATCTCGCCCACGAGGATGATGTCAGGGTCCTGACGCAAGAACGACCGCAGGGCCGCCGCGAAGGTCAGCCCAACCTCCGTGTTGACCTGCACCTGGCAGAGCCCGTCGATGTCGTACTCGACCGGGTCCTCCGCAGTCAGGATCTTCGTGCTGATCTCGTTCAGCTCTGCGAGCGCGGCGTACAGGGTGGTCGTCTTGCCCGAGCCGGTCGGGCCTGTAACCGCGACGATGCCGTTGGGTCGACCCGTGAGCAGCCTGAAGTCTCCGAGATCCTTCTCATCCATGCCGAGGCGCTCGAGGTTCAGCTCGACGTTCGACCGATCGAGCAGACGCATGACCACGCTCTCGCCGTGCATGGTGGGCAGCACCGCGACGCGAAGGTCAACCGGATGCCCGCCCACGTTCAGCTCGATGCGGCCGTCCTGAGGCAGGCGACGCTCAGCGATGTCGAGGTTCGCCATGACCTTCACGCGGCTCGTGATCGCGGGCCCGAGGTGCGGCGGCGGCGGCACCATCTCGTACAGCACGCCGTCGATCCGGTACCGCATCTTGAACTCGGTCTCGAACGGCTCGAAATGGATGTCCGACGCCTTGTCCTTGATCGCCTGCAGCAGCACCAAGTTCAGGAGCTTCACGACCTTGTTGTCGCCGGCGGCCTCGGCGACCGCCTCGAGGTCGATCGACTGGTCGCTCGTGCCCATCGCCTTGAACTTGTCGTCGCCCGCCAGATCCGACATCGCGTCCGCGATCGACTCCTCTTTGGCGAAGTGCTCGGCGATCATGGCGTCGATCTGGGCCTCGTCGGCGACCACCGCCTTGACCGTCACGCCCAGCAAGAGGCGGATGTCGTCCACCGCGCGGAAATTATCGGCCGACTTCATCGCGATCGTCAGACGCTTGGCCCGTTCCTCGTACTCGATCGGAACGATCTGGAACGTCCGAACGTTCGCCGACGGGATGACCTCCTTCAGATCGTCCTCCATCTCAAAACCATCGAGATCGACGTAGCCCATCCCGGCCTGCGCCGCGAGCCCCTCGGCAACGTCCCGCTGCGAGATGTGCCCGAGCTCGACAAGCAGCTGCCCGATCGGGACCTTGCGCCCTGCCTTCTGGATCGACAGCGCCTCGTGGACATGCTCGCGCTGCACCTTCCCGAGCTTGCGCAGGATCCTCCCGAGCTTGTGCCCTTTGAAGGCCGAATAATCGCCGTGATTTGCAAGGCTCGCCGTGGCCATGCCTGTCTCCTCGGTGAGGCCCGAAGACCTCCACCATGTGTGTATCTTCGCACCAGACGTGGAAAGGTCTGCCGAAAAGACTGCGTTTCCAGGGGCTCCAGACGTAGCGACATCCGGATATCTACTCTTCGAACTCGCTAATTGGACTCAATCGCCCGTCTTGACATCCTCTTGATCCAGCTCGGCTCGACCGATGCTTCGACCCAACTGATGGACCTTCGCTGTCAGGTCAGCCGGATTTTTGCTCTTGTCGATCATCTCCTCTGCACCGATCATGCCTCGCTCGTAGAGGCTCCAGAGGTGGTCGTCGAGGAGCTGCATGCCGAACTTCTTGCCGGTTTGAATCGCGGAATCGATTCGGAAGGTCTTGCCGTCACGAATCAGGTTGGCGATCGCGGGCGTGACGACAAGGAACTCGTATCCCGCGACCATGCCCTTGGTGTCGACTCGGCTGAGGAGGACCTGGCTCAGCACGCAGATCAACGCCGTCGAGAGCTGGACCCGGATCTGGTTCTGCTGGGTCACAGGGAAGGCGTCGACGAGACGGTCGATGGTCTTGGCCGCCCCGGTGGTGTGGAGGGTCCCGAACACAAGGTGACCGGTCTCCGCGGCCCGGACGGCTGCCTCGATGGTCTCGAGGTCACGCATTTCACCGACGAGGATCACGTCGGGGTCCTGACGGAGGGCCCGTCGGAGGGCCTCCTCGAAGCTCGGCGTGTCGGTGCCGACCTCTCGCTGGTTGACGATCGACTGTTTGTGATAGTGGTAGTACTCGATGGGGTCTTCCATCGTGATGATGTGCCGATCCATGGTCATGTTGATGTAGTCGATCATGGTCGCTAGGGAGGTGGTCTTGCCCGAGCCGGTGGGCCCGGTCACGAGGAACATCCCGCGGGGACGGCGGATCAGGTCTCGACAGATCTCGGGCAGACCGATCTGATCGAACGTGAGCAGCTTGTTGGGGATCTGACGCAGCACGAGCGCCAGGTCGCCTCGCTGTCGGAAGCACGACACACGAAAGCGTGCCCTGTCGCCGTACGCGAAACCGAAGTCGGTGGTGCCGAGCTCCTGGAGTTCCTGCTGCTTCTGCTCGGGCGTGATGGACTTCATGAGGCCGACCATGTCCTCTGACTCGAGAACCTTGGTCTGAAGGTCACGCAGAGTGCCGTGCAGGCGGATCGTGGGGCGCCGCCCGACCGTGAGGTGGAGGTCGTTGCCCCCCAGTTTGATCATGGTGTCGAGGAGCCGGTCGATCTGCATCGTGGACATGGGTCAGTCTCCTGCCGTCGGGGGATCAGTCGATCACGCCCGTCATCTCTTCAACCTGCGTCACGCGGGCGATCTCATCGGGCGTGGTGGTCCCCGCGAGAACCTTCACCTTCCCATCCTCGACGAGCGACCGCATACCGTTTTGGAGGGCCAGCCTCCGCAACTCCGAAACCGGCGCGAGCCCGAACGCCGCCTCGCGGATCTCGGAGTTCATCTGCATCATCTCGAAGATGCCCTTGCGACCCTTGTAGCCCGTCGGAGCCTCGGCCGAAGGCACGGGCTTGTAGACCTTGCCCTCGGCCTCCTCCGGTGACAGGCCGACCAGACGCAAGTACTTGTGATCGATCTCGTGCGGCTCTGCCAGTTCCTTCGACTTCGCCAGCGTCCGGATGAGCCGCTGGGCCATCACCGCCTGGATCGAGCTCGCGACCAGGAACGGCTTGATCCCCATATCAATCAGGCGGGTGATCGCACTGGGAGCGTCGTTGGTGTGGAGCGTGGAGAAGACGAGGTGACCCGTCAGGGCCGCCTGGATGGCGATCTCGCCGACCTCCTTATCGCGGATCTCACCGACGAGGATGATGTTGGGTGCCTGACGCAGCATCGAGCGCAGGATCGAGGAGAAGGTGAACCCGATCTTCTCGCGCACCTGACACTGGTTGATGCCCTCGAAGTTGTACTCGACCGGGTCCTCGGCGGTGATGATCTTCTTGTCCGGTCGGTTCAGGACGTTGAGCGCGGAGTAAAGCGTGGTGGTCTTGCCCGAGCCCGTCGGGCCCGTGACGAGGAAGATGCCGTTGGGACGCCGGATGATCCGGTTGAACACCTCGAGGTTGTCGGGCTCGAACCCGATGTTCTCGAGGCCGATGCGGACCGAGTCGGGTCTGAGGATACGGAGGACGACCGATTCGCCGTGGTACGCGGGGCAGGCGGAGACACGGAAGTCGATGTCGGTCCCGTCTTCCATGTTGATCTTGATGCGTCCGTCCTGCGGGACACGACGCTCGGCGATGTTCAGCCCCGCGGTGAGCTTCGCCCGGCTGAGCAGGGCGTTCTGCATCCTCTTGGGCAGGTTGTCGCGCTCGATGCAGACACCGTCAATGCGGTAGCGCAGACGCACGCGATCGTGCATCGGCTCGAGGTGGATATCCGAGGCCCGCATGTTCACCGCCTCGCGCAGGATGCGGTTCCAGAGCTTCACAATCGGCGCGTCATCACCCGCGACATCGATCGACTTGTCCATCGACTTGTCGACCGAGGCATCGATGGACTTGTCGATGGAGGCCGTAACCAGCGACTCGTCGGCGGTCACCTCGGTCGTGTCGACGATGCTCCCGCCGGCACGGAAGTGGCTCTCGATGAAGGCCCGGATCTCGTCCTTCGCGGCAAGCATCGGATCGAGCTCGACGTTCAGCCGGAACCGGAGCATGTCCAGCAGTTCGAGATTCATCGGGTCGTGCACGAGCACCTTCATCCGGCTGCCGCTCTTGCTGACGGGCAGGATGAAGTGCTTCTTGATGAGTTCCTCGGGGATCAGGTCGGGCTGGATCTCGCCCATGCCTTCCTTGCTCGACAGATCGACGAACTCGAGCCCGAACTGTTCGGCGAGCCCCTTGGCAACGTCCTTCTCCTTGCAGAAGCCCGCCTCGACCATGGCCTCACCGACTCGTTTGCCGCTGCCCTGCGCGAGCTGCAACGCCTTGTCGACCTGAGCCGAGCTGACGGCACCCTGACGGACCAGGATCTCACCGATTTTCTTGCGCGATCGTGCCATGTCTACGTCCGTTGTCCAGTTCCGGTAGCTTCAGCCGAGACGGTCCGCTCGGGCGGCCTCTCCGTGCGGCCGAACCAGCGAACCCCTGGCGTGCGTTTCTCCCTGGGAATGCAGCCGGCCGGGCACCGACCTTCCCTCGGCGGGAGCATACTGTAGGTGTCGCGCACCCACCGCCCGACCACGGCAACGCCATGTCCATGTCTACGCACGATCCATCTGCCGCGTTCCATGACTGCCGGGTCCTGATCACCGCAGGACCGACACGCGAACCGATCGACGACGTGCGTTTCATCGGCAACCGCTCCTCCGGATCACTCGGCATCGAGCTCGCACGCGCCGCCGTCGCATCTGGGCTGGAAACACGCCTGGCACTCGGCCAATCCGTACAAAATCCGCAAATCAATGGCGTCGACCTGATCCGGTTCGACCAGACGAGCGAGCTCCGGGCGTTGCTGCGTCAGACGATGCCCGCAACCGACATCCTCGTGATGGCTGCGGCGGTCGCCGATCACACGCCGGCGCGCCAGGTGCCAGGCAAGCAGAGCCGTTCAGGGATCGGGACCCACACCCTGGAGTTGGTGCCCACACCAGATCTGCTTGCGGAGATCGCTTCTAGCGCCAGATTAGACCAACTGCTGGTCGGTTTCGCGCTCGAGCCCGAGGAGCGTCTCATCGACTCCGCACGCCGCAAGCTCGAAGCCAAGGGCGTCGACATGATCGTTGCCAACCCGCTGGGAACCATGGAGAGTCTCGCCATCCGGGCCCGCGTTGTGGCGAAGTCGGAACTGGTCGAACTGATGGGACAGCCCGAGGGTGTACTGTCGAAGCCAGATTTCGCGACATGGCTCTGGCCCAGGCTGCTCGCGTGCCGCAGATACAAGGCAGAACGATGAACCGACGGGTGTCAACGAAACCACGCCGGAGAGCGACGGGCGGAGCCGCCGACGTGGTCTACGAGGACGACCACCTGGTCGGGGTCAACAAGCCGAGCGGGCTCACGACAACCGCGTCGAGGTCGGACACGCGCCGTTCGCTGCTCGATGTCGTCCTCGATCATGTCCGCTCCAACGCCGACGCATCGATGCGCGTACGCCCTGTGAACCATCTGGATCGTCGTGTGTCGGGGGTCGTGGTCTTCGCCAAGTCGAAGCGGATGGAGAGTGCGCTCGAGTCGCTCTTCCGACGCAACCGTGTCCGCAGGACCTATTCCGCGGTCGTCGAGGGAGCCTTCGATGACGCGCCGGGCACCACCGGAACGGTCCAGTCTCCCGACGCTCCATCACCCAAAGGGCGCCGAGACCGAAACGCACGGGACTCGGAGCCGCGGACGCCGGCGATCACGCACTACCGAGTCGTGGGTAAGTCGAACGGGCGTTCCCTGGTCCAGCTCCGCCCCGAAACACACCGCCGCGATCAGCTGACGGATCACATGCGTCAGATCGAACACCCGATCGTGTCCCATCCTTCGAGCCCGTCGCGTCGAGACGCCGCACCGCCAAGGCTCATGCTGCACCTCGAGCAGATCGCCTTCGAGCACCCTAGGACGGGGCGTGATGTCCGGATCGTGGCTCCCAGACCGAGCGAGTTCGATCGCATGGTCACTGATGGGTCGGCAGCGAAGGAGACGGCCCCCGACAACGCAACCTCGACGTCCTGGGAGCGAGTCGCCGAGTGGTACGGCTCATACCAGGCCGCGGGCACCAGCGACCACTTCAGCGAGGTCATCCATCCGGGAACTCTCGAGCTCATCGGGTCCGTCGACGGGAAGCGAGTCCTGGACGTCGCCTGCGGCGAGGGCGCGTTCGCGGCCCGCCTCGCCGAGGTAGGGGCCGCAGTGACGGGGGTCGATGCCGCGGAAGCGTTGATCGCACAAGCGAACGCGCGAGCGATCCCGCGAGCCAGGTTCGTCGCAGGCGACGCGAGCCGGCTCGACGAGATCAGCCACGAGGTAGCTGGCCCGTTCGACGCCGCGGTCAGCATGATGGCGCTCATGAACATTGCTGATCTCGATGCGACATGCCGGGGGATCTCCGCCAGGCTCGCATCGGGCGCGCCGTTCGTTGCCGTGATCCTGCACCCCGCGTTCCGAGCTCCGAAGCGATCGGCGTGGGGCTGGGACGAGCAGGCCGGGAGCGCCCCCAAGCAGTACCGCCGCGTGGACGCGTATCTCAGCGAAGCGACCGAGCGGATCACCATGAACCCGGGAGCCGTCGCTCACGGTGCCGATCCGGTGGTGACATACACGTTCCACCGCCCGATCTCTGCCTACATCCACTCGCTGACCCGCGCCGGGTTCATGGTCAACGCGCTCACCGAGTGGGCCAGCGCCCGCACGAGCGAGCCCGGCCCGCGAGCGGCGGAAGAAAATCGCGCCCGGGCCGAGATCCCTCTGTTCTTGGGCATCCGCGCGATCCGCTCACCGCGAACCCACACATGATGGCACCCGTCCAGGTCAAGCAGTGCGTCGTATGCGGGCGGACCATCGAGTGGCGCAAGAAATGGGAGCGGAACTGGGGCAGCATCCGGTACTGCTCGAACGCCTGCCGACGGCGCAAGCTCTCGCCCACCGATCAAGAGTTGGAAGCCGCGATACTCGGCCTCCTCGCGGAGCGTGCGGATGGCGGGACGATCTGCCCGAGCGAAGCGGCACGCCGTGTAAACCCTGAGAACTGGCGAGGGCTCATGGAGCCGGCTCGCATGGCAGGGCGCCGCCTCGTCGATCGGGGCGAGGTCTTGTTCACGCAGCAGGGCCGCGTGGTCGATTCCTCGACCGCCAAGGGCCCCATTCGGATCAGGTTGCGGTAACGCCCAGCTTCTGTCGCAGTTTCTTGGCGCTCACCGTAATCTCGACACGGTCACCCTCGCTCACACGGTCGACATTTTTCAGCATCATCGCCATCCGGTTGTTCTGGCGGAACGTCTCGCGGTGACGGATGAGAAAGTCCCAGTAGAGCGTGTTGAAGGGACAGCCGTTCTCGCCCGTCCGCGCCGAAAGCGTGTAGCGGCATGTATCGCAGAAGTTGCTCATGCGGCCTATGTACTTCCCACTGGCGGCGTACGGCTTGGTTCCCACGACACCGCCGTCCGCGTGCATCGCCATACCGACGACGTTGGGCGCGGTCACCCAGTCCACACCATCCGCGAACATGCCCAGGTACCAATCGGCGACCTGGCCGGGCTCGACGCCAGCGAGCATCGCGAAGTTGCCCATGACCATGAGCCGCGGGATGTGGTGCGCGTACGCATCCTCGACGACCGACCCGACGCAGTCACGCATGCAGGCCATGTCCGTCTCGCCCGTCCAGTAGAACTCGGGCAGGGTGCCCTTGGCCCCGAGTTCATTGCGAGCCCCGTACCCCTCGCCCACGAGAAAGTAGACGCCCCGGATGAACTCCCGCCATCCGATGTGCTGCCGCACGAAGCCCTCGACGGAGTTGAGCGGTGCACGCCCCTCCTCGTACGCGGCGACCGCCCGCTCGACGCACTCGAGAGGTGAGAGCAGGTGCAGGTTGACCGCCGGGGAGAGCCGCGAGTGATAGAGCGTCCGTTGCCCGGTCCACATCGCGTCCTCGTAGGGTCCAAACCGTGCGAGCCGGTGCTCGATGAAGTCATCCAGAGCCTCGATCGCCTGCTCACGTGTCACCGCCCAGCTGAAACCCTCCATCGAGCCTGGCAGGTCTGGCATCCTGGTTTCGATCAGCTCGATCACCTCGCGCGTGATCGCGTCGGGCTCGAAGCTGATCGGGGGCGTCGGCCGGGGTGTGCTCTTGAAGCTCTCACGGTTCTCTTTGTCGTAGTTCCACTCGCCGCCGACCGGGTCCTTGCCCTCGACGAGTATGCCCAGCTTTCTCCGCTGCTCGCGGTAGAAGAACTCCATGGTGAGCTGCTTGCGGCCCTTGGCCCATGCCGCGAACTCATCGGGTGTGGTCAGGAAGTGAGTATCTTCCAAGACTTCGAGCTCAACTCCGGTCTCGCGAACGCCCGACTCGATCTCAGTACGCACACGATGATCGCCGGGCTCGACCACGACCACACGCGCCGCTCCGAGCCGCCGGATCGCGCGTCCGAGTTCGCTCGCGAAGGTCTGGGTGTTTGCGCCGTCGTCCAGGTGGACGTAGTCGACGCGGTACCCCTGCTCACGCAACCAGACCGCGTGATGACGCATCGCGGCGAGGAACATCGCCGTCCGCTGCCTATGACTCGCGGGATTGCGGCTCTCGTGCTCGACTTCCATCATGAGCACCGCGTCTCGCCCCAGATCGATGCGATCCAAGACAGGCGACGCGCGGTCAAGCTGGTCCCCCAGCACGACGAAGAGCGTGTCGGCACCGGACCGCAGTGGGCGAAGATCGAAGGCTTGGGGCATGCCGTCGAGTTCGGCAAGGGCCTCTCGACCGATGCGTCAGAGCTGACCGAGGAAACGCAGGTCGTTCTCGAACAGCAGACGGATGTCGGGGATGCCGTACTTGCCCATCGCGAGCCGCTCGATCCCGAACCCCCACGCGAAGCCCGACCACTCCTCGGGGTCGATCCCGCAGGCAGTAAGCACGTTCGGATCGACCATGCCGCACCCGCCCAGTTCGATCCACTCGGCGGGCTTATCGGGGCGGAGCTGGATCATCATGTCGAACTCAGCCGAGGGCTCGGTGAAGGGAAAGAAGCTCGGGCGCAGGCGGACCTCGGCATCCGCGCCGAAGTACGCCCTCGCGAACTGCAGCAGCGTCGTCTTCAGATCCACCATCGACACACCCCGGTCGATGTAGAGGCCCTCAAGCTGATGGAACATGAAGCTGTGCGTCGCGTCGACCGTGTCAGGCCTGTACACCCGCCCGGGCGACACAACCTTGATGGGCGGGCCGGAGCCGTCCTTGACGCACTGCTCCATGACCCGGATCTGCACGGTCGAGGTCTGGCTCCGCAACATGCGGGGGACCGCTGTTGTCGCTGGGTCATCGACGTAGAAGTTGTCGATCGGATCCCGCGCGGGGTGCTCCGGGGGGATGTTGAGCTTCACAAAGTTGTGCTCGTCGTCCTCGAGCTCGGGGCCCTCGGCAACGTCGAACCCGAGCCGAGCGCAGACCTCGACAAGCTCATCACGCACACGCGTAAGGATGTGCCGCCGTCCCCGCTGGTGCACCGCGATCGCACCGGGCTCGGTCGCATCGATCGTGAATCCCGCGGGTGAGCCGCCGCCAGCGGCAGATGCCTTCCGGGCCTCGAAGGCCTGCTCGAGGGCAACCTTCACCGCATTGGCCTGCTGTCCCGCGGCGGGCTTGTCGGCCTTGGGAACATCCTTCATGCCAGCCATCGCGGCCTTCAGCTTGCCCTTGCTTCCGAGATAGGAGATGCGCCAGGCCTCAAGGTCATCGGACGACGAAGCCGCCTCGAGGGCGCTCAGGCCGTCCTGCCGGAGCAGATCGAGTTGGTGAAGGAAGTCCGACATCGTCGGCTCACTGTACCCGTGGAAGCTTGGCGCGTGCGAGCGATCCGGAAACCAGGATCAGTTCTCGCCCGACTCCTCGGCACCTTCGGACTCGGCATCGCCCGTAGCCTCGGGCGGCTGAGGGTCCGCGACCGCAGCAGCAGCGCCGGGCACGGAGACCTTGTCCTTGATGGACGCGAAGTAGGCCGCACGACGATCGGCCTTGCGGCGACGCGTGCTCGGGCGACCGCTGATCTCGGGGCCGTCCTCGGCGCCGACGAACTGGATGAGCACCAGTTCGGCCGCGTCGCCCAGGCGGTGCTTGCCGAGCTTGACGATGCGGGTGTAGCCGCCCGTGCGATCGGCAAAGCGGGGCGCAACGTTCTCGAAGATGTGCCGGACCAGCCTCGGTGCCTTGCGCAGCTCGCCGTAGCGGTTCCGCTCGGTCTGCTCCGCCGGGGGCAGTTCGAAGTACTGCTCGGCGATCTCGGTCTGCGTCTCGAAGCTCTCCCGCTCTCGCTCACTGGCGTCCTTGGGCAGGTACCGCCAATCGAACGCGAGACGGTCGCGCCCGAGCATGGCGATCACGCGACGCCGGGCGTGCAGATCACCCCGCTTGGCCTTGGTGACCACCTTCTCGACGAACGGCTGCACAGCCTTCGCCTTGGGGAGCGTGGTCACGACCTGGCCGTGCTCGAACAGGCTGGCCGCGAGGTTGCGGAGCATCGCCTGGCGATGAGCAGAGGTCCGATTGAGTTTGTATCCGGCCTTGCGGTGCCGCATGTCAGTCGCTCCAATCCGTCAGTCTCGCGTCGCCCGCTCAAGCGGCTCCGCCACCCACCTGGTACCCCTCGGGCAGCTGCATCCCGAGCTCGAGGCCCAGGTCCAGCAGCTTCCGCTTCACCTCGCGCAGAGACGTGCGACCGAAGGCGCGGAGCTTGAGCAGATCCGCGTCCTGGTACTGCACCAGCTGCGCCACCGTGTCGATCCGTGCCGACTCGAGGCAGTTGCTCGCCCGCACCGACAGGTCCAGGTCCGCGAGCGGCATATCCAGCTTGCGGATCAGCTCCTCGTCCACGCCCGCCGCGGCAGCCGCCTCCTCCGACACGCGCTGCTCGCCCAGCTCGAAGTACTGCACGAACGGGTTGAGGTGCTTCCGCATGATCTTGGCGGCCTCGACGAGCGCCATCTCAGGCGTCAGCGTGCCGTTGGTCCAGATCTCAAGCTGCAGCTTGTCGTAGTTGGTCTTCTGACCGACGCGGGTCTCCTCGATCTTGTACCGCACCCGCTGCACCGGGGAATAGATCGAATCGACCGGGATGAGACCGATCTCCTGGTCCTCGTCGTCGTCGTACTGCTCGGCAGCCGGGACGTAACCCCGTCCTTTGCCCACGCGGAGCTCCATCTCGAAGTCCACGTCGGTCGTCAGGGTCGCGATCACGAGATCGGGGTTCATGACGGTGACCGCGGTGTCACCCTCGATCAGGTCGGCGGTGACTTCACCGGGCCCCTGGGCCGCGAGGCGGAGAGTCTTTGGCTCGTCGCCCTCAAGCTTCACGATCAGATTCTTGACGTTGAGGATGATGTCGGTGACATCTTCCATGACACCCGGGAGCGAGGTGAACTCGTGCTCGGCGCCCTTGATCTTGACAGCAGTGACCGAGGCGCCCTCGAGCGACGAGAGCAGGATGCGTCGCAGGCTGTTGCCCACGGTTGTGCCGAAGCCTCGCTCGAAGGGCTCGACCGTGAATCGTGCAAACGTGTCGCCTGCGAACTTGGGATCGGAGGCGATTTTCGACGGGAGTTCCAGACCACGCCAACGGACTCGGAGCATGCACGCACCTCGTACCCCGGCCGAGATCTCTGCTCAGCCCGACCGATCACGGCTTGGGCACGCGCCGGGGGTGATCGTGCCGCTGCCTTCTTTCGGTCGAGCACAGGGGCGGCCGCGATGCGCGTCCTCCCCTACGTCGTACAACGCGGACGGATCAGACCCGCCGCTTCTTCCGGGGCCGGCAGCCGTTGTGCGGCACCGGGGTGTGATCTTCGATCGCCGAGACGCGGATGCCGCAGGACGCAACGCCGTTGATCGCGGCTTCGCGTCCGGCGCCGGTGCCCTTGATGCGCACCTCGACCTCGTGCAGGCCCATCTTGCGGACCTTCTGCCCGACGGTCTCACCCGCGCGGGTCGCCGCGAAGGGCGTCGCCTTGCGGGTGCCCTTGAAGCCGATGGTGCCCGCCGAGTCCCACGCGAGCGTCTCGCCGTTCAGATCGGTGATCGTCACGAGCGTGTTGTTGTGCGTCGCCTTGACATGCACGATGCCCTTGGAGACGTTCTTGCGGATCTTCTTCTTCGCCATCTGGATTCGGTCCTGTTCCCGCCCGCGGTCATCACGCGGGCGGCATCAATCAGCCCTTGATGCCCTTCTTGCCCGCGACCGTCTTCTTCCGGCCCTTCCGGGTGCGGGCGTTGCACTTGGTCCGCTGCCCTCGCGTCGGCAGACCACGGCGGTGACGATCACCCCGGTAGCTGCGGATCTCGCGGAGCCGCTGGATGTTCTGACCGACCTGACGCCGGAGGGCACCCTCGACGATGTAGCCGGAGTCGATGATGCCGTTGACCGAGGCAACCTGCAGGTCGTCCAGCTCACGCGCCCGGATGTCGGGGTTGATCTGGGCCTCGACGAGGATCTCGGCCGCAAACTTGGGCCCCACGCCGTGGATGTACTGCAGCGCGTAGTAGATCTTCTTGTTGTCCGGGATGTCCACACCAGCGATACGCGGCATGCCGTGCTCCTACCTCAGCTCTTCTCGCTCAGCCCTGAACCTGCTTGTGCTTGGGATCCGCCTTGCAGATCACCCGCACCTTGCCCCTGCGGCGGATGACCTGGCAGCTGCTGCACATCCGCTTGACGCTGGACCGAACCTTCATCTGGAGACCCCAATCTCGCGTCTCTGAGCCCGGTCGCACGTCGACGACTTGGCCGAGTCTTCATACTTTACAGACACCGATCACGCTTCCACCCGCGTGAGGCGCGGCCCTACGATAGGCACGCCCGAAGCCGATCGGCCACCGTGCGAACCGGAAACAAAACAGATTCCTTAGTGACGGTATGTGATCCTGGCCTTGCTGAGGTCGTAGGGGCTGATCTCGACGGTCACCATATCCCCGGGCAGAATCCGAATATAGTTCATCCGCATCTTGCCCGACACGTAGGCCAGCACTTCCTTGTCGTTCGGCAAGCGCACCTTGAACATCGCGTTGGGCAGCGCCTCAACAACCTCGGCTTCGAACGTGAACTTGTCGCCCTCTTTACTCATGAGCCGCCACTGTAGGGGGCCCGCGTCCTCGCGTCGCGTCGCGGTGCCCGGGATGTGCGAATCAACCGCGCGGCCCGCGGATCTTGGGCCCGCGGTCGCCGTCCGCGGCATTGCCGAGGAAGCCCGCGTAGTTCCGCATGAGCAGGTTCGCCTCGACCCGTTGGACAAAGTCGAGGATCACCGACACGCAGATCAACAGCCCGGTTCCCCCGAGGAACTGGGTGACCTGGAAGTCGACGTTCAGCGCCCGGTTCACCACCATCGGGAGCACGGCGATCACCGCGAGGAACGCCGCGCCGACGTACGTGATGCGCTCCATGACGGTCTCGAGGTACTCAGCCGTCCGCGGCCCGGGCCTGAGTCCTGGGATGAACGAGCCGTGATCCCGGAGCTGCTTGGACATCTCCTCGGGGTTGAACTGCACGGTGATCCAGAAGTAGCTGAAGAAGTACACCATGATGATGTACAGGAACACGTAGGGGAACTCGCCGAAGTTGAACGAGCGGCTCATCCAAGAGACGAAGCCCTTCATCGCGGACTCAGAATCGACCGCACCGTCGATCGCGCCGAACAGCACCGATGGGAAGATCATCAGCGAGCTAGCGAAGATGATGGGCATGACGCCGCCGTGGTTCACGCGCAGCGGCAGGTAGCTCCGCTGCCCCCCCACGACCTTGCGGCCCCGTGTGTGCTTGGCTTGCTGGATCGGGATGCGCCGCTGGGCCACGGTCATCACCACCGAGCCCGCGACGATCACCACAAAGCCCGCGAGCAGCAAGAGCAGCCCCATGGGGCCCAGCTTGTCGGTGTCGCCAGGCTCGTAGTTGTTCACGACCCACATCACAGCGCCGGGCATGCCCGCGAGGATGCCCGCCATGATGATCATGGAGACGCCGTTGCCGATGCCGTACTTGTCGATCTGCTCGCCAAGCCACATCAGGAACATGGTGCCGGCCGTGAGCGCCGAGACCGCCATCACCCACCAGAGCGGGTTGCCCGACCACTGGGCGTAGACGAGCCCGCCGCCCCCGCCCGCGTTGGTGATGAAGCTCAGCCAGGCGATCGCTTGCACGATGCACAGCCCGACAGTGGTGTAACGGGTCCACTCCTGGATCTTCTGGCGCCCCGTGGGGCCCTCCTGCTGGAGACGCTTGAGTGTGGGCGAGACCGATTGCAAGAGCTGGAAGATGATGGCCGCGGAGATGTAGGGCATGATGCCCAGCCCGAAGATCGTCGACTGGCTGAAGGACCCGCCCGAGAAGATGGCGACGTACTGGGCGGCGCGCGCGGCGGCCGTGCCCTGCGAGGCCTGCAACTGAAAGAAGTCCGTGAGTGCGCTCTGATCGACACCAGGCAGTGGGATCCAGTAGCCGATGCGATAGACCGCCAGCATCCCGAGTGTGAAGAGGATCTTCGTGCGCAGCTCGCCCACGCGGAAGACGTTCAGGATGGCTTGCAGCATGCCTCGGCTCGCTCCCTGCCGACGCCCGGTGCGGGCGGTGCTTCAGAACTTCAGCTTAGCTCTTGGCTTCCGTACGACGCAGCTTCTTGGTCAGATTCTTGGGCGTGCGGTCGTCGCTGTTGCGATCGATGCCCCGGACGCGGTCGCGCCGCGTGCCCGACTCGTGCACGCTGCCCCCCGCCGCCTCGATGTGCTTCTTGGCGCCGCCTGTGACCCGGTTGACCTTCACGTCGAGCTTGACCTTCAGACCGCCCTCGTCGACCGCGCCCAGGATCTTCACGTCCCGGCTGGCATCACGGATCAGACCTGCCGCGATGAGCGATTCGGCCGTCACCTCGCCTCCCGACTTGAACGCGTCGTGACGGGCGATGTCGCGGAGATTGACGGTCCAGAACCTGGTCTCGAACTGCACGTTCGAGAACCCCAGCTTGGGCATCCGCCTGAAGTAGGGCATCTGCCCGCCCTCGAACTGGAAACGGGTGCTGTGCCCGCGACGGCTGCCGGCACCCTTGTGCCCGCGTCCGGACTGCTTGCCCCAGCCCGAGCCATGCCCGCGACCGATGCGCTTGCGCTTGCGGCTCTTGCCAGCCTTCTCGGTGATCTCGTGGATCATCATCGCTCAGTTCCCTCCGGCCGATCGTACCGGCCGATTCGTCTCACGCGCTCAGCCTTCGGCGGGCTTCTCGTCACCCTCAGCGGCCGGGGCGTCGCCCTCTGCCGGGGTCTCGGTGTTCTCGGTCTGGGCGTCGCCCGTCGCCTCGTCCTTCGGCTCCTCGGCCTTTGCTTCTTCAGCGGGTCGCTCGACGCGGACATCGTCGGCTGTGAGGACGCGTCCCTTGCTGCCGCCGCCGGAGCCGCTGCCCATGAACCGCTGGCCGCGGGCGACGCGTTCCTCGATGTCGGTGTCGCCCAGGTCGACGCCGCGGAGCTCCTCGATGAGGGCCTTGGTGCGGAGCTTCGACAGAGCATCGAAGACAGCCTTGATGACGTTGATCTTGTTGGTCGAGCCGTAGCACTTGGTCATGCAGTCGGTCACGCCCACGAGCTCGAGGATCGATCGCACGCTCGAGCCCGCGATGACACCCGTACCGGGCGAGGCGGGCAGCAGGCGGACGCGGGAGGCGAGGAACCGGCCCTCGACCTCGTGCGGGATCGTGCCGCCCAGCAGCGGGACCTGGATGGTCCCTCGCCTGGCGTGCTTTTCGGCCTTCTCGATCGCGGTCGGCACCTCGGTGCTCTTGGCGTGCCCGTAGCCGATCTTGCCGCGGCGGTCGCCGACGATCACCATCGCGCCGAAGCTGAAGCGGCGCCCGCCCTTGACGGTCGCAGCCGTCCGGAAGATCCCGGCCGTATGCGACTCCATCTGGCCCGTTGTTTCCATCAACTCTGCCATAGCCGTCCCATCCGCGGCAACCGGCCGCGTTCGTGCCCAACCAGAATCTGGCTCAGAACTTCAGACCACCCTCGCGTGCACCATCGGCCAGCGACTTCACACGACCGTGGAAGCGGAACCCGCCCCGGTCGAACACGACCTCGCTCACGCCCTTGGCCTTTGCCTTCTCGGCGAGCGCCTGCCCCACCGCCTTGGCGGCCTCGGTGTTGCCCGACTTCTCCACGCTCACACCCTTGTCGCGCGTCGACGCGGAGGCGATGGTCACGCCCTCCATGTCGTCGATGACCTGGGCGTAGATGTGGTTCAACGAGCGGAAGACCGCGAGGCGGGGCTTGGCGGCGGTTCCGGACACCGTCTTGCGGATGCCCTTGCGTCGACGCCACTGCCGCTTGGCCTTGAGCTTGTTCCTGTTCATCGGTCCTGACCTCCGAGCGATCGCACGCCGCTCGCCTTATGCAGCCCTTAGCTGCCGAACTGCTTGCCCTGCTTGCGCTTGATGACCTCGTCCGAGTACCGGATGCCCTTGCCGTTGTAGGGCTCGGGCTCGCGGACCTTGCGGGCCCGGGCGGCAAACTCGCCGACCATCTGCTTGTCCGGGCCCGAGACCTTGACGGTCTGCTTGTCGGCGGTCACCGTCAGGCCCTGCGGGATCTCGACGAACGCCGGGTCGGCGTAGCCCACCTGGAGCTTGAGCTTCTGGCCCTGCACCTCGGCGCCCCAGCCCACGCCCTCGATCTGAAGGCCCTTCTCGTAGCCCTTCTCGACACCGATCAGCATGTTGTTGATCAGCGCTCGGGTCGTGCCCCAGAGGGCACGGGCCTGACGGGTCGAAGCACCCTTGATCGAGCAGACAACGGTCTTCTCGTCCTCGCCCCACCCGATCGCGATCTCGTCGCGGAAGGTGCGCGTGAGCGTGCCCTTGGGGCCCTCGGCCGTCAGGGTCTGCCCGTCGATGGAGACCTTCACACCCTTGGGGATCTCGACCGGCTTGATTCCGACTCGCGACATCGCTTCGCTCCCGTTCCTTCCTTACTCGACCGTGCAGAGCAGCTCACCGCCGACCCGCTTTTCACGGCAGGCGCGATCGCTCAGGACGCCGCTCGACGTCGACACGATGGCGATGCCCAGCCCCTGCAGCGGGCGGGGTAGCTCCTCGACCTTGGCGTAGCGCCTCCGCCCGGGCTTGCTCTCACGCTGGAGCCGGTGGATGATCTGCTCGCCGCGAGGCCCGTACTTCAGCTGCACACGGATCAGGCCCTGTCGCCCGTCCTCGATCACGTCGTACCCGGTGATGTAGCCCTCGCCCTGAAGCACGTCCGCGATGCCCCGGCAGACCTTGCTGTTCAGGCAGTCCACCGTCTTGGCGCGGTTCCGGACCGCGTTGCGGATCCGGGTGATCATGTCGGCGATCGGATCGCTCATCGTCATCGTGTCGCTCCTCGCCTTACCAGCTCGACTTCCGCATGCCAGGCACCTTGCCCTCGAGGGCCAGCTTCCTCAGCATGATCCGGCTCACCCGGAACTTCCGGTACACGCCCCGGGCCCGACCCGTCAGCTCGCACCGGCGCACCGTCCGCGTCGAGAACTTCGGGGTCTTCTTCGTCTTGGCGATCTGTGCCTTGCTGGCCATCGTCGGTCCTCAGTGGGCCGCCAGTCGGCGGCGGTTCGAATCCTGCTTACTTCCGCGCCGGCTCGGGCCTGCGGAACGGCATACCGAGCTGCTCGAGCACGAACCGGCTCCGCTCGGCGTCCGAGTTCTTGAACACCACGTTGATGTGCATGCCGTGGGTGAAGTTCACCTCCGCCATGTTGATCTCCGGGAACACGCCCTGCTCGACCAGGCCGAACGAGTAGTTGCCCTGGCGATCGAACGACTTGGTCGGCAGGCCCCGGAAGTCCTTGATCCGGGGCGTCGTCAGGTGGATCAGCCGGTCCAGGAAGTGCCACATCCGGTCGCGACGCATCGTGACCATGACGGCTGACTCATAGCCCTCGCGAACCTTGAAGTTCGAAACACTCTTCTTGGCCCGGATCAGGATCGGCTTCTGCCCTGAGATCTGCGTCAACGTGTCGATCACGGTCGACCGGACATTCGCCGGGACCTTGGTGCCGTCGAGGTGGCGACCGATGTTCACATTGATCACGATCTTCTCGAGCTTTGGCTGTGCCATGGGGTTGGCCAGGCCGAACTTCTCGGCGACCTGCTTGCGCACGCTCTCCTCGAAGAGCTTGGCGAGCCTCGGCTCGTTCGGCGGCACCACCGGTGCGTCCTTGTCTTTCTTGTTCTTCGCCATCGGTCTGCTCCGAGCCGTGTCTTGGTCAGACGATCCGTCTTACTTCTTCTTCGGGGGCGAAACTCGCCCCAGCACCGCGCCGTTGCGGACCGCAACGCGGTCCTTGCTGCCGTCGTCGTTGATCTGGAAGCGGACCCGCGTCGGCTTGCCGTCGACCATCGGGCTGACGTTGGAGATGTGGATCGGGCTCTCACGCGTCACCTTCGAGCCCTGCGGGTTCACCTGGGACCGCTTGATGTGCTTGGTGCGGAGGTTCACGCCCTCGACCCAGACACGATCCCGGGACGCGTCGACGCGCGAGACCCGACCCGTCTGGCCCTTGTTGGCCCCGGCGGTGACCATCACCTCGTCGCCCTTGCGAACGTGCATCGCCATGTCACACCACCTCCGGAGCAAGCGAAACGATCTTCATGTAGTTCCGGTCACGCAGCTCACGGGCGACCGGCCCGAAGATGCGGGTGCCCTTCGGGTTGCCCTCGTCGGAGATCAGCACGACCGCGTTGGTATCGAACGCGACGTACGACCCGTCGCGACGCCGCGTGGGCTTCTTGGACCGGACGATGACGGCCTTCGACTTGTCGCCCGGCTTGATGTCCGCGCCGGGCAGGGCCTTCTTCACCGAGATGAGCACGCGGTCGCCCACGTACGCCGTGCGGCGCGTCTGCCCGTCCCGGCGGGTCGAGCCGCCGTACACGCGGATCACGTAGGCGATCTTCGCCCCCGAGTTGTCCGCAACCTCGCATCGTGATTCTTGCTGCAGCATCGCTCAGCCTCTTACCTTCTTCAGGGTCACCTGTCGCTCAGGCGCCCGGACGCTTCTCGACGATCCGAACGAGCTCCCAGCTCTTCGTCTTGCTCTTGGGCCTGCACTCCCGGACCTCGACGCGGTCGCCGAGCTCCGACTCGTTGTTCTCGTCGTGCACCTGGAGCACGGTCCGACGCTTGACGTACTTGCCGTACTTGGGGTGCTTGGCCATGTAGGCGACCACGACCTTGCGGGTCTTGTCCGCCCGATCCGACTCGACAAAGCCGATCGTCGTCTTGGCCTTCGACTCGTTCTGCATCGTCGCTTGCTCAGTCACTCGCAGGTCCTCTCGCCGGCACCAGCCGACCCAGTTCCATCAACCGTCTCTTCAGGCCCCGGCCGCTTCCATCTGGCGACGCGTCTGCTCGGTCCGGAGCCTCGCAACGTTCTTACGGAGCGTCCCGAACTGGCTCGTGTCCTCGACCTTGTCGGTCACCGTCGCGCTTCGGAGGCGGTAGATCTGATCGCGCAGCTTGCGGATCGTCCCCCCGATCTCTTCGTCCGACATGTCACGGATCTTCTCGACTTCGAGAACGTCCTTCTTTGCCATCGCGGTGCTCCTGCCTACTTCTGCCGGCCGATCAGACCGTCACCCGACGCTTCACGAACCGGCACCGCACCGGCATCTTCATCGCAATCCGAACCATCGTGGACCGGGCGAAGCTCTCGCTGACGCCCGCCATCTCGAAGAGCATCGTGCCCTCCTTCACGCGAGCGGCCCAGTAGTCCACGTCCGCCTTGCCCTTGCCCATGCGGGTCTCGAGCGGCTTCTTCGACACCGGCTTGTCCGGGAACACCCGGATGAACAGCTTGCCCTGACGCTTCGAGAAGTGCTGGGCCGCGATACGCCCGGCCTCGAGCTGGCGAGCCGTGATCCACGCGCTCTCGAGCGACTGGAGACCGAAGTCGCCGTACGCGACGTAGTTCCCCTTCGTCGCCTTCCGGTTCACGCGGCTCGTGCGGCGGAATTCCTTCCGGTGCCGAACTCGCTTGGGCATCATCGCCATGACGAAACTCCAACCTTCTCGCCGCGGCCTTGGCCGCGAACGTCCATTCCCTTACCGTCGACCACGCGCCCGGGCCGTGCCGCCCGCGGCGTTCGAAGCCGTCTCGTCCTGCTCGGTCGAGTACGGGCCCTTGTAGATCCACACCTTCACGCCGATCGCGCCGTACGTCGTGAAGCTCTCGGCGAAGCCGTACTCCACGTTCGCCTGCAGCGTGCTCAAGGGCAGCGAGCCGTGACGCACGTCCACCTTCCGGCTCATCTCGGCGCCACCGAGACGACCCGAGATCAGAATGCGGACACCCTGGGCACCCGCCTGCATGACGGCCTCGCCTCGCATCTTGATTGCCCGGCGGAAGCCGCGGCTCTTCTTGAGCTGCTCGGCAACGCTCTCGGCGACCAACTGCGCCGACAGGTCCGGGTTCTTGATCTCGATGATCGAGATCGCGACCTTCCGGCCCGTCATGTACTGCAGCTCCTGCGTGATCCGCTCGACCTCGGCGCCCTTTGGTCCGATGACCAGACCCGGACGGGCCGTGCGAACGATCACCTTGAGCTCCTCACGCGTCCGCTCGATCAGGATCTCGCTGACCGCTGCGTACGGTGGCTTTCGGTTCAGGCGATCGTCGAGGAACTTGCGGATCTTCTCGTCTTCGACAAGAAGCTCGCCGAACAGCGCCTTGGGCGCGTACCAGCGGCTGCGGTGGGTCTCGGTCACGCCGAGACGCAGGCCGAAGGGGTGCGTCTTCTGTCCCATCAGTTCCGCTCCTCGATCGAGATCGTGATGTGGCTCGTGCGCTTCAGGATCGGGTGAGCCCGACCGCGGTCCTTCGGGCGGAACCGCTTGATGTGCGGCCCCTCATCCACCCGGCTCTCGCTCACGATCAGCAGGCTGTCGTCGACATCCGCAAGCTCCGCCTCGGCGTACGCCGCGGTCAGCGCCTTCTGCACGTTGGTCGCGGCCCGCTTGGTCGAGAAGGTCAGCATCTCGAGCGCCTCGCTGACGCTCTTGCCGCGGATGGCGTCCGCGACCAAGCGGGCCTTCAGCGGGCTGCCCCGGTGGTGACGCACCTGGCTGGTGAAGCGGGCGATGTCCTTCGCGGGCACGCCCAGCGCCGCAGCCATCGCGGCGATGTCCGCCGCCCGGCACCGCGGGTGGTCCCGACCGGCCATCCAGTTGCGAACCGCCTTGAGCGCCGCCTCAGGCTTCATGCCGTTCTGGGCACCGACCGCCTGAGCCAACTGCTCGGCGCCGACGCCGTTCTCGGCGGTGAGCTTCTTGAGTTTGTCGTTCTGGAGCCTCATGGCCTCAACCTCTTCATCAAGTCACGGCTCGCATCAGCGGCCCGACTTGATGCCTTCCTTCTTGTTCGTGTGACCCCGGAACGTCCGCGTGTGGCTGAACTCACCCAGCTTGTGCCCGACCATGTCCTCGGTGACGTACACCTCGAGGAAGGCCCTTCCGTTGTGCACCTGGAATGTGTGCCCAACGAATTCGGGCACAATCGTGCACCGGCGCGCCCAGGTCTTGATCGGCTCGCGTCGTCCGTCGGCGTCCATCTTCTCCACCTTGCGGTAGAGGCTCTCGACGACGAACGGTCCCTTTTTCAGGCTGCGTCCCATACAGTCCTCACTTCACCTGGCCGTAACGCTTGCTCACGCGACGGCGGATGATGAGCTTCGAGCTCGGCTTGTTCTTGTCGCGCGTCCGCCCGCCCTTGGCTGGCGTGCCCTGCTTGTTGACCGGCGCTCTGCCGCCCTTCGACCGGCCCTCACCACCACCCAGCGGGTGAGCATCGTGGCTCATCGCAACACCACGCGTCTTCGGACGGCGCCCGAGGTGACGGTTGATGCCCGCCTTGCCGAGGCGGCGGTTCTGGTGATCCGTGTTGCCCACCTGACCGACCGTGGCCCGGCACTCGACCGACACACGACGCGACTCGCCCGATGGCAGCACGAGCGTCGCGTACTTGCCTTCCTTGTTCATCAGGCGGGCCGCCGAGCCGGCCGAACGGCACATCTGCCCGCCCTTGCCAGGCTGAAGCTCGACGCAGTGCACGTTCAGACCTGTGGGGATGAACTTCAGGGGCATCGAGTTCCCGACGCTCGGCTCGATCGCCTCCGTCGAGTGGCTCATGACCTCCTGGCCATCCTTGAGACCAACCGGGGCGAGCATGTACCGCTTGACGCCGTCGCTGTACTTGATCAGCGCGATGTTGCAGGTGCGGTTCGGGTCGTACTCGATGCCGACGATGGTGCCGACGACGCCATCACGGTCGGCGCGCCGGAAGTCGATCCGCCGGTAGCGACGCTTTGCGCCGCCCCCACGGCCCCGCACGGTGATCTTGCCCGAGTTGTTCCGCCCGCCCGACTTCTTAAGCGGGGCCAGCAGCGACTTCTCGGGCTTCTGCTTCGTGATCTCTTCACGAGTCAGCACGCTCGCGTTGCGGCGTCCCGGACTCGTCGGCTTGTAGACTCTGATGCCCATTGCTTCAGGTTCCTTCGCTTCCCGCCCTCAGGCTCAGAACAACTCGATCGTTCCGCCCTCGGCGAGGGTCACGGTGGCCTTCTTCGTGCTCGCCTCGGTCGCGTAGCCGTAGCGGTAACGACGCACCTTGCCCTTGCGGACCTGCGTCGCCACGCCCTCGACCTTCACGCCGTAGAGCTGCTCGACCGCCTGCTTGATATCCGTCTTGGTTGCGCGGCGATCGACCTCAAAGGTGTACCGCCCGACTTCCATCGCGGCGGTCGACTTCTCGGTCACGATCGGCTTCTTTACGACGTACGCGGCGTCCATCAGCTCGCCTCCCCGCTGCTAGCGGCAGCCTCGCCGCGGACCTTCTTGCCCCGGGGCTTCGCCTCACGACGCGGCTTCCGCTCCTGGCGCCCCATGGGCTCGACCTTCGCGTCCTTGCCCGTCTGCGAGCTGGGCCCGCCCAGCCACGCCTCGAGCTCGGACTTGCCGATGATTAGGTAACGGTGGTTGAGCATCTCGAACGCGGTCATCTGACTCGTCGGGATCAGCTCCACGTCCGCGACGTTCCGGGCGCTCTTGCGGACCGCCTCAGACTTGTCCGCGTCCTCGCTCAGCACGACGAGGGCCGAGCGATCGAGCTTCAGCGAATCGAGGAACGCCACGAAGTCCTTGGTCTTCGGGGCCGACATCGTGAGATCATCGATCACACGGATCTCGCTGCCGAACTTCTCTGAGCCGAGAATCTTGGCCAGGAGCGCGTTGCGGTTGGCCTTGCGACGCATCTTGACGGGCATCGACTGGCGGTAGTCCTCGCGGGTCGCGGTCTTGGCGAACGCCCGACCACCGCCGCGGAACTGGGCGACCTTCCGCGTCGAATGACGCGCGTTGCCCGTGCCCTTCTGCTTGTACATCTTCCGGTTCGAGCCGGCGATCGCGTTGCGGCTCCGGGTGCGGGCGCTGCCCTGGCGACGGTTGGCGTGGTACATCACGTACGCCTGCTTGATCAGCGCGGCATTGATGCCCTGGTCCACCAGCGAAGCCGAAAGGGAGCCCTCATCGATCGGCATCTGCCCGACCTCGGCTCCCTGCATGTTGTACACGGGCACGTTCATCGTGTCTTCCGTCCTGACGCCTTCCTGCGCGGGGTACCGAAGCCTCCCGCTGTCCTCGCCTTGCCGGCTCGCCTCCTGTCGCCCGCCGCTCACGGCTTTGGGCCCCCTGACTCTCGCCAGAGTGGGACGTTCCGGATCTGACTCGGCCGTCTCCGGGTTCCGGGCAACGCGCCCCGAACCCAACACTTGTTCTCGCCCGCCGGTTCCCCTCGGCTCACGCCTCCGGGCCTCCCGGGCTCACCGGCGGGGCTGTCCTTCGCCCGCCGATGCGTAATCACTCAACTGGCGGCAGCCGCCGCCTTGCCTCGGTACAGACGCGTCGCCGGACGCACCCGCACGATCGCCTTGTTGTGACCAGGCACCGGCCCCTTGACCAGCATCAGGTTCTGCTCGGCATCGATCTTGACCACGTCGAGGCTGCGAACGGTCACCCGCTCCGAGCCCATGTGACCGGCCATTTTCTTGCCCTTCTTGATCCGGCCAGCTTTACCGGCGTTGTTGGCGTGGCCGCCGATCGAACCAGGCGAGCGGTGCTTCCGCTCCACGCCGTGGCTCGCGAGCTGGCCCTTGAAGCCGTGACGCTTCATGCCGCCCTGGAAGCCCTTGCCCTTGCTGGTGCCGATCACGTCGACGAACTTCACACCCTCGAACGCGTCGGCCTTGAGCACCTGGCCCAGCTCGTAGCTCGCGTCCGAATCCTCGGTGCGGAACTCGATGTGATGGTGCTTGGGCGTTGTGCCCGCCTTGGCGTCGTGAGCCATCAGGGGGATCGTGGCGTTGCGGGGCTTCCGCTCGCCGAAACCGATCTGCACACCCGAGTAGCCGTCGGTCTCCGGGGTCTTGACCTGCGTGACAACACACGGGCCGAGCTCGATCACCGTCACGGGCAGGCTGTTGCCCGCCTCGTCGTAGACCCGGGTCATCCCGAGCTTCCGTCCCAGCAGTGTTGGTCCGCTCTGGCTCATCGAACTCACTCAGCCCTTCGTTTCACCTGGTCGGTCTCATTCGCCGTGCGATGCCGAGAGCAGGTCGGGACTCGCTTCTACCTACAACAAAGGCCCAGTCTCGATGACTAGGCCTTGATCTTGACGAACACACCCGCGGGCACGACCAGCCGGTTCAGCGCCTCGACGGTGCGGGCGTTGGGCTCGAAGATGTCGATGATCCGCTTGTGCGTGCGGATCTCGAATTGCTCGCGACTCTTCTTGTTCACGAACGGGCTGCGCAGCACCGTGTACTTCTCGATCCGCGTCGGCAGGGGCACCGGGCCGCTGACCTTTGCGTTCGTGCGTTTGGCGTTGTCGACGATCTCTTTCGCCGACGCGTCCAACGCGATGTGGTCGTACGCCTCCATCCGGATTCGGATCTTGCCGCCGTTCATCGAGCCACACGCTCCCGTTCCCCTCGTCTGAGAGGGGCATCCATCCCGACCGCGACGCGATCGGATCACAACTCAACCCATCGACCCGGCCCGGGACTCGCCCGGAACAGGGTCTACGATGACAAGACCGCCGGTTGGATCACCGACCAATCCACCACCCGCGCCGACGACAACGCCTCGGAGCGGACTGCAAGCGTAGGCCCCCACCCCGATGGGTCAACGATCCAGGGCCGCCTGGTCGAAGAAAAACACAACGGAACCTGAAGCAGGAGCGAAGCCGTGCGACACTGGACCCGCCTGATCCGCCCCGCCCTCGCGTGCCTGGCGCTGAGCGCTGCCCTGCCCGCCCAGGCTCAGACCGATCAGCAGCCGATCGAGCTCTCCGCGAGTCCGTTCGAGCTCTCAAGCCTCGGGCTGCGATTCAACCTGCCCCTCAGCGCAACCGCGACCACGCGACGCATCGGCACCGAGGTCCAGGCCGATGTGATCGGGCCCGGCAACACCTACCGGGTGAGCATCACAAGCCGTGCCTCGTCCAACACCGAGCTGACCTCCGAGGCCGCTGCCGAGTCGATCCTCCTGAACCTCAAAGAGGCCTTCGGCGTGACCGACGGCGACTCCGGTGGGAGCGTGACCCTCGCCACCTTCGCCCAGGAGCTCCGGACGGTGGAAGCCGTCGGGTTCGCGGGCGGGGAGGCCCACCGCTTCTTCATCCGCCAGCCTGCAACCCGCGAGGGCGACGACACGGTCCGGGGCGTCGCGGTGATTGATCTTGGGCGGGGCCGCATGCTCGTGTGGGACGCCACCGCCCCCGCAGACGGGTTCGAGAACCTGGTTCCCTCGCTCGACGCGATGCTGGGCACGGTGCGGTTCGACGACCCGGAGCGGAGGGTCGCCGACCGAGGCATCGCCGTCGAAGCCGGGAAGAGGGTGATCGAGGCCATCGGCACCGACCGCCTCCGGGTCGTCTTCGACAACGACGCCGACCGCTGGCTCCGCCTCTACGAGCCGACCGCGGATGGCGACCGCGAGATCGGCTATCGGAGGGTCACCACCTGGGCCGGAACCCGCGACGAGGTCGACCTCTCCTCCAGCGGAGGCACAGACCGCACACAGGGCTTCCTTGTCCGTATCGAGGCCCGGACGCTCGGGGAGACCAGCCCACAGACGGGTGAGCGGATCATCTACGACTCGCGCGGCACGTACTGGGTCAGCGAGGATCTGACCGCTGAGACCTGGCAGCTCTCGATCGCGATCCGAGACGGGGGACGCACGACCACGCTCACCGAGATCGGGGCCCGCGAGGGCACCGAGGAACTCATCGTCATCGCCCAGGCGCCGAGCGGCCGTTCCGAAACGACGAGGCACCGCCTCGAAGGCGAGGGCTATCTGCCGCAGCCGCTCGTGTTGCTGTTGCCAGAACTCCTCGCCGGGACCGAGACCGCCGGAGACTTCGGCTTCTACGCCTACCGATCCGACACCAACGCGATCGCTTACCGCTCGGACTCGCTCCGACGGGCCGACGAGGGTGAGGGCTGGGTGCTCCGCAGCCGGGTCGCGCCGGGCACGCCCGAGCTCACCAAGTTCCTGAACCAGGACGGTTCCATCCGCCGCGAGCAACTGCCGGATGGCAAGGTCTGGGACCCGATCGAGTCGAACGAGCTGGTCAATCTGTGGAGGCGGAAGCGCCTGCCGATGCAGTAGCGTGGCTGCAGCAGTCGTGCGAGTGCGTCGTGCCCCGACGGGTCATGATCCGGTGCAGCAATGGGCGCAGCCCGGCGTAGGTCAGCAGCGCAGCCAGGATCGCCCCGCCGATCGCCGACCCGCTCGCGTGCTGGGTCAACGGCTCGGCCGCCGGGATCCATCCGCCCTCGCTGGCGAGCCACTGCAGTCCCCAGCCGCACAGGAAGGCAACGCCCGAGATCGCACCGACGTACGCGATCAACGCCGTGCGTCCGAGGTCCTTGAGCACCCACGCCATCGCAGCCGGGTTCGTCGCCGGACCCGCAAGCAAAAAGGCCAGCGCCGCGCCGGGCCCGAGACCCTTGGCAATCAGCACCGCGACGAGCGGAGTCGATCCGGTCGCACAGACGTAGATCACCAGCCCGAGCCCCATCGCGGCCAGGATCGCGATCGGCCCCTCGCCCATGCCATCGGACAGCAGCGATGCGGGCAGATACGCCCCCACCACCGCCGAGAGCAGCAGACCGATGATCAACCAGCCGGCGAGATCCGCGGGCAGATCGATGAACCCGTAACGGATCGCACGCATGAACCGCTGACCCAACGGGTTGGCGGGAGCTTCGCTCGCCGCTGCAGTGCTGGCTTCATTCGTGCTCGCACAGCCGCACCCCGAGCCGGATCCTTGCGCGATCGGCAGGGGCCGATCGTCTTTCGCGAACGCATCGACCAGCAGTCCCGCCGTGATCGCGCTCGCCGCTGCGCCGATCAGCCGAGACACAGCCATCACCGGACCCAGCAAAGCCCAGGTCAGGCTGAACGCGGGCACGTCGATCTCTGGTGTCGCGACGGCGAACGATGTCGCGGCGCCCTTCGAGGCACCCTGCGTCCGCAGCGCCGCCGCCGCGGGGATCACGCTGCACGAACACAGCGGGAGCGGAGCACCGATCAGGGCACCCTTCACGACCGAGCCGGCGCCCTTCCGCCCCAGCTGGCCCGCGAGCCATCGCTGAGGCACGAACTCGTGCAGCACGCCCGCGACGGCGAAGCCGAGCAGCAGCCACAGACCTGCATCGCCGAGGATCGCTCCGAGTGCGTCAAGCAGCCGCGTCAGCTCTTCCATGCCCGGCCCGTCTCCCTTCGCTTCCGATGCCTGTAGTATCTGATCGTTCGCCCCTCGACTCCCGGAGATTCCCGATGCCGAACCGAATTCTGCACACCTTTGTTCGATTCTCCGTTCTCACAGGTCCGATCGCGCTGCTGGCAGCCGCGGGCTGCGGTACGAACGGTTCGTCGGCGGCCTCCGCGTCGAACGGCATGAACACCGAGCCAGGCCCGGGGGGAGCGCCCTATGCCGTGATCGATGGCCAGGCAGTCCAGGTGCCCAACATCCCGATGGGCGACCCGGCGACCATCGCGGCGATCCTCGACGAGGGCAAGAACCGGAACCAGGTCATGGATCACCTCCATCACCTGTGCGTCGAGATCGGGCCTCGCCTCACGGCATCCAGCGCACTCGAGGAGGCCAACCTCTGGAGCGCCAACCGCTTCGAGGCCTGGGGCCTGCAGAACGTCGAGAACGAAGTCTGGGAGAACGCGACGCTGCGATTCGACCGGGGCCCCTCGTGGGGCCGCGTGCTCGAAGCCGACGACGAGGGCGCGTTCACCGAGGTCCGTGAGCTCGAGTTCACCACGCTGAGCTGGGCGCCGGGCACCGATGGCCCGAGCCGGGGCCGCGTCGTGCGGATGCCGACCACGATGGAAGAGCTTGAGGCGACCCGGGGCAGCCTCGAGGGCGCCTGGGTGCTGATCTCGCCCTACCAGGGCGGGCGCGAGGGAATCCGCGGCGTGGGCAGGGCAATGGCGGCCCGGCACGTCATGCATGCCGAACTCCGCCAATCGATGGCCGACGGCGAGACCATGAACCTCCCCGCCCCCTCCGACTTCCCCAACGACGGCGTCTCCGGCGTCTGGACCGGCACCGCAACCGGGCCCGCCATCCCCAACGGCGAGACCGACTTCATCATGACGCTCCGCATGGCGGACGACGGCACGGTCACCGGACAGGCCGGCCTGCCCGCGATGGGCTTCACCACCACCATCCTCGACGCCTCCTACAGCGACGGCATCCTCGCCTTCGTCTGGCCCACGCCCGTCGGCGACCGCCCGATGACCTTCCCCCTCGCCGACGGCATGACCAAAATGGAAGCCCCCGATCCGGGCGGCAACGGCGTGTACGTCTTCGACGCTGTGCTCCAGCAGGAGGAGCGCGCTGACCCGGACGACATCGGGCGGTACATCGCGCAAGAGATCCTCTCCGAGGGCCCCGCGGGCTTCCTCTCCAGCTCGCGTGACGAGCGTGTCTGGACGACCTCGGTCAAGCGAGGCATGGACCTGCTCAACCTGACCCGCGCCGACGTCGGGCGGGACGTCGAGGTCAACATCCGCGATTCCGACTACCGCTGGATCAACTCCGACCTCGCCGACGGGCAGGACGTCTTTGTCGAGTTCGACCTCAGCCACAGCTTCGCCGACGGGCCCATCCCGCTCTACAACACGATCGCCGAGATCCCGGGCACCGAGAAACCCGACGAGGTCGTGATTGTCTGCGCCCACATCGACTCGTGGAACGGGCCGGGCAGTCAGGGCGTGCTCGACAACGGCACGGGCACGGCCGTCACGCTCGAGGCCGCCCGCATCCTGGCCGCCGTCGGAGCCCGCCCCAAGCGGACCATCCGCTTCATGCTGTGGACGGGCGAGGAACAGGGCCTGCTCGGCGCACGGGCCTACGTCGCCTCGCTCAGCGAAGAGGAACGCGCCAAGATCGTCGCGTGCCTCAACGACGACGGCGGCACCAACTACCAGGGCGGCTACCCGGCCGCCAGCGTCATGGTCCCCTACCTTGCCGCCGCGAGCGCCCCCACCAACGGGCAGTTCTTCAGCCAGATCGACCATGACGCGATGCTTGCCGACGACAATCCCGACAACGACGCCCGCGCGGGCTGGATGGACGTGAACATCCGCGATACGGGGACATACATCAACACGCACCGCGGCTCCGATCATGCTGCGTTCAATGAGGCAGGCATCCCGGGCTTCTACTCTGACGAGGTCGGCCGGAGCAACTACCGCTTCGGCTGGCATACACAGAACGATCGGATCGACCTCGCGATCGAGGAGTACCTGGTCCAGTCGGCGACCAACGCCGCGATCGTCGCCTACAACCTCGCGAGCGCGCCGGAGATGCTGCCCCGCGTCACGGGCCAGCAGGACCGCGACGACTAAACGAGCCGTTCGCACCGCCCCGATTGGAGCCTTGGCACACGGAGACACGATGGCGACGGAACGCCTGCTCAGCCCACAATCGAGCGATGCCGACTCCGAACCGGGCGGCAACCCGCTCCGCCCAACCCGGCTCGCCGAGTACGTCGGGCAGCCCGAGCTCATCGAGCGCCTCTCGATCGCCATCGAGGCCAGCCGAAAACGCTCCGAGCCCATCGAGCACCTGCTGCTCCACGGTCCCCCCGGGCTGGGCAAGACTACTCTCGCACACGTTGCGGCGAATGAGATGGGCTCGACCGTCCACGCGACCAGCGGGCCTGCGCTCGCGAGGGGCACCGACCTGGTCGCCACGCTCACGCGACTCCAGCCTCACGACGTGCTCTTCATCGATGAGATCCACCGCCTGCCCATCGCGGTCGAGGAGTTCATCTACCCCGCGATGGAGGACTTCCGGATCGACGTCACCATCGACTCAGGCTTGCACGCCCAGACGGTGCAGATCAAGTGCCCGCCCTTCACGCTGATCGGCGCGACGACGCGCGCAGGGCTGCTCAGCTCGCCGCTCCGGTCGCGCTTCGGGCTCGCGCATCACCTGCGGTACTACAACGACGCTGACCTGCTCAGGATCCTGACTCGTTCGGCCCAGATCCTGGGGGTCACCGCTGCCGCCGAGTCGGCTCTGCACCGCATCGGCTCGCGCAGCCGGGGCACACCACGGATCGCCAACCGCCTGCTCCGGCGTGTGCGCGACTACGCAGACGTCCGCGCCGAAGGCCGCATCGATGAATCGGTCGTCGACGCCGCCCTCCAGCTCGAAGGGATCGACCGTATCGGGCTGGACGAGCTGGACCGCGCGTATCTGCGCACGATCGCGACGACGTACGAGGGCGGGCCGGTTGGTCTCGAAGCGGTCGCCGCCACCATGAACCAGGACGCGGGCACGCTCGAGGACATGATCGAGCCCTTCCTGCTCCAGAGCGGGTTCCTCGCCCGCACGAGACGGGGGCGGAAGCTCACACAAGCCGGCGCCGATCACATCGGGGTCGAGATCGCCTCGTCCGACGACGCCGAGCTGTTCTGACGCACCCACGCCAGCCCCGACCACAGCACCGCCGCGTAGCAGAGCAGCGCGCACCACATCGCGCCGCTCACCGATCGCCAGACAGGGAGCGCGACCTCGGATGACCAGGTCTCGCCGCCGCCAGGGGGCATCGTCATACCCAGGAACGCCACCCCGACGCCCGCGAGCGGCACCCAGCGTGCCCGCCCACTGTGCACCATCGCGAGCACCATCGCCCCCTGATAGACCAGCGTAAGCAGGACCATGTGACGAACCGTGGTCTGAGGGCTCATCGCCATCGCGGCAACGACCAGCCCGAGCCACTCGAGCGTGGCGAGACGCTCACGCGTGTCCCGCGCGCGTTCGCCGAGCCAGAACCGGAAGCTGTGAAGCGCATACATGCGCCACGCGACGAGCACGAGCAGCCCGCCCAGCGCCGCCGCCAGCAGGGGCACCGCGAGGCCCGGCAATGCCAGGCGATCGATCAGCTTCGCCGCGAGCGCCGGCAGCGAGATGTTCAACTCCCACGTGAGCGAGTGGACGTTGACGCCCCCTGTGTTCGCCAGATCGGGCCCCGCGTCGACCACATGCACGAGCCGCCCCAGGCTGGTGCTCACGAACTCGGCGTTCCGCTCCCACCCGAAGACCATCGCAGGCAGGAGCAAGCCGCCGATCGCACCGCCCACGACGCCAACGCCCAGCCGCACGCGCCGGCGGACAGCCGCGAAGACCAGGACAATCAGCGAAAGATACTTGATGTTTGACGCGAGACCGGCCAGCACCCCCGCCAACAGCGGGCGACGGTCGATCCAGTGGAGCCCGACCGCAAACGCGAGCAGCAGCAAGCTATCGGTCTGGCCCTGCTCGAGCTGCCATCGCATCTGATCGAACGCCGGCAGCAATCCACCCGCAACGACGCACACCACGGTCGGGGCACGCGCCTGCACCCCGAAGCGGCGCAGCAACGCTCGCGCGGCGATCACGAATGCTGCGGCGATGACCGTGGTGTTGATCCCGAACCAGATGAGGTAGGCGGTGTTGCGCTCGAGCCCCGCCACCGGACGCAGGATCGCCGCCAGAAGGGGCGGGTAGATGTAGCCCTTCCGGAATGATTCGTAGGGGTCCCCGCCTTCAGCAGCAGCCACCGCGGCGTGGTAGAAGTGATCGAAATCGCGGTGGTAGGTCGGATCGCGATCGTGCTTGCGTGTCTGCGAGGTCGCCCGAAGCGTGTAGTACCCCGCCGCGACGACAAGAAGCACGACCGAGAGCCAGACAAGCCAGCGGGGGAGCCGGGCGTCGGTCACCCCTGGGCCCCGCCCGCGCGTGCCGGTGCCTCACGCTCGCCGGGCTTGACCTCGATCTGCGCGTCAGACCTGCGGTCATCCGGGGGCTTGATCGAAGCACCGCTGTAATCGCGGAACCGGATCCGCACCGCCTGGCCCAGCATCTTGAGACCATCGATGACGGGGTTGATCTGCCCGCCATCGACGTGTCGCCATCGGATGCCGACCTCCTCGACACGCGTGCCGAGTCGCTGCGCGAGCAGCAGGTGCTCGAGATCGAACGCGAACCGGTCCTCGACCCCGTGAGCAGCGATCGCCTGGGCGACGTCGTGCCGGTAGAGCTTGAAGCCGCACTGCGTGTCCTTGGCGAGCCGCAAGCCGAGCGTCAGCAGGGCCGTTTTGAAGATCAGCCCCGTCAGCCTTCGGAAGCCCTTGGCGTCGATCTCGGCGCCGCGAGCCGACCGTGACCCGGCCACGATGCCCGTGCCGCCGTCCGCCTGTGCCAGCAGCTTGTCGACCTCGCACACCCGGGCGGCGTTGTCCGCGTCCATCATCAGGCGCCAGCGCCCTCGGGCCTCCGCCAATCCCGCCCGGACCGCGGCCCCCTTGCCCCGGTTGCGTGCGAGACGCACCAGCGTGACCCGTTGCACCGCCCCGTCCGCCCGTGACTTCAGATATGGGCGAACCGTCTCAACGGTGTCGTCGGGGGAGCCATCATCGACGAGCACGACCTCGGACGATTCCGTGCGAGGACTCAGCGTCGCGAGGACATCGCGGAGCGTGGGCTCGATCCGGGCCGCCTCCCGGTACATCGGGATGATCACCGAGAGCATAATCGGCTGTGCGTCCTGCACGCGCGTCCCCGATCCGTACGGTCAGCGCTTCGACCCGGCGCCGAGCCGGGCCGTCGCCTCCTCGTCGAGGTACAAGAAGCACCCGCAGTTCGAGCAGTTCGTCAGCACACCGCTGAGCAGCGAGTTGAGCAGTTCGACCGGGAGTGTCATCATGCAGCCAGTACAAGAGATCTCGTGGCGGCGCTTGTCGAGCACCTCGATGCTCGCCATCGCGTCTTCGTCGCGCTCCTCGAGCAGTTTCTCGAGGGTCGCGAGCGTCTTCGCATCGACCTCGGCCGCCACGCGTGCACGCTCGGCTTCGAGCTCGGTCACGCGGTCCTTGATCTCGTCACGGCGCTGCGCGCGATCCGTCTCTGCGACATCGCGGATCTTCTCACGCTCGGTGTGCTGCTGGTGCGCGGAGTCGAGCTCGGCCTTAACCTGCTCGACCTTCTCGAGCAGCTCGAGGGCGTCCTCTTCCACGCGACCACGCTCGACCTTCTGCCCGTTGACCTCGACCAGCAGGGCCTGGTACTCCTTGTTGGTGGAGGCCGTGTTCATCTGCTGGCGGAGCTTCTCGATCCGTTCATCGAGCAGGGCCATCTCGCCCTCGCGCTCGCGGGCCGACGCCTCGAGCTGACGGAGCTGAGACTCGAGCGACTCGCGCTGGGAGCCGAGGCCGGTGAGCTGGCGTTCTTGTTCCTGAAGGAATCGTTCAGCGGTCCGCAATCGGCTCTGCAGGCCTCGGAGCTGGCGCTCGATTTTGTACACAGCCAACAGCTTCTCGATCTGGCTCATATGCCGGTCGTCCTCCACGCTTGGCACTCAAGAGAATAGCACACACCGCTCAGGAGAGCAGCCGCAGCGACCAGAACGCGACGACGCCAACCAGCAAGGGCGAATCCAGGACATCGAGCCAGCCGCCGAAACCGGGCAGACTCCGGCTGGCGTCCTTCCGCCCCGCGTCTCGTTTGAAGAGGCTCGCGACCAGATCACCAACCTGTCCGAGCAGCCCGACCGCCCCGCCCATGAAAAACGCACCCACGTAGCTCAGATCGATCACGATCCCGGCCCGTTTCAGCATCCACAGCCCCGCTGCCGAGACCAGCGCGGCCGTCAGCACGCCCCCGACAAGCCCCTCTTGCGTCTTCCCTGGACTCAGCCAGGGTGCGAGCTTTCTGCGACCGATCGCCCGCCCCGTGAAGTAGGCTCCGATATCACACGACTTGGTGACCAGCACCACCCAGAGGCAGACCCAGGCGGAGTGCTCCAGGCGGAGCAGGATCCAGAACCCGCCCAGAACCCCGAGATACGTGAACGAAAGCAGCACGCCCCCCGTCCCCGCGACGATGCCCTCGAACGACCGATGGCGAGCAAAATACAGCAGCGACAGGAGCATCACGGTGATCGCAGCTGCCGAGACGACAGGCCCCCCCCTCGCGCTCACCGTGGTCGCGAGCACCCCGATCAGCGACGCCGCGACACTCATCACGGTCGAGGCGAGCACGCCGTTGTCGCGCAGGATCCGGGCGAGCTCCCAGGACGCAAAGCCGAGCGCGATGCAGACCATCGGCAACAACACCGAAGCCGCGGGCAGTTGACGATCACCGAGCGTCTGAAACGAGATCCACTCGTCCAGCCAGAACAGACCGATCACGGCAAGCACGAAGAAAGGACCGAACAGCAGGCGATCGCGGAGCACCCGATCTACTCCGCGTCCAGACCGCCGAAACGGCGGCGACGGCTGGCATACGCGCGAATCGCGTCGTGCAACGCCGACTCATCGAAATCGGGCCAGAGGGTCTCGGTCACGTGCAACTCGGCGTAGCTGATCTGCCAGAGTAGGTAGTTGCTGATCCGCATCTCACCCGCAGACCGAATGAGGAGGTCCGGGTCCGGGAGCCCGGCGGTATACAACGACGACTCGATGTCCTGCTCGGTGATGGCATCGGGATCGATCGCCCCATCACGCACCCGGGTAGCGATGCGGCGGACCGCGTCGGTCAGTTCCTCGCGAGCGCCGTAGTTGATCGCCAGGCACAGCGTCGGACCAGTTGCCTCCGCGTTGTTCGTGACTTCGACGAGGGTGTCGAGCGCAGCGAGCACCGACCCGGGGAGCCCGTCGCGCCGCCCGATCACACGGACACGGATGCCGTGCCGGAGCAGTTCCTCACGCTCGCCCTCGCAGTACGCCTCGCAGAGCTTCATGAGCGCGTCGATCTCGCCCTCCGGGCGTTTCCAGTTCTCCGTACTGAACGAGTAGAGCGTGACGACCTCGATCCCGCATCGCCCCGCCTCGGAAACGACGCGCCGGACCGACAGAGCCCCGTTGCGGTGCCCGAATTCCCGCGGGAAACCGCGTTCCCGGGCCCATCGTCCGTTCCCGTCCATGATGATCGCCACATGGCGCGGGATCGAGGCGGGGTGCACGTCGGGCAAGTGCGCCAGGGGGTCCGCCTCGGGCAAGCGAGCCTTGATCCGCCGGAGCGCTTCTTGTGCCCTTGGGCAGGTCGCGAAGGCGGTCACGCGTACACCCCACGTTCGAGCCCGATCGTCTGAGCGCGATCCGGTCCCACACTCACCAGCGAGACCGGAACGCCCACGTGCTCGGAGATGAACGAGACGTACCCGATCGCCTCAGCGGGCAAGTCGCTGACCGAGCGCGCCCCGGTGATCTCCTCGCTGAAGCCAGGCAGGCTCTCGTAGACAGGCTCGGCCCCGTCGAGCTCCGCGGTGTCGGGGTGAAAGTCGGACTCGATCCGCCCACGGACTCGGTACGCGGTGCAGACGCGGAGTTCGTCGAACCCAGCCAGCACATCCAGCAGCATCAGCGCGATCTCGTCGATCCCGTTGATCTCCGCGGCGTATCGGAGTGCGACCAGATCGAGCCACCCGCAGCGTCTGGGACGCCCGGTCGTGGTCCCGAACTCCCGCCCGCGTTCACGGATCCGCTCCCCTTCCGGCCCGGACAGCTCCGTCGGCATCGGCCCGGCCCCGACGCGGGTCTGGTACGCCTTGGCGATGCCCACGGTCCGGCCGACGGCACGCGGCGGAAGCCCGGTCCCGGGGCCGATCCCGAGCACGCTGGGCGACGAGCTCGTGACGAAGGGGAATGTGCCGTGATCGATGTCGAGCAGCGTCGCGTTCGCGCCCTCGAACAGCACCCGCTCGCGTGCCGCGACCGCGTCACGCAGCACGCGACGCGTGTCCGTGATCGAAGACGCAAGCTGCCGGCCCCAGCCCAGAGCCAGCTCGACCATCCGGTCCGCGTCGCACGCCTCGCCCGCGAGCTCGGGAGCGTGCTGCTCGAGCATCGGACGCTTGGTCTCGATTGCTGTGCCGACGCGGGCCGAGAGCACGTCGGGGCGGAGCAGGTCGCCAATCCGGATCGCCGAGCCGCGCTGGACCTTCTCCGCGTATGCCGGCCCGATGCCGCGCCCAGTCGTGCCTATGGAACCAGCACCGGACTGCGTCGGCGCTGCCAGAATGCGCTCACGGGCGATGTCCTCGGCCTTGTGGTACGGCATCACGACATGCGCACGATCAGAAAGCAGGAGCGGACCCGCCTCGATGCCGCGCCGGCGTAGGCCCTCGATCTCGTTGAGCAACTGCTCGGGGTCGACCACGACCCCGTTGGCGATCACGGAACGGACGCCCGGGCAGAGCACCCCGGAGGGCATCAGGTGGAGCGCGAACCGCTCGCCGTTGACCACGACGGAGTGGCCGGCGTTGGCGCCTCCGTTGTATCGGACCACGATGTCGTGCTCAGCCGCGAGCAGATCAACGATCTTGCCCTTGCCCTCGTCGCCCCACTGCAGGCCGACAACCGCGGTCGTGCTCGATGAAACCGAGGGTCCAGTCACCTGTCATTGTTCCCGCGTGGCGTCGTGCTTTCTGCAAAGGCCCGAGAACTCGCAAGCGTCGGACCCATGCTGCCTCGCTAACGCCGCGGGCCTCGACAACCGAAGATCCCCCCAGGGAGCCCCAGCACCATGGCAGATACGGTCCAGATCATGTGCCCGAACCTCACCTGCAAGAAGGTGCTCGCGGTGCCCGAGACCGCCCGCGGGAAGACCGTCCGGTGCAAAAACTGCCAGACCGCCATCCGGGTGCCGGAGGCCAGCGCAGCCAAGCCCGCCAAGCGGACGGCCTGAGAGAATCCACTCAACGGGTGCTCAGAGCTCCGGCTGTTCGTCCTCGTCATCGCCGAGATCGAAGTCGAAATCCAGCACGCTCGAGTCGTCAGACGGGTCCGTGAGCGCGTCCATCGCCAGGTCAGAATCCTCCGCGGCGCCCCCGCCCGCCAGCGCCGCGGCCGCCGCGGCGGCACCACCCGGGTAGCTCGGCTGGGCAGCGTTGTCGTCCGCGAGTTCCACCGAGCCGCGGGCATGCACGTCGGCGGGATCGAGGTCGGAGGGCACCCCATCGATCCGGAGCGCGAAGACGGCCGGGCCGACCGATACCAGGTCGCCCGGGCTGAGCTCGGCCTCATGCACCCTCTCGCGGTTCACGAAGGTCCCGTTGCTGGATTCGAGATCCCGCACCACCACGCGACCATCCTCGCTGACGAACTCGCAGTGCTGCCTCGACACACTCCGCGCGGGCACCCGCAACTGAGCCGACTTGTCCCTCCCGACGATCACGCGATCCTGACGGATCACGATCTCTTGGGACTCACCGTCGGCCCGTACGACGAGTAGCGTTGCGTTCACGTGGCTTATCCTCTCGGTGGAAGATGGCCCTGAGCCCCGCACAGGTGCCCGAGCCAGACGCTGCCATGACCGACGATACCGCGCTTCATATCCTCCGGCAACGCCCGACCACCACCGCCCGCCCGATCGCCGCCGACTTCCTGTGCCGCGGAGAGGCCGAGCCGCGGTCTCTCTACATCCACGTCCCGTTCTGCTTTCACAAGTGCCACTACTGCGACTTCTACAGCTTCGTGGACACGCGGGACCGTCAGGGTGTCTTCATCGACCGGCTCGTCCGAGAGCTCAGGGCGGTGGCCCCGCTCACCCGCGGGCTGCCGCTCCGGACCCTCTTCGTCGGGGGCGGCACACCCACCCTGCTCGCACCCAAACTCTGGCGCACCCTGCTCCGTTGCCTCCGAGACACCTTCGACCTCCAAGAGATCCTCCGGGGGCATGGCGAGTTCACCGTCGAGTGCAACCCAGAGACCGCGAGCGAGGAACTGTTCGGCGTGCTCTCGGAAGGCGGGGTGAGCCGGATCAGCGTCGGAGCCCAGTCGTTCAATCCGACACACCTGAAGACTCTCGAACGGTGGCACGACCCCGACACGGTCCCACGCGCCCTCGAACTGGCCAGAAGCGCCGGCATCGAGCGCCGCTCGGTCGATCTCATCTACGCGATCCCAGGGCAGACCACCGAGGACGTGCGCAGTGATCTTGCGACCGCGCTGGCACTGCCGATCGATCACCTCTCCGCCTACAACCTGACCTACGAACCCAACACCGCGATGACCAGACGCCTGCAGCGAGGCGAGTTCCATCCCATCGAGGAGGAATCCGAGCTTGAGATGTTCTGGCTCGTCCGGAGCGAATGCGAGAAGCGAGGGCTCGGGGCGTACGAAATCAGCAACTTCGCACGCCCCGGGTCCGAGTGCCGTCACAACCTCGCGTACTGGCGTCAGGATCCCTGGCTCGCCGCCGGCCCCTCGGCAAGCGCACACGTCGGCGGGCACCGTTACAAGGTCATCCCGAGGCTCGATGACTATCTGAACCACGACGATCAGGGCTTCGCGCTCGTGACCGATCACGACCCCCCCGAGCCGAGACGCACTCTGGCCGAGATCATCATGACGGGCATCCGTCTCGCCGAGGGCATCGATATGAACAGGGTTCTGGGCGAGGCGAGTGCGATCGGAGCAGCTGGGGCGCTCCAGGCCGAGATCGAACGGGCCGACGAGTCCGGGTGGCTCGTCGAGCGTGCAGGCCGCCTCGCGTTGACCGACTCGGGCCTGCCGCTGGCGGACCATGTCGCGTCGTGCCTGATGTCAGCTCTCGGCTGAGACCGGCGCAGCGGGCCCATCGGCACTGAACGTGCCTGGCGGCGTGAGCCCGAGCTGCATCGCGGAGCGTCGCATGTCGCGTGGACAGCGTGTGCGGACGTCTACCAGCTCACCGGTGACAGGGTGGTCGAAGACCAGTCGGTGTGCGTGCAACGCCAGGCGCGGCGCCGCACGCCGAGAGGCCACGGGTCCGTAGTAGCGATCCCCCAGAATCGAGCAGCCGATCGAATCGAGGTGAGCCCTGACTTGGTGCAGCCGCCCGGTGATCGATCGGCACTCGAGCGTGGCCCCCGCGTGATTGCTCGAGAGAGTCCGGTACGCGGTGATCGCAGGCTTGCCCCGCGACGAGACCTTCGACAGCTTCACCTTCGCGAACTTCTTGCGACGCGGGTCGTCGATCCACACGTCGTCGCGTTGGGCCATGTGCTCCTCGAGCGGCTTGCGGATGACCCCCGAGGGCTGATTGGGCCCCCGACGCGTCACAGCCCAGTAGTACTTCCGGACCGCGCGGCGCGCAAACGCCTCACGCAGCGTCTCCCACGCACCTGTTGTCAGGGCCACCAGCAGCAGCCCGCTGGCGTCGCGGTCGAGCCGCTGCAGCATGCCGTGGTCTCGCGAGGCCCCGAGCTGACGCAGCCGATCGCCGTAGACCGCGAACAGGCCGTTGAGCAGAGTGTCCCGCTCGTGCCCCTTGCCCGGGGTGGTCACGAGCCCGGGCGTCTTCTCGACGACGAGCAGGTGGTCGTCCTCGTAGCGGACCGCGACGCTCACATGCTGGTTCGGTTCGATTCTCACGCGACGCCCTCACCGAAAGCCGCGGCATCGAGGTACCACCGGAGCTCACCCCCAACCGGACGCACATGGTCGATCGGACGCCTGGGCTGCAAGGCGTGCCCATTTGCGCCGATCGCACGCCGCGCTTCGTCCTGTTTGTCGGCACCGAACGCGACGATCGCCACGAACCGGGCCCCGTTGATCGCGTGCATGCCCAGGGAGATGTGCCCGGTACCGGGCTCTGCAGACTCTCGCACCAGGGCGCTCGGATCGACGGGATCTGCCGCCGCGTGCCCGGCGGTTGACCCGTCCGCTCCGAGCCCGAGCAGCACATAGTCGAGTCGATCGTGCCCGGGCTCGCGCCAGCCGAGCGTCTCGCGGAGCACCGAGGCGTACGCCGCGGCACCCCCGATACGGTCGATCGGATGGAACTGCTCGCGCGGGATGTCGGAGTGCGAGGCGATGAGGTCACGCAGCAGTGCGCCGGTCGATTCGTGCTCGGGGACCGAAACATCCTCCGAGACCGCCCAGAGGTGCGTCCGCTTCCACGGGAACGCACGGAACTGCGGATCGAGCATGAGGGTCTGATACAGACGGACGTGGGTCCGTCCGCCCGACAACGCGAGATTGAAGTCGCCGAACGCACGAACGCAGTTCATCGCGTGCAGGAACAGATCCGACGCGATCGCCTCGATGACGTCCTCGACCGCCGGGCGCACCAGCACCCCGGGCGGGGTGTCCGGCCCTCGTTCGAGAGGCTCGAGCTCGTATGGACCATCCATGACAGCATTGTGGCAGACTCAGGGGGCGATGGCCAGCGTGCTGCTAGGATCGACCCCATGCGCGAGCTGACCCGTCTGATCGACGCCAACGCGAACCGGGCGACCGAGGCCGCCCGCACGCTGGAGGACATCGCGCGATTCGTGCTCGACGACGGGCCGCTCGCCGCGATCGCCAAGCGGATGCGTCACAGCTTGGAGGATGCCCTGGGGTCGGCCGGCTTCGCACGAAGCCAGCGGACGCGTGACCGCGATGTCGCCCTGGATGCCGGCATCGCAAACTCGATGGCCGACGATCACACACGTTCGGGCCTTGCCGACATCGTCGCCGCGGCGTCTAGCCGGCTCACCGAGGCCCTGCGTGTGCTGGAAGAGGGCGTCAAGACCGTCCACCCCGCGGGCGCGGCCTCGCTGGAAGCGTTGCGCTACACGGCATACGACGCTGAGCGACGGCTGCAGCGCAGCCTGATCCTTGAGCGCCCCCGCTGGGCGGTGTGCGTCCTGATCACCGAGGCGCTGTGTGTGCATTACTCCTGGCAGGACATTGCGCGGGGAGCGATCGACGGTGGCGCATCCTGTCTGCAACTGCGCGAGAAGGATCTCGGCGATCGAGAGTTGCTCGGGCGTGCCTCGTTTCTCGTGCGGATCGCGAGGGATCAGGGTGTCGCGGTCGTGATCAACGACCGACCGGATCTCGCGCTGCTGGCTGGAGCCGACGGCGTTCACCTGGGCCAGGACGATCTGCGCGTCAGCGAGGCCCGCCGGATCGCGGGCGACCGGATGCTCGTGGGTGTCTCCTGCTCGTCGGTGGAGCAGGCGATCGCTGCCGCGGAAGCGGACGCGGACATCATCGGCCTCGGCGCGATGCACCCGAGTTCAACCAAACCAAAGCCCAGCATCGCGGGGCCCGACCTCCTGATGAGCGTGCTCGGGCACCCCGATCTGAGCGGTCTTCCGCATCTCGCGATCGGGGGGATCGATGCGCCGCGAGCCGCCGAACTCGCGCAGATGGGGTGCACGGGTGTAGCGGTCTCTGGCGCCGTCTGCGGCGCGGAGGACCCCGCCCAGGCGACCGCAGAGATACGGCGCGCGATGCAGAGCCCGCTGCACGCGGAGGGAGCAGCAGTATGAGCGTTGCGTTTCACCAGCACACGTTGACGAACGGGCTGACGATCGTCGCCGAGGTGAACGAGGACGCGCCGTCGGCCGCTGTCGGGTTCTTCGTCAGGACCGGCGCCCGCGACGAGCCCCGCGAGCTCATGGGCGTCTCGCACTTCCTCGAGCACATGATGTTCAAGGGCACCGAAGACCTCAGCGCCGATGACATCAACCGTGTGTACGACGAGATGGGCGCCCGCAACAACGCCTACACGTCCCACGAGACGACCTGCTTCTACGCCTCGGTCACGGGCGACCGCATCGGAGACGCGATCGATCACACCGCTCGGATGATGCGCCCGGCGCTCCGAGAGTCCGACTTCGAGACCGAGCGAGGTGTGATCCTCGAAGAGATCGCCATGTACGCCGACAACCCGTTCTGGGTGCTCTACGAGCAAACCAGCGAGCGGTACTACGACACCAGCCCGCTGGGCCACCGGGTGCTCGGAACACCGGACACCATCCGGGCGATGAGCCGCGACAGCATGGCGGGCTACTTCGAGTCCCGGTACGCGGCCGATACCACCACGGTTGCGCTCGCGGGACGTGTCGACTTCGAAGACGCCTGCCGGCGGATCGAGCAACGGTGCTCCGATTGGGGCCGATCGAGCATCCCCGAGCCGCGCACCGCCCCCTCGCCCAGCCGCGGGCGGCTCGATCTGACCGACGAGCGGTTCGATCGTGGCTACCTCATCGCGATGGCGCCGGGCCCCGCCGCCCAAGATGACAATCGGTACGCGGCGACCCTGGTCGCCCAGGTTCTCGGCGCCGCCGACAACAGCCGCCTGCACTGGGCCCTCGTCGAGCAGGGCATCGCGGAGGAGGCCCAGGCCGGTTATGAGCCCAATGACCGCTCGGGCGAGTACCACATCTACGCGTCAGGCGATGCGGACCGGCTCGGCGAGATCGAACGGGTGCTGACGCAAGAGTCCGAGAGCCTGGCCGAGTCCATCACCGCCGACGACCTCGCCCGGATCCGCTCGCGGTTCGCAACGTCGTTTACCGTCAGCGCCGAGCGGCCTGGCGACAGCATGCAACGCCTCGGGCGGCTGTGGACCATGCTGGGCGAGTACCGCACCCTCGACGAAGAACTCGATCGGATCGAGGGGGTCACGCTCGAGACAGTCCGATCACTGCTCGGAGGACAGGGCGTCACGCCCTGGACAATCGGGACGCTCAGGCCGCCTTCCGGGGCATGAAGAACTTCACGCAGTTGCCGCCCGTCCCGACGGCCGCCTTGAGGGCCTGCGCCGCGGCCGCCTGGAGAACCGTCGGGCGCTGATAACTCCCTGCGGTCTCGGAATCACGCGTCGCAACCCCGATGGTGGCCCGCGCGGGAGTGGACCACTCCAAGGCCGCCCCGGACAGCTCCTTGCGGAAGGCCTCGGCAGTCTTCGTCGCGGAGGTACGGTTCATCCGACACGCGACGAGGAACGACATCGGCCCCATGCGAGCGATCACCGACCCGGCGTGCTCGTAGTGCTTGCGAAGGAGAGTTGCCGCAGCAACGACCAGCTTGTTCATGTCCACGGCCCGCAGCTCGTCCGGCGCGCCCTCGCGCTCGATGACGATGCGCACGATGCTGATCGGTTCCTCGTCCGCGGCCGCGTTGTCGAAGAAGGTGTTGTACAGTTTGGGGAACGCCTGATCGTTGACCAGCCCCGTGATCGGGTCGTACCGGGGCGAGTCGATCAGGAGCGCCTCCATAGCGTCCTCGTTCTCGGGGACCGGCGGGCTGTCGATCGCGAGTTCGACCGCGCGATCGCGGGCACTCGCGATCAGGTCGTCTGCATCGGGCACGTGCCCCGCGTCGATGTCGAACAACGAGGCCATCTCCCGCGTGCCAGCGGTCACCTCGTGCACGATCGCTTCCGTCTCGGCTTCGCCCAGGTTGAACCAATCCTTCGCCTTCTCGCGGAACCGGCGCAGCGCGGGCAGCGGCTCCTCAGCGAGCAACGCGTCCGCCAAGATGCCGCCCAGGCCAACCGAACGCACAAGATCACCGACCGCCCCCACCGGCCCAGCGCTCGGGCGCTCGTGGTACTTGACCGGCAGCACGAGCTCCTCGGGCAGCTTCCAGCGCTGGGCCATCATCGCGCCCAGGTCCGGGTGCTGAAGCTCGAGATCAGCGATCTCGAAGCGGCACAGCTTGCGATGATCCCCGCCTGTCTGCTCGAGGATGACCGCGTACCGGCGTCCGAGCGACTCGTACAGGGCGACCATCCCGATGTCCTGGAGCAGCCCTGCCAGGAAGGCCTCGTCCTCGAAAGGGCAACGCGCCGCCTTGGCGATCGACCGCGCCGAGATCGCGGTGAACAGGCCTCGACGCCAGTACATGTCATAGTCGAAGTCGTTGCCCGAACGCTTGACGCTCGAGACGAGCGAGAAGCCCAGCGCCAGGCTCTTGACCGCCGACAGACCCAGCACGACGAGCGACTGCCGGATCGTCGAGCTCTTCTGGCGCAAGCCGTAGTAGCTCGAGTTGACCGTCCGCAGCACCTTCGACGCCAGGCCCTGATCGTTCTCGATCGTTTTGGCAAGCTGCTCGAGCTTGACCTCCGGATCGCGGGTGAGCTCGATCACCTCCACGGCCACCGCGGGCAGCGACGGCAGCGTGGGACAGCTGAGCACTTCTTCAAGCAGTTCGTGATCCATGGCCCATCCGTGGTCCGTGCCGGTCTGATCCCTTGCGGGAGTCTCTGCACGCGGGATCGGTCAACCCGAGCGGTCACTTGACGCCCCACGCGCAGTTTCCGGCTTTCTGGAGATACCCGTCCGAATTCGATCAGGCGTGTAGCACCGCTGCGGGGTTGTACCGCCCGTATAACGGCTGCATCGTCGGGGGCTCACGCCCAGCGATCTCGCAGGCGTACCACGCCAGCAGACGCCCGGCACGCTCCGCGTCCTCATCAGAAACCACACCACCTGTTGCAAGCCCGACCAGTGCCTCGGCGGTGCCCTGCTGGATCGCCCAAGACACCCCCACCCCGCGCTCGCCCGACCGCACCAGCCCGAGCTCGGGCGAGAACCCGTCCGAGTCTGGGCCGAGCGACACGTCCGGGCGGTACCCCGCGAGGTCGAGCAGCCGCCAGAGCCAGCGAGCAATGACGGGCCTCCAACCGTGCTCTTCGAGATTGTCAAGCGTCGACACGAGCCCGTCAAACGCCTCGGGGTGAGGCTCATGTTCGCTCAGCAGGTGACGGGGAAGGTCCAGCGCGAACATAACCGCGTAGTGCGACCCGAGCGTCCGGCGAGCGCCGCGGAAGGTCCGCAGCAGATCCCAGCCCGCGAGCGTCGCGAGGCCCGACTCCTTCGGGTGCACTACCGCCTCGCCGAGCGTGCCCACTTCGAGCCCCCCGCTGAACCGGGGGTCGTTGCGCTTGGTGCCCTTGCCCAGCACGCGGACGATGCCGAGCGTGCGGGTGAACATCGCCGCGGTCTGCGAGGTCTCGGAGTAGTCCCACTGCCGCAGGCAGACCGCCTCGTCAACGACCGGGTCCATCACGCCCCGCCCAGCCGCTCGCGGACGAGCCGGTCGAAAAGTTGGACGGGTGCCTGCTCCCCCGTCCACAACTCGAACTGTGCCGAAGCCTGGCGGACGAACATCTCGACGCCGTCGATCGTGCGGAACCCGTGCTCGCGGGCGGCCTTAAGCATGGGGGTCTCGATGGGGTTGTAGACGGCGTCGAAGAAGACGGTCTCGGACGGGAGATTGTCAGCAAGGTCGTGGACGGGGATGGAGAGGCCTTCGGGATCGGGGCCGCCGGTCATGCCGACGGGGGTGCAGTTGATGTAGACGTGATGACGACGCTCCGCCAAGATACTGGGGGATCCGAGTTCGATGCGATCGCCGAAGATCGGATGGGCGGGAGAATCCCAAGGCCCATCAAGGGTTTGCAGTTCTCGTACGAACTTTGCCGCACGTTCGGTGTTGCGACCGAATACCGTGACTTGCGCACCAAGCACGTAACCAGCGTATGCAACCGCTTTCGCAACACCTCCGGCACCAAGTACAGCAACTCGGCATCGCGGTGGGTCTTCGTTCAACTCTGCGAGAAGCTGCCGAACCGCTTCGCTATCTGTATTCGTCACAAGCACCACGGCGGGTAGGTCTTCGCCGATCGGCTCAAGCTGAAGCGTGTTTCCCGCACCGACATCCTCTACCTGATTGGACATCTCTGTGATCAGCGACGGGAAACTTTGGAACACTCTTTCCTTGTGCGGGATGGTGACACTCGCGCCGGCGAAGAGCAGTCGTCTTGCGTCTGCGAGCACATCAAGCGTCGCCTTGAACGCCTCATCGCTGTCCGGCACCGGCATCGGCAAGTACACCCCGTCCCACCCACGCGCCTCGAAGCCCGCGTTGTGGATCAGGGGTGACATCGACTGGGTGACAGGCCAGCCGATCACGCCGTAGACCCTCGTGTCCTTGCCGATCGAGCGGATGCGGTACATGCCGAGCAGGTCGGAGATCGTGGGCTGCCCGGGAGCAGTCGCGGCCGAGTCACGCAGGCTGGCGAAGGTCAGGAAGCCCCCGAACTTCGGCGCGAGCACGCGGCTCATCAGACCGAACTCGCCCATGCCCAGGCCAATCGTGGGCTTGGGGGCGTCGCGGAGGATCTCGAAGATCTCGAGGTTGTCGCGGATGCTCCGGCAGCGGTACGCGAACTTCACCACGCTCGCGGCCGGCTCGGCCCACGCGTCGGCAAGGCGCCGCATCAGATCCGAGGGCCGCTGATCGAAATCGTGCATCGACAGGATCAGCCGCGTGCGGACGTCGCGCTGCTGCTTCGGGTGATCGACGCACAGGTTGATCTTCTGGCGGATGTTGGCCGACCGCTGGTAGGCAGAGAGCTCGAAGTCGAGATACGCGGGCGGGTGCTCGACGTTCACGCACAGCTTCTCGAGCAGACTGACACGGTCGACCTCGTCGCCGTCGTAGTCGCCGCCCTCTTCGGCGCTCCGGCAGGTCAGGATCACGGGCAGCGGGCAGTCGGCGATGAGCGACCGAAGCGTCTCGACGCGCAGGCGATCCTCGCTGTCGCCCTCGGAGCCCGGGAAGTAGCTGTCAATCCGCAACTCAACCAAGTCCGCACCGGCGTCCTTCGCGACACGCGCATCGGCGAGGGCGGCCTCCGGGTCGTCCACCATGATGGGCACGCAGACCAGGGTCACGCGTCGGCTTGCTTCAGCAGCTTGGGCATACGGAAGTAGATGCCGCAGCGCCAGACGTACTCGAACGGACCCATCGTGAACCGGCTCAGCCAGAGCGAGCTGAAGCCGAGTTGGAAAACGTAGATGCCCGCGACGATGCCAACCATTCCCACGCGGGATACATCGCCGTACCACGCCAGCCCCCAGTGCTGGGCGAGCACCGCGACCAGGATCGACTGCATCAGGTAGTTGGTCAGCGCCATCCGCCCGGCCGAGGCAACCGATTTCACGATGAGATTCCCGATCAGCCCGCGCGCCATCCACGACGCCAGCCCGAGGTAGCCGATGCTGATGCAGGGGCCGACGACGAACGTCAACGCCGCCGAGAGCCCGAACCAGATCGAGCCCTGATCGTTGAGCTCGCTCATCGCGACCGCCGCGATGCTTCCCGGCAGCCCGACGACAAGCCCCATGAGCAGGAACCGCCCGGGCCAGGGGCTGTCAGGCCTGGTCAGGGCGCCCGATCTCAGGATCGCGAGCCCGAACAGGAACATCGCCGGGATGTGCAGGAACATGCCGCTGAACATCATCCAGAAGATGGTGCCCGAGACCCAGTTGATCGCGCGCATCGCGACGGCGTTCGCGTAGGGGCCGTTCTTGTTGGCGTCGATCTCGGCTACCGCCCACGCCGCATCCATCGGCCCGCCCGGGACCTCGCCGCCCTTCAGCGCCTGCCAGAACTCTGCGAACGTCGTGACGGTCGTCTCCTCGACGATCTCGTCACCCCCCATCAGCCCACCGAGGATCGCGAAGGCGACCATCCAAACGGTGGCCAAGCCAAGCAGCACCGATGCGATAATCAGCAGCACGCGAGTCGAGAGGCCCGCGACCCACATGATCCCCATCCCGAAGAGGGCGTAGTAGATCAGGATGTCTCCGTACCAGATCAGGAAGGCGTGCGCGCAGCCGACGAGCAGCAGGAGGAACAGCCGGCGGAGGTACGGGAACGCGAACGCACGCCCGGAGGCCCGGGCCCGGTCGAGCATGAGCGCCATGCCCATGCCGAAGAGCATCGAGAACAGCGGGTAGGACTTGGACTCGAAAAGCACACGCGTGAGGTAATGGAACGCCGCCGCCAGCGGTCCCTCGGCCGCCGGGTCGCCCGTCCACAGATACTCCAGCGGCTGAGTCATCAACTGGACGTTGACCATAAGGATGCCGAAGAGCGCGATGCCCCGGGCGACGTCGAGCGTCTGGATCCGCTCTGCGGATTGCGTGGGCCTCAGGGCCGGCTGCGGGGCCAATTGCGGACTTGGGTCGATCGCCATACCGGGAGTCTACGGGACTCCGCGCGTCAGATTTCAGCCAGGCGGCGTGCTGTTTCCTGCTCGATCAGGGCCTCGACCATCGGGCCCAGGTCGCCCTCCCCTACTACCTTGCTGGTCTGGAACTTCTGATCCAGGCGTTGGTCCGCCACGATGTTGTCCTGGTAGCGGTAGACACGGATCTTCTCGCTCCGCTGGCCCGTGCCGATCTGGCCCTTGCGCTCGGCGGCCCGCTCGGCCTCTGCCTTCTGCCGCTCGATCTCGTAGATCCGCGCTGTCAGCAGACGCCTGGCCTTCTCGCGGTTCTGCTGCTGGCTCTTGGTCTCCTGCATCCGGACCTCGACACCGGTCGGCTTGTGCAGCAGGTGGACCGCGGTCGCGACCTTGTTCACGTTCTGCCCGCCCGGGCCCTGGGCGGTCGTGATGTGCTCCTCGACCTCGTTGGCCCAGTCGATCTGCACGTCGACCGCCTCGGGCTCGGGCAGCACCGCGACGGTCGCGGTGCTGGTGTGCACACGCCCCTGGGTCTCGGTCGCGGGCACGCGCTTGACCGAGTGCACACCAGCCTCGAAGCCCAGCTCGGCAAAGACCCCCTCGCCCTTGATCGTCACGAGCGCGTGACGCACACCCCCGACCTCAGAGTCCGCGGTCACGTCCACCGGCTCGAAGCTCCAGCCCTTCGAGCCAGCGTACTTCTCGTACATCTGCATCAGGTCGCGGCACCACAGGCCCGCCTCGTCGCCCCCCGTGCCCGCGCGCAGCTCCATGATGACCGACGCAAACCGCCGATCGTCTGCGGTTACCAGAGACGCCTTCACCCGCTCGGCGGTTTCCTCGATGCGGGCTCGGATCGTCGGCAGCTCTTCCCTTGCGAGCTCCGCGAGTTCCACGTCATCGCTGCCCAGCGCTGCTTCCAACTCTGCCGCCTCGTCGCCCGCGGCCCGGATCGAACGCCAGCCCCCCACCACCGGTTCGAGCGCCGCCCGTTTGATCGAGAGATCACGCACCACGTTGTGGTCCGCCATCACCGCGGGATCGCCCAGCCGGGCCTCGATCTCGATCATCTGCTCGTCGAGCTCGGCCAGCTTCTCTCGAACACCCGCCGGCAGAGCCGACTCGATCTGTTCCGCAACCGTTGACACACCAAACCATACACCGGCCGCGACCGCGCATAGCATCGCGACACTCGCAGGGGGGACCGCCGCACGTGAGCGACGACGCCATCCACATCCAGGGCCTGGGCAAGCGTTTCGGGGACAAGGTCGCCGTCGAGGATCTTGACCTCGTCGTGCCCCGAGGCTCGCTCCACGGCCTGATCGGACCCAACGGCGCGGGCAAGACGACAACCATCCGGATGGTCATGTCGATCCTGTTCCCCGATGCCGGGCGTCTGAGCGTGCTGGGCAAGAAGTCTGCGGTGGAGAGCAAGGACCGCATCGGCTACCTGCCCGAAGAGCGAGGCGTCTACCGAAAGATGAAGGTTGGCGCGTTCCTGTCGCACATGGCCGGGCTCAAGGGCGTGACCTCGGGCGTATCCCAGAAGATCGACGACTGGCTCGATCGCGTCGAGTTGGGCGACGTCAAGAAGAAGCGTTGCGACGAGCTCAGCAAGGGCATGCAGCAGAAGATCCAGTTCATCTCATCGGTGATCCACGAGCCCGAGCTGCTGATCCTCGACGAGCCCTTCAGCGGGCTCGACCCGGTCAACATGCGCCTGCTCCGTGACCTGATCCTCGATCAGCACCAGAAGGGTGTCACGGTCATCTTCTCGACGCACGTGATGATCCAGGCCGAGCAGCTGTGCGATCACATCGTGATGATCGAATCGGGCCAAAAGGTTCTCGACAACACCTTGCAGGAGATCCGCGACCGCTACGACCCGCGGTCGGTCGTCTTCGAGCCTGACGCGGGCATCGGCCCTTCCGCCGCCGAGCAGCACGAAGGCGTGGAGTCGGTGCGTCAGGTCTCCCCTGGAGTGTTCGAGGCCGCGCTGCACGACGACGCCGATCGGCACACCATCATGGCAAACATCCTCGAACAGACCCGCGCCCGCCGTGTCGAGCTCCGCAGGCCGAGCCTGGAAGACGTCTTCATCGAGATCGTGCAGGAACGCACCGGGGGCGATGTTGACAGCGACGAGCTCCGCGCTCAACTCCAAGACCGCGCGGCGGGCCCGCAGGAGGCGACGCCATGAACCCCGGCAAGATCGGCAGAGTGGCGTGGCGCGAGTTCGCCAGCACGGTGCTGACCAAGGGATTCATCATCGGCGCCCTGCTGACGCCCGTGCTGATCCTGGTCATGATCGCAATCGTCACGGCGCTCACAGCATTCAAGAGCGAGCCCACGATCTCCGGCGAGGTCGCCATCGTCGACCCGACCGGCGTGATCGCCGAGCGCCTGACCGAGACCCTGTCTCCCGAGGCGCTCGCGGAGGCGGCCCGTGCGCGGGCCGAGCGGATTGCGGAGACCCTAAAGGACGTGTCGCCCGGCGCGAGCAGCTTCGCGGGCAGCATCGGGCCGGACGCCGAGAGCTTCCCAACGCTCCGCGTTGCCACACTTCCAGCCGACACCGACCAAGACGCCGAGAAGCAGCGGGTCCGCGAAGAGGCGAACGTGGAGGACGGGCGGCTCGCCCTGCTGATCGTCGACGAGGCCGCCCTGATGCCCCAGCCCGAGGGCGAAGCGCGTCAGGACATCCAGCTCTTCGTTCGTCCCAAGCTCAAGGACGACGTGATCGACACGATCCGCAACGCCGCCGTCCGCGTCATCCGTGACGAAAGGTTCCGTGTCGCCGGCTACGACCGCTCCGTCGTCGGACGCCTGCAAGACGTCAACACCGGCAGCGCCCGCGAGCTGACCGAAGACGGCGGCGAGCGCGCCAGCATCGGTGACTTCCGCAACTTCATAGCCTACGGCTTCATGATGCTGATGCTCATCCCGACGTTCGTCGGCGCGCAGTACCTACTCACCAATGCGATCGAGGAGAAGTCGAGCCGCGTCGTTGAGATCCTGCTGTCCGCGGTCAGCCCGATGGAGCTGATGACCGGCAAGGTGCTCGGGCAGATGTGCGTGGGCCTGGTCATCATGGTGATCTACGGCGGCATGAGCATGTACGCTCTCATCAGCTTCAGCTTGGGTGATGCCATCACACCTCTTGCGCTCGTTTCCATGTTCGTGTTCTTCGCGCTGGCCTACTTCACCTTCGCCAGCTTCATGGCGGCGGTAGGCAGCAGCGTAAACGAGCTCCGCGAGGCACAGTCGCTCATCGGGCCAGTCATGGTCCCGCTGATGCTGCCCTACGGGCTGGGCATCTTCATCGCCGACGATCCCAACAGCACGTTCGCGACGATCGCCAGCTTCGTGCCTCCGATCTCGCCGTTCATGATGATGCTGCGTGTCGCGAGCACCGAGCCGCCCCCGCCCTGGCAGGTCGGGCTCGCGGTCGTGATCTCGGCGGTCACGTGCTACGTCGCCGTGTGGTGCGCCGCCAAGGTCTTCCGCGTCGGGCTGCTGATGTACGGCAAGCCGCCGAACTTCCGCACGCTCATCAAGTGGGTCCGCATGGCGTGACCGCTCCCCCGCTCCCCGACAGGTTCGACCTCTACGAAGCCAGCGTGCAATCGCCGCCAGATATGGCCCGCTTGCTCCGAGCCGTGCACGGCCACAGCCCGACCCGGCTCGGTGAGGATTTTGCCGGCACCGCCGATCTCACTCGGCACTGGGTCCAGAGCATCCCCGGCGCATCTGCTGTCGCGATCGACCTCGACGGAGAGGCGCTCGCCCGTGCCGAGTCCATCGACGGACTTCAGACGATCGTGGGTGACGTCACGCTCCATCATGGGCACGACCCCGTCGACGTGCTCCACGCCGGGAACTTCTCGATCGGCTACCTGCACGCCCGCTCTGATCTGGTCGCCTATCTCCGGGCCGCCCACGAGCGGCTCAATCCGGGCGGGGTCTTCGTGTGCGACACCTACGGCGGCGAGTCCGCCTACGTCCTCGGCTCGGTCGAGAAGCAGATCCCCCTGCCCCACGGGCGCCACTGCGTCTACACCTGGGAGCAGCGCGAGGCCGACCCGATGACCGGCATGGTCACCGACGTCCTCCACTTCCGGGTGTTCGACGCCGACGAGTGCGTGCTCGACCTGCCCGACGCCTTCGTCTACCGCTGGCGGCTCTGGTCACTGCCCGAGCTCCGCGACGCGATGCTGGAAGCCGGTTTCGGGGGCGTGGAGGTCTACGCCCAGCTCCCCGACGCCGAGGACGCAGACGGGAATGTCTACGCTGAGCCCATCACCGATCCCGACTGGCTGGGTGACAGCTTCATCGTTTGCGTGGCCGCCCGCCGGGGGAGATAGACTGTCCCGACACCAGACCGCGAAGGACCGCACCCCCATGAACAGCACGACTACTCCGCTCCGGACCTGCCTCGTCATTGCCCTCGCCGCGACGCTCGCGGGCTGCATCCAGCGCGAGCCAGTCCGCCCGGGCCCACCCGAACCCCGCCCGACACCTGTGCTTGCGCAGGCCGGGCTCTATGAGATCACCCACGGCGTCACGATCGAGGGCGTCGGCGCTGCACAGGGCATCTTCGCCGAGGGCAACTTCTTCTACGTGCTGGGCGATCTGTACCAGAACGGGGAAGGCCAGAACGGCCCGGGCATCATCCGCGAGTTCTTCCTCTCCACGGGCGACGACGGCAGACGCACGCTCTTCCCCAGCGGACGGACCATCGAGCTCACCGAGGCGGGGAGAGACATCGCCCCGCACCCCACCGGGCTGACCTGGCACCCCAATTTCGGCTACTGGCTCGGAGACACGGTCAATCAGCGAGGGCGGCTCTTCCAGATCGACTTCAAGCGCGCTCTGAGCCAGGGCAACCTCGACGGGTGCGTGCTGCATCAGGTCGAGGACGATGCCGCGATCAACGGCACGCGCCCGATGTTCGTGACCCTCCCGGGAGGCCGGGTCGCGCTCGCCACCAGCGACTACGGGGAAGCCGCAAACGCGATCCGTCTTTATGACCCGCTCGCGTTGCTCGCCGCCGACCGCACGACCACCGACGGCGTGCTGTTCAGCGAAGCTCCGTGCGGGCCGTTCGTGCAATCGCTTGCCGCGAGGGGCAACCCGGGCGAGCTCTGGCTCGTCCAGAATCAGACTGAGGGCCTCGGCTACCGCATTACCGAGATCCGTCTCGAGCCCGATGGCTCGATCGCGAGCGAGACGGTGATCGACTTCGACCGACCCACGGGCGAGCTCGAAGGGCTGCTCTGGATGGAGCCCGACCGCCAGGGCCGCGTGCCGTTCATCATGGTCAGCGCGGGCGAGCAGCGGAACGCGCACTTCGGCAGGCTGGTTCCCGAGCAGCGGTACGTCAACCCCGTCCAGCGCCAGCTCGACCGATAAGCACCATTTCAAAGCCGGCAACCGAGTGGGTCTCTCCCGTCTGGAAGGATTGCGCCGGCACCGAGTGAACACCTTCCCCCAGATCAGGTTGCATCGTCGCTCCCGCAATGCAGTGATCCAATGACCGGATTCACCCAGCGGGAGGATGACGATGTTGACCAGCATGACAGTGCTCACAGCTCTCGTACTCGCCGGCAGCTCCAGCAGCTCGCTCGCGACAACCGGACTTGTGGCACCGCCCTCACTCGGCGACGGACAGCAGGACTCGAACGACCCGACCGCGGGCATCGAGTTCATCCGGATCACCGGGGTCGTTCGAGACTTTCAGGTGACCCACCCCGACTTCGAGACCTACCCAGGCAGCAGCAACAAGAACATGGTTCTCGACGACCTGGGCCCGGACGGCAAGCCCGTTCTCAATGTCGATCTCGCCGCCTCGCGTGGATGGGGTCAGGGCGCGGGCGTCACTTCGGTCGAGAGCTTCGACCAGTGGTACCGCGACATCCCGGGCGTGAACGTGTCGATGCCCCTGACGATCGAGCTCCAGCGCGAAGAACGTAGCACCGGGCCGGTCTACGTCTTTGCGAAGGAACGCCCCGAGTACTTTTTCCCGATCGACAGCTCCGGGTACGGGCTGTCCATGGAAGGGTTGCGCTGGGCCTCCCCGGGCACGCACAACTACCACTTCACCTACGAGCTCGAGACCGAGTTCACGTACACCGACCGGTCCGAGCGCGACAGCGATCTCGTCTACAAGTTCACGGGCGATGACGACGTCTGGGTCTTCATCAACGGTAAGCTCGCCATCGATATCGGCGGTGTGCACGGCCAGATGTCAGAGCAGATCAACCTCGACGAAGCCGCGGCGGATCTGGGCCTTGAGCCCGGCGAGAGCTACCAGCTCAAGCTGTTCTTCGCGGAGCGGCACACCAGCGAGAGCAACTTCCGGATCGAGACCAACCTCGTGCTCCGTCCGGCCCAACTGCCGACCATGAGTGCGCTGGCCGACTGATCGAGACTCCATCTCCCGCTATGCAAGGCCGAAGGCCCCGGGTGCTCCCCGGGGCCTTCGCTTTTCGCGGCCACGCGCTGCTGGTAAGCCGAGTTCTGTCCCGCCCGTCGTTCCCGGAGGCGTGCGGGCGGGGGCGACCATTTCTCTGCCGCGCGCCGTTGCCGGCGCGGTGCGGGCCCGGCTCAAAGCCGGTGCCCGAGCGGTCCACCCGTTCCCGATCAGCCGGACGAGCTGCCCTCCGAGGAGGCGGGAACTGCTTGACCTTGCACGCGGTGGGGTTTGCCATGCCCCGTCTGTCACCAGCCGGGCGGTGCGCTCTTACCGCACCCTTTCACCCTTGCCTGTGCCGGGACGAGCCCGGCCATCGGCGGTCTGCTCTCTGCGGCACTGTCCCTCGCCCCTGGCCGCGAAACTGACCAAGAGCGGGTGGGCGTTACCCACCACCGTGTCCTGCCGTGCTCGGACTTTCCTCAGGCCGGGGACCGTCCCCGACCCGCGGCCGCCTCGCGGCGCGTGATCACCGCAAGTCTACACACGATGGGATAGCATCCAGCGAGATGACGCACGGACCCGCGAGAACCGCCGCCGCATGGATGCGCGCCGACCAGGTCGCCCTCTTCACCCGCATCCTGGACCGGGCCGACCTCCGTCTCGTCGCAGCGGGCGGCGAAGGCGGTGGCGACCTCGCCAGGCTTCGCGACGCCAAGCCCGTCGATGACCTCAGGGCCCTGATCGCGACCTCCGACACGCGCGTCGTGCTGATCGGTGACCCATCCGGGTTCGCCGACGGGTCTTCCACGACAGACTTCCGTACCGTGATCGACGCTGCACAGCGCGGGGTCACGATCGTCACCCTCGAGCCGATCCCGCCGCTCTCGCTGCACCTCACTGACCCGGCGTGGCAGGACGCCTCCGATGTCGCCAAGGAGCGTGTCGTCTTCTCACCCCTCGTCCGACGCGGCACGGCCTTCCGACGCGCCCATGACCTGCTCGAGAGCTACGGACCGATCGAGGCGGTCTCCATCGTCACGCTCGGAAGGTCCGCAGAGGGTTCCCTGGGGGCGAGGCTGACCGGCGCCGCCGATCTGCTGATCTCGCTGCTGGGTGAGCCGCTGTCGGTCGATGCCGCCCACACGCCCGGCTCCGATGACCCCCCGACGCCCGAGACACTCCGGGGGCTGCACGGGCACCTCGCCGCGACCTTCCGCTTCGCCGAGGGGCACGCCGCGAGCCTGTTCGCCTCCGACCGTGCCGCCGCGTGGTCACGAACGGTCACACTGCTGGGCCCTCGAGGACGGATCGTTGCCGACGACACACGCGTGGACTGGTTCGATGCTGCCGGCCTGCACGTCGAGACGCTGTCTGCCGATCACGACGCCGAGGCGGATCTCGCCGCCGCGATCATCGCCGACGACATCCGCGCCGTGCTCGGCGAAGCCCCCCGTGTGGTGCCTGTCGATCTCGCGGGGGTGCTTGCCACCGCCCACGCCGCACTGCTCAGCGCCCGCACCGGGCACGCCGAGGACCCGGGCGAGCTCCGCAGGCTCGGCGGCAGCTGAGCCTCAGCCGAAGCGGATGACGTGCCAGTTCTTCTTGCCGCGACGGATCGCGATGACCCTGCCGTGGAGCAAATCGTCGGCCCGCAGGGCCCGGTCGGGCCCGGCCTTGTCGCCGTTGACGCTCACTGAGCCCGATTCCAGGAACTGCCTGGCCTCGCGCCGGCTCTTGGCAAGCCCCGTCTCGACCAGCAGATCGAGGACCGCCAGCCCGGCGGCGAGCGCATCACGGCTCGCTACCGTCGCGGGCGCACCGGAGAGCACCTCGTCGAGCAGTTCGGCATTGAGGCTGCGCACATCGCCCGAGAAGAGCGCCCTCCCCGCTGCCTCGGCCTGCATCGCCTCGTCCGAACCGTGCAGCAGCGCGGTTGCCTCGCGCGCGAGCGTCCGCTGGGCCTCCCGCTTGGCGGGGTTCTCAGCAGCCTCACGCTCAAGCCGCTCGATCTCTTCACGCGGGAGCAGCGTGAAAGTCCTCAGAAACCGCCCGACGTCAGCATCAGCGGTGTTCAGCCAGAACTGGTAGTAGGCGTAAGGGCTCGTGCGCTGGCGGGTGAGCCAGATCGCGCCCGACTCGGTCTTGCCGAACTTCCCGCCGTCGGCCTTGCTGATGAGCGGAGCCGTAAACGCGAACGCCTGGGCCGCGAGCTTCTCGGCCGCGGTCTGTCCCTCGGGATCACCGGGCAGGGGTTTGTCGAGCTCCGACGGATCAAACAGGCCCCCGCCCTGGCTGAACACGAACTCGCGGAACCGCACCCGGCGCACCAGATCAGTACCGGCGACCATGTTCCCGAACTGATCGCTCCCCCCGCACTGGACGGTCACGCCCATCGCGCGATGCAGGTACGCGAAGTCGAACGCCTGCAGGATCATGTAGCTGAACTCGGTGTAGCTGATGCCCTGGTCGCGGTCCTCGAGGCGGCTCTTGACCGAGTCCTTCTGCATCATCATGTTGACGCTGAAGTGCTTGCCTATGCCTCGCAGCGCGTCGAGGTAGCTGAGCTTGGTGAGCCAGTCCGCGTTGCTCACGACCTTGACCGCGCCGCCCAGGATCGCGTCGAAGATCGGACGCTGGGCGGCAATGTTGCCCTCGACCGTGTCGCGCGTCATCAGCTGACGCTCCGCCGACTTGCCCGACGGATCGCCGATCAGCCCCGTGCCGCCGCCCATGAGCACAACGGGCTCGTGACCGGCCCGCTGGACGTGCCTGAGCAGCATCATGGGCACGAGGTTTCCGATCGTGAGCGAGTCGGCGGTCGGGTCGAAGCCGGCATAGATACGGCGTCGCCCTCCATCGAGATGCTCGCGCAGGGCTCCCTCGTCGGTGCACTGGTAGAGCAGGCCCCGCCACTTCAGCTCATCGATGAGATCGATCCGGTCCGCCATAGGGGGCAAGCCTAGTTCGACCCGAGGACGCTCTCGCGGCCTGCGCAAAATCTCCAAGCAGGTAGTTGAGACAGAGTCTCAACAAAGCTATTCTGCTCAGCAAGACAAATTCCGGTCCAGCCGTACGACCGGGGCCCCTCTGAGGGGATCAAAGACACATCACACCCCACAATCGGGGAGGAGAGACTGACATGAAGACGATCGCAGCAGCCATCGCTCTCGCCGCGGCGGGCTCGGCTCTGGCCCAGACCACCACCAACTACGCCGCTCCGACCTTCGATCGCTGGAACTACCCGTTCAACTTCACCCCGGGCGTGCGCACGGCCGCCACGACCTTTTCCGGCCAGAGCGATCAGTTCCCGCCCAACTTCTTCGACGACCGCGACGGGCAGTTTCTCAACAGCTTCATCACCGCGGGCGACTACGCCCCGGGCCTGGGCAGCAGCAACTACGTCGTCACCGAGGCCACCTTCACCGCCACCCTCACTGGCGGCACGTTCGATTACGACACCGTCCGCAACGACGGTGCCTCCATCGAGCTCTTCGGTACAGGCTTCCGCGCCGGGCTGAACGCCTTTGCGTACGGCGAGGACTTCGCTTTCGGTGCGGGCGATCCGACGTCCGAGGACATCCGCTTCGCCTATGCAACAGACGCGGCAGGTGGCTCGCGCCGGGATGTCTCCAACGAGATCCGCGACGGCTTCACCTCCACACCCTTCGCGCAGGGCATGATCGCGGGTGAGGTGCCTGGTGCCGTGACCGGCTCGGGACAGCTTGTGACCTTCAGCCTCGATCTCAGCAACCCCGATGTGGTCGCCTACCTCCAAGACTCGCTCAACGAGGGCATCGTCAGCCTCACGGTCAGCAGCCTGCACAACGTCATCCAAGGCGACGCCTCGACCGCGCCCGCGTTCGGCACCAAGGAGGGCGGCGCCCCCGCCACCTTCAGCATCACTGCCGAGGTCATCCCAGCGCCGGCATCGGCCGCTCTGCTCGGGCTCGGTGGCCTTGCTGGCTTGCGTCGCCGGCGCTAATCGAGGATAATCATCTCACCACAACCCGCCCGTGCCGACGACCATTCGTGGGGCGTCGGCACGGGCGTTCTTTATGGATTCTCCGCTCCGCTAGCGAGCCGTTGTCGTGTTTCTCTGGCGCGAGCGGCCACCTGCGAGGGCGCGGTCCCGCCGAAGACATCCCGCTTGGCCAGCAGCGAATCCGTCGTCAGCGCTCGCACGGCATCCGTTTGCAGCTCGGGAAGCAGCTCGCCCAGAACACTGTCCGGGAGCGCGTCGATGGTCGAGCCACGACCGATCGCGTAACGCACGACTGCGCCAACCCGCTCGTGCGCCACGCGGAAGGGCACACCAGCTCCGACCAGTAGATCTGCGAGATCTGTCGCGTTCGCGTGCCCAGCGGCGGCGAGTTCCAAACCCCGAGCCGGATCGATCCGCAGCCCAGCCATGGTCCGCGCGGCGAGCCGAAGCACCGCCGAAGCCCGATCAAACGCGTCGAACAGAATGACCTTGTCGAACTGCAGATCCTTGTTGTACGACATAGGCAGGCCCTTGACCGTCGTGAGCATCGCGACCAGACCGCCCGTGAGCAAGCCCGACATCCCCCGGATCAACTCGAGCGAATCCGGGTTCTTCTTCTGCGGCATCAGGCTCGAACCACTCGTCACACCGTCGTCGAGTTCGACCAAGCCAAACTCCACGCTCGTGTAGACCGAGAGATCCTCCGCGAGCCTCGACAGATTCCCCCCGAGCGTCGCGAGCGCACCGAGTACCTCGATCACATGGTCGCGACTCGCGATCGCGTCGAGGCTGTTCCGTGTCGGGTGCTCGAAGCCCAGTTCACGAGCGATCGCCTCTCGGTCGACTGGATAGGTGGTGCCCGCGAGCGCCGCGGAGCCGAGCGGGCACTCGTTCATCCGCCGACCCGCATCGCTCAATCGCTCCCGGTCTCGCAGCAGCATCTCGACGTACGCGAGACACCAGTGCCCGAAGGTCACGGGCTGGGCCGACTGCAGGTGCGTGTACGCCGGGAAGGGCGTCGCCGCGTGTGTCTCGGCCTGATCCGCAAGGGCGATCGCGGCCTCGCTCACGAGCCCAGTCAGCGACCCGAGCGCATCACGCATCCAGAGACGCAGATCCGTCGCGACCTGGTCGTTCCGGCTCCGACCCGTGTGGAGCCTGCGCCCGAGATCACCGAGCCGGTCCGTCAACCGCTGCTCGACCCAGGTGTGCACGTCCTCGGCCCCGGACTCAACAGGCGGGGCACCGAGCGTTTCGGCTTCCGCTGCGATCGCTCCCAACGCTTCCACGACCTGTGTGAGTTCCGCGTCCGTGTAGATCCCGACGCCGGCGAGCGCCCGCGCCCACGCGACGGAGCCCCGGATGTCATGCTGCACCATCCGCCAGTCGACGGGCAACGAGTCGTTCAGAGCCCGGAACACCTGATCCGCATCGCCCGCGAACCTTCCGCCCCACATCCCTGCCGGCCCGCTCACGCCAGGGCCTCGTCTGCCGGCCTTGTCGCCGACGCTCTGATGCGCTCGGGCAACGCGAACAGACGCAAGAAACCGTTCGCATCAGCCTGGTCGTACCCCTCCGCCATGTCAAAGCTCGCAACGCTCTCGGCGTACATGCTGCTCGGGCTCGATCGCGCCGTCGTCACAACCCGGCCCTTGAAGAGTTCGACCGTGACATCACCCGTAACGTCCTGCGCGAGTGTCTCGACCGCTGCCTGGATCGCCGCCCGCGCCGGGATCCACCACTTGCCCGCGTACACCAGCTCCGCGAACTCGATCGCGAGTTGATCCTTCAGCTTCCGGCTGCGGTACTCGAGCGTGATGTCCTCGAGTCCGCGGATCGCTTCGTAGAGCACGGTCCCGCCGGGTGTCTCGTAGAGCCCACGCGATTTCATGCCCACCACGCGGTTCTCGACGATGTCGATCCGTCCAACACCGTGCTCGCCCGCGAGCGTGTTGAGTCGATCGATGAGCGCGACGCCGCCAAGGGGTTCACCGTCGATCGCGACCGGTACGCCAGCCCGGAACGAGATCCTCACACGCGAGGGCTCGTTCGGCGTATCACGCACCTCGCGCGTGAGCATCCAGGCATCATCCGGCGGCGGCTTCCCGATGTCCTCGATCGGGCCGCCTTCGTGCGAGATGTGCCACAGATTCCGATCGCGGCTGTAGATCTTCTCCGCGGTGCTCGTCACGGGCACGCCCTTGGACTTGCAGTACGCGATCAGTTCCTCCCGGCCCGTGAACGACCACTCGCGCCATGGCGCGATCACCTCCATCTCCGGCGCGAGCGCTGCGAACGCGACCTCGAAACGGACCTGGTCGTTCCCCTTGCCCGTACACCCGTGACAGAGGCCGTCGGCCCCGACCCTTCGGGCGAGCTCGACCTGCCCGCGAGCGATCACCGGGCGCGCCATCGACGTGCCAAGCGGGTACGTGCCCTCGTAGAGCGCTCCCGACTTGAGCGTGGGCCAGATCACCTCGTCCACGAACGTGTCCCGCAGGTCGTCCACGTAACACGCCGACGCCCCGCTGGCCTTGGCCTTCTCCTCGACGCCCGCGAGCTCGTCTGCGCCCTGCCCGACATCCGCGACGTAGCACACGACTTCGCAGCCCTTCGTCTCGCGCAGCCAGGGCACGATCGCCGACGTGTCCAGCCCGCCCGAGTACGCCAGAACGACCTTCTTCGCCATTGCAGTCTCCTCAGCCTCGCCCCAGCAGCGCGAGCATCAGCGCGTTCTGCGCGTGCATCCTGTTCTCCGCCTGGTCGTAGACCACGCTCGCCGGCCCGTCGATCACGCCCGCCGAAACCTCGCGCCCCCGCGTCGCGGGCAGGCAATGCATGAAGATCGGCTCACCATCGATCCCGTCTCCCGCGATCGACATCAGGCTTTCGTCTACACGAAAGGGTTCGAACCACTTCGCCTTCGCGCCGTCCTCACCCATGGATACCCAGGTGTCGGTGTAGACCACGTCGTGCCCGCGCACACCATCGGGCTCGTGCGTCACCCGGACGTTTGCCCCCGTCTCATCAACTCGCTCGCGGGCCGCTGCGACGAACTCCTCTGCAGGCCCGTGACCATCGGGCGTGACAACCGTCACGCTCAGGCCGACCGACGCCGCGCCGAGCATTAGCGAGTGGCACACGTTGTTCCCATCGCCAACGTACGCGAGCCGCTTGCCCGCGAGCGTGCCGAGCGACTCCCGGATCGTGAGCAGGTCGGCGAGCGCCTGGCAAGGGTGCTCGCGGTCGCTGAGCGCGTTGACCACAGGGACCGACGCGTGTCGCGCCATCTCCTCGAGCACACCGTGGTCGAACACGCGGGCGACGATCGCGTTGCACCACCGCTCGAGGTTCATCGCGTAGTCCTTCACGCTCTCACGCTCGCCGATCCGGTTCGGCGCCAGCTCGAAGACGGCAGGATGAGCGCCGAGTCGAGCAAGCCCGAACTCGAAGCTTGCTCGCGTCCGCAGGCTGGGCTTCTCGAACAGCACCGCGACACCGAGGCCCGCGAGCGCACGCGGATCCGGGGGCGACGATTTGAGCT
>JANQQZ010000137.1 GCA_028284805.1 Phycisphaerales bacterium
GCGCAGCGCCTGACCCGCAGGACCGCTGTTTCTTCTTCAAAGAGCATTGAACGCTTGGGAGCGCGCCCGGTGCGCGTGGGAAGGCCTCGAGATGAAGGTGACGGACGACGGTGTGCCTGCGCGTGCGCAGGGGTTCACGCTGATCGAGCTGCTGGTCGTGATCGCGATCGTGGCGCTGCTGGTGGGCATCCTGCTCCCCGCGCTGGGGCGCGCTCGCGACTCGGCGCGGTCGGTCGTGGAGCTGTCGAGGCTCCGCGATCTCGGGTTTGCCACGTCGGCGTACACCGAGGCGAACGACGGGCAGCTGCCCATCTCGTCGCACTCGGCGAACCTCAACTGGAGCTGGTTCGGCAACGGCTTCCCGTGGCCTCAGGCGCTCTACGAGTACTTCGCGGGCGAGGCGTTCGACCCGCTGGCTCCCCCGAGCGACGGGGCATGGCTTCGCGTGGTGAACGCGCACTACCGCTCGCCCCTGGACCGGTCGGCAGAGATCGAGTTGGGCGAGTTCGCCCCGACGGAGATCGCGAGGCTGTCCTTCGGACAGAGTGCCTACGCCGACCTGGTGCTGGGCTACGAACTCCCGGGGGTTGCGCCCGCGCCGGGGCAGCAGCCCATCCGCCCCTACCGATCGCTCGGGCGGATCCGGCTGCCCGCGAGCACCGTGCTCCAGGCCTCCATGCTCATCGAAGAAGTCACCGACATGTCCGACCACCACATGGCGCACCTGTGGAAGGACGACGTGCTGCCAACACCACCGGGCGACTCGGTCGACACCGAGCGCCACGGCGGCGGCGCTGGCTTCCTGTTCCTCGACGGGCACGCGGCGGTCCTGCGCTTCGACGAAACCTTCGACCCCGAGCTCGGGGTCGACCACTGGGACCCCGAGGGCTTCTGAGCCCTCGGCACGATCTGTTTCTGATTTCGAACACACACACGCGGGCACACCCCGCGACACACGGAAAGAAGCTTGAGATGACCAAGACACTTGCAACGGTTTCGATGATCGCCGCCGCAGGCGCGGCTTCGGCGCAGCTCCCGCAGTTCATGTGGGACGGCGGGATGAAGCACGTGCTCATCACGTTCGACGGGTCGAGCATCGGCGTGGAGGTTGACCCGAACTCGCCTCAGCTCGAGTTGCCGCTGGAGATGCGCAACTTCGGCGGGAGCTACCAGGGCAACGCGAGCGTGCTGGACGGGAAGTACTACAGCAGTCAGTTTGGTTTCCTGGCCGACGGGTTCATCACGCTGCCCGCGGGCGCGGCAATCTCGATCGAGCTGCTGAGCGCCACGCAAGGCCTTGAGGCCTACGAGGGCGGGCTCCGGATGATGCTCGCCAACCACACGTACGCGCCCATGTTCGGCACCAACGGCTCCGATACCGCCTGGGAGTGGGGGGGCACGATGCACCACCCCTGGTTCGCGGCGAGCGAACTGGGCGACTACTCGGCCGAGTTCGAGATCTTCGTCAGCGACGCGGTGACAGGTGAGCGCCTGACGGCGTTCGCCTCGGACACGGTCACGCTGGAGTGGCGCGCCGTGCCCGCGCCCGGGACGGCGGCACTGCTGGGCCTGGGCGGGTTGGTCGCAACACGCCGTCGACGCTGAAAGGAGCACACGATGCGAACGCTCTCATGTGTGATCGCGTGCGCTGTATCGGCAAACGTGTCGGCGCAGCCCCTGGTCGACCCGGCGGACATGCTGCACCTGCTCGTCTCGCAGAACGGCACGTCGCTCGAGCTTGAGTTCGAGACGCCCGTGACCGAGCCTCCCGAGCTGGTCTTTACGGGCCAGACGTACTCGGGCCCGGGCTCGGTGCTCAACGGGCGGGCGTTCAACGCGCAGTACGGGTGGCTCGCGAGCGGGTTCTTCAACCTGCCGTTCGGCTCGGCGGTCTTCGTCGAGGCGGATCGGGTCGATCCCGGGCTCCAGTTCCACGACGCGTTCAGCTTCGCGCCGATCCTGGGCACGTCGGGGTCGGACCCCGCGTGGCTCTGGTCGGGTCAGATGACGCACAACTGGGTGTCGGCTTCGCGTCCAGGCGTGTACGAGGCGGACCTGACCGTGTACGTCGGCGAGGCTTCGACGGGGGCGCCGCTGGCGGGCTGGACCGGCACGAGCGTGACGCTCGCGTGGGCGCTCGACCTGGCGTTCACGGGGCCGTTCGCGGATGCCTCGCCTCGTGAGGTCGGCCCCGTGCCGGCACCGGGGTCGGTCGCGGCACTGCTCGTCGGGGCGGCGGTGGTGCTGCGTCGCCGGCGCTGACCGGGGAGTCGTCGGAAGACCTAGCTTCGGGGGGCGGTCGCGCGGCATCGGTCGCGCGATCGTCCCCCTTTTCGTGCGCCGGCTGGCTAGGCTGACCGCATGGCGGAGCAGGGCTTGCTGCTGATCATCTCGGGCCCCAGCGGGGTGGGCAAGACGACGATCACACGCGCCGTCGAGTCGCGCACGCCCGGCGCCCGCGTGAGCGTGAGTGTCACGACGCGCCCTCAGACCGAGGCCGACCGCGACGGCGTGGACTACCGCTTCGTCGACGAGCCCATGTTCCTGGCCATGATCGAGGCGGGCGAGTTGCTGGAGCACGCGGAGGTGTTCGGGAAGCGCTACGGCACCCCCCGGAACCCGGTGGAGGCCGAGCTCGCGGCGGGCGGCGTGGTGATCCTCGAGATCGACGTGCAGGGTGCCGAGCAGGTCAAGCGGGCGATGCCCGGGGCGTTTGGGGTGTTCATCCTGCCGCCCAGCGAGGGCGAACTGCTGCAGCGCCTCCGCGACCGGAAGCGCGAGGGCGAGGATGCGATCCAGCGCCGCTTCCGAGAGGCGCAGCGGGAGATCGCGGCGGCCCGTTCGAGCGGGGTCTACGACGTCTTTGTGGTCAACCGCGACCTGGACGAGGCGATCGCGGAGACGCTCCGGGCGGTCGAGCAGGCACGGATTGCGCGTACGGGCAGCGCTCCCGGCTGAATTCTGGATCACGCTTGTCTCTGCGGCGTCGTGGTGTCGATGAGAGCGCCCCGACGGGCGATGTGCGTCCGCGATGATTCAGCGAGGTGACGCGATGCTGCGAGCAATGGCGGTTGGACTGATGGCCCTGATCGGCACGCTGGGGGCGGCCGGGCAGAGCGACGTGCCCACGGATATCTCGATCTTCGGGTGGGAGGCGCCGCAGATCGTGGAGCCCTACAAGGGTGATCGCGCGGTCTTCGCGCCTCGGGCGGATGCCGTCCCGCAGGGGCGGTTCGTGATCTCGGGCGGGGCGACCTACACCTACAACGACGACAACAACGTCGAGGTGCAGAACTGGACAGGCCCCGAGCTGCTCGTTCAGGCGGGCATCCTGCCGCGGACCGAACTGCAGGTTGGCTGGGACGGGTACAGCTCGACCGAGATCGAGGCGGGCACGTTCAGCGACACGACCAGCGGCACGACGGACCTCGATGTCGAGATCAAGGTACAGCTGCTCGAGTCGGACTCGCTGCTGCCGGCGGTCGCGCTCTTTGGCGGCGCGAGCTTCCCAGTCGGCGCCGACGAGCTGACCAGCGACCGCGTCGATCCCACCGCTGGCATCACCGCCTGGTTCGACGACTTTGATGAGTTCTGGTCGGTGTTCGCTTCTGCCCGGTTCACGCTGCTGGAGGACACGACCGAGGAGGAGTTCGTGCAGTCCGCCGTCTCGGGTGGCATCGGACAGAACTGGGGCAACGGCATCGAGTCGTTCATCGAGTACTACGGCTTCCTGAACGACAACGACGCGGTTAACGATGCCCACTTCCTCCAGGGCGGCGCGATCTTCGAGGTGGCGCCGAATGTCACGATCGACGCCCGCGTCGGCGTGGGCCTGAGCGATGACTCGGCCGACCTGTTCGCGGGCTTCGGCGGGAGCATCAGCCTCTGAGCCCCGCCCCGTCCGGGCCCGCTTCGGTCTGGCGCCGGCTCGCGTCGGGCGAGCTGGCGGGGCTGGTCGAGGCCGCAGCTTCGATCGACCCGGGCGACGTGTCGGGCGTTGCGCGCCTTCGCAAACGCCACGAAGCCTACGAGGTGCACGCGGCGCTCCAACTCGCCGAGGGCCGAAGACGCCTGGCGGGCAAGGTCGAAGATCCCGCGCGCTGGCTCGCCGACAGCGACGGCGCACAGATGGCGACCGACGCGCTGATCGCCCGGCACAAGGCCGAGCGGTTCGCTGGGCGTGAGACCATCGACCTGTGCGCCGGCATCGGGGCTGACGCGCACGAGTTGGCTCGGGTTGGAGGCGTGTGCTGCG
>JANQQZ010000141.1 GCA_028284805.1 Phycisphaerales bacterium
GCCAGCGCCGGCGCCCGCGGATCGCCATCCACCCGCTGACCATCGCGGTGCGCATCCCGCCTCGCTCGGAGGCGAACCGACGGAGCCAGGTCCCGCCCAGGACCGAGGGCGGCGCGACGATGGTGCCGACACCTCGCAGCGTTCCCGCGGTCTCCGCGTTGGCGTGGACGAACCCCGGGAACGACACGCCGTGCCGCTCGTACACGGCACAGACCTTGCGGACCGCACCGTGCACGCCGATCGGACCGATCGTCGGGTCCAGCGCCGCGAGCACGCGCTGGGCTTTGCCCAGCGAGTACCCAAGCAAAACCGACGTGCGCCCGGCCCGGGCGTTCGCAGCCCGCCACTCATTGATGGAACGCACGACCGCCTCGTCCGGCTCCCAGCGGAACACGGGCAGCCCGAACGTCGACTCGGTCACGAGCACGTCGCAGCGCTGCACCTCGAACGCGCGGCAGGTCGGATCGGGCTCGGTCTTGTAGTCGCCCGTGACGCACCAGGTCGGCCCCGCATCGGGCTCGAGGAGCACCTGCGCGGAGCCCAGCACATGGCCGGCAGGATGAAGCGAGACGCTCACCGTGCCGAACCGGATGCGCTGCCCGTACTCGATCATGTCGACATCGATGTCGTCGCCCAACCGTGTGCGCATGATCGACGCGGTCTCTGGCGTCGCGAGGTACCTGCCGCAACCCGGGCGGGCGTGGTCGGCATGCGCGTGCGTGATAACCGCAAGCTCGGCCGGCGACCACGGATCGATAGAGAACCCCCCGAGCGCACAGCGGAGGCCCGTGTCATCAACGGCCACGAGATCCTCATGCGCGCACATGGAGAATCCTTGCCATATCGCACAGGCAGGCCCACACCCGCCGCGCCAAGAGAGCCCCAAACCCCTCCGACGCCTGTCTCATGCTCGCGACCGATATCCGCGCCCGCATCGGGCACAGCAGGCAAATCCTGGGCAAACGGGAACAGCCATCATCGAGGAACCGGACATGAAGCTGCGGCCTTGGGCTCCCGCGGGGGCCTGTCTTGACCGATACACAATTCTCATCGTTGTCAGCACCGAATGCCGGGTTACACTCCATACACGTCATGCACCGCCTGATCGTCCTGCTGCTGATCGTCGCCGCGAGTTCTCTGCCTATCCAGGCTCGTGTGGTGTCTGCCACCTGCTGTGAACCCCTGGCGGCGAACTCGGATGCGTCAACACCGACAGCCGACCACGGCTGCTGCGCTGAGCGGCCCGGGAACAACGACCGCGCTCCCCGCGAGCGTCGCGACCATGACGGTGCGCCGTGTCAGGACTGCCCCAGGCCGTGCTGTTCGGCCCCGATGACGGTGCTGACGGTCTTGCCCAGCACTCGCCCCTCATCCGCGGCGCTCCCGGCCGAGCCACGACGCCCCATTGTCGTCGGTTCGCATCGCCCGGCCCATCTCGACCGGCTCGAACGACCCCCGCAACCCGCGTTCCTCGTCTCGTAGGAACGGTGCGCGCACGACGCGCTGGGTTTGCTGGAACTGTTCGAGGAACAGGATGAACACGGAATATCTAACTGTCAGTCCGCGACGGGGCGGACGGAGAATCGCGCGGACGTTGCCCCCTCTTGTCGTGCTCGCGCTGGGTGGGGCTCTTGCTTGGAGCGCCTGGCCCCTGCTGCAACCGGCGCGCGAGGTCGCGGTCGTTCAGGCGGTGCATGTCCGCTCGGCACCGCTGCAACCACAAAGCGGAACAGAAACCACGCCCACACGCGCGGTGCAGGCGCCGGGCTGGCTCGAAGCAGAGCCGTTCATGATCGCGTGCACCGCCCTGATCGATGGGATCGTCGAGAGCGTGGAGGTGCTCGAGGGCGACCCCGTCGAGAAAGGACAGGTAGTCGCGCGCCTGGTTGCCGCGGACTCGGAGCTCAGGCTTCGGGCGGCAGAAGCTGAACTCGCGCAGGCCCGTGCAACGCTCGGGCGGGTGCAGGCCGAGCACGACGCGGCGCAGCAGGCCTGGGAGCATCCGATCGGGCTCAAGCGTGCCGCGGAATCAGGACGGGCAAGGCTCGCCGAGGCCGAAGCGGAGCTTGCTCGACTGCCGATGCGCATCGCGTCGGTGCAGGCAACGCTCATCGAGCTCGAAGAGCAGCGGGATCGCGTGCAGCGCTCGACCGCAGAAAACGCGGCGAACGACATCGAGTTGATCATCGCGCAGCAGCGCGTCGAGGCCCAGCGGTCCGATCTCGCAGCACTCGAAGCGTCACGCCCCGTGCTGGAAGCACAGATCGATCAGCGGCAAGCCGAGCTGCGCGCCGCGGAGCGAGATCTGGAGCTGCGCATCGAGGACCGCCGGCGCTTGGACACGTCTCGGGCGGACCGAGCGGTAGCCGAGGCCAATGTCGCCCGAGCTGAGACGAGGCGAGACGAGGCGGCGCTCGAGCTCGAGCGGACGGTGATCCGGGCACCAGTGTCGGGCTACGTGCAGGCAAGACACCGGGTCCCGGGCGACAAGGTCGTGCGGATGATGGACTCGGCGCACTCGGCACACGTCGTGCATCTCTACGACCCGAGCCGGCTGCAGGTGCGCGTCGACGTGCCGCTCGCCGACGCGGCGCAGGTCTCGGTGGGCCAAGCCTGCGAGGTCGTCGTCGAGGTGCTGCCCGACGTGACCTTCCGCGGCGAGGTGCTCCGCATCACGCACGAGGCTGATCTTCAGAAGAACACGCTCCAGGTCAAGGTGCGCGTGCTCGACCCGGACCCGAAGCTCCGGCCCGAGATGCTCACGCGCGTGAAGTTCCTAGGCGGATCGGGCTCAGCACAGAGCTCTGCGGTTGCCGATCCGGGCAACGACCTCGTGCGCTTGCCGAGCAGCGCATTGGAGACCGCGGGCGATGCATCGCGGGTGTGGGTCGTGACCGAGCGCCGGCGTGGGCGTGGTGTGCTCGAGCCCCGGCTCGTGCGGGTGACCGCGCGCGAAGGCACCTGGGTCACGGTACGGGGCGCCGTGAGGGCGGGCGACCTGATCGCAACGGGCGTGGGCGATGCGACGCCTGGCGAGCGCGTGCAGGTCCACCTGAACGGGAAAGGAGACCCGTCGTGACACTGATCGAGTGCCGAGAACTGACACGCGAGTACCGCAAAGGCGGGTCGGTCATCCGTCCACTCGACGGGCTCGACCTCGACGTCGATCGCGGCGAGTTTCTCTCGCTCATGGGGCCCAGCGGCAGCGGCAAGACGACGCTCCTCAACCTCATCGCGGGCATCGATTCGCCCACGAGCGGGAGGCTGCTCGTAGACGGAACCGACCTCGCAGCGTTGACCCGCAGCAGGCTCGCAGCCTGGAGGTCCGAGCACGTCGGGTACGTCTTCCAGCTCTACAACCTCGTGCCCGTGCTGACCGCGTACGAGAACGTCGAGCTCCCGCTTCTTCTCCACCCGCTGAGCAGGCGCGAGCGCCACGAGCGGGTCGTGTCGGCGCTCGGACGCGTCGGGCTGGACGACCGAGACTCGCACTACCCACGCCAGCTCTCGGGCGGGCAGGAGCAGCGCGTCGCGATCGCCCGCGCGATCGTGACCAATCCGGCGATCCTGGTCGCCGACGAGCCGACGGGCGATCTCGACAAAGCCTCGGCGCACGCCGTGATGTCTCTGCTGCAAGAACTGAACAGCGAACTCGGCAAGACGATCATCATGGTCACGCACGACCCGGCGACCACCGCGTACTCGTCTCGCACGCTGCACCTCGACAAGGGACGGCTCGCCGAAGCCAACGAGAGCCGGGAGGTGCCCGCATGACACTCCCCCGCTGCCTGCCGTACGTGCTCAAGCAGGTCACGCGCCACCGGGTGCGTTCGCTGCTCACGGTCGCGGGGATCGCCATCGCCATGTTCCTGTTCACCGTCGTGCAGGCGATGAGCGAGGGAGTCGGCGAGGCGACCTCAGCTTCGGCGAACGAGACCACGCTCGTGGTCTACCGCAAGGACCGCTACTGCCCCGCAACGAGCCAGCTCCCGCAGGACTACCAGCGCCGGATCGAATCGGTCGAAGGCGTGGTGAGCGCGACACCGACGAAGGTAGTCGTCTCCAACTGCCGCACGAGCCTGGATGTCGTGACCTACCGGGGCGTGCCCAAGGACGCGTTTCTTCGAGATCGAGGCGACGCGCTCGAGATCGTCGCGGGGTCGGTCGCGGACTGGCAGCGCCGCACCGACGCCGCCCTCGTGGGCGAGACGCTTGCAAACCGGCGTGCGCTGCGACCGGGCATGACCTTCGATGCCGCGGGCATCACGGTGTACGTCGCGGGCGTGTTCCGGTCCGACGACCCGCAGGACCAGAACGTGGCGTTCACGTCGCTCGAGTTCGTGCAGCTCGCTGGGCGCGACCAGCTGGGGATCGTTACACAGTTCGAGGTGAAGGTCGCCGATGCGTCGCTGCTCGAGGACGTCGCTGCCTCGATCGACGAGACATTCGCGACCGCGCAGGAGCCTACGGCCACCTTCACCAAGCAGGCGTTCGTGGGGCGTATCGCGAGCGACCTCATCGAGCTGGTGGGCTTCGCACGCTGGCTCGGGCTGGGGTGCCTGGCCGCGGTGCTCGCGCTCGTGGGCAACTCGATCCTGCTGAGCGTGCAGAGCCGGGTATCGGAGCACGCGGTGCTGCAGACACTCGGGTTCTCGGGCCGACTCGTCACCGCGCTCATCGTCGCGGAGGGGATCCTGCTCGCGATCGTTGGCGGCGCCGTCGGGGCTTCCGCAGCGCTCGCGGTGGCGCACATCGGCAGCTTCGCACTCTCGGTCGAGGGCACCTCCATCCCCATCATCGCAGACCCGGCGCTGCTCCTGACGGGACTCGTGGTGTGCGGCGTCATCGGCGTGGTCGCGGGGCTCTTCCCCGCCTGGCAGGCATCACGCCGCGAGATCGCGGCATGCTTCAGGACGGCATGACCGATGCGTCAGCTCCCCTTCCAGTACGCCTTCCGAAACCTGGGCCGCAACACCCTGCGCCTCGTCGTGTCACTCGTGGGCACGGCGCTCGTCGTGCTGCTGGTGCTTGCCTCGGGAGGGTTCGTGCGCGGCATGCAGACCACCCTCGCGCCAGGCGAGAGCCTGCACGAGAACGCCATCCTGCTGGGCGTCGGCAGCGAGGAGAGCGTGGAACGCTCGCAGATCGACGCCTCGGCCGCCGGGGTCGTCGCCGCGTCGGTGCCAGGCATCAAGCAACGCGACGGTGTGCTCTACGCCTCGCCCGAGATCCACGCGGCGCTCCCAATCCGCGAGGACACCGCGAGCACCGAAGACCGCATCGCGGTGCTGCGAGGTGTGCGACCCGTGGCGCTGCTCGTCCACCCCGAGGTAGAGATCGTCGAGGGGCGCGCACCTCGTTCCGGACAAGACGAGCTCATGGTGGGATCACTGGCTTCGGTGCGCCTGGGCCTGCCCGACGAGCGCCTCGCGATCGGACGGGCCCTGCGGTTCGACGACCGCGACTGGGTCATCGTCGGGCGTTTCTCTGCGCCCGACACGGTCATGGACGCCGAGATCTGGCTCCCGCTGACCGATCTGCAGATCGCCACGAACCGCGAGGCGACGCTCTCATGCGTCGTGGTGACGCTGGAGGACGCTCGGTTCGCGGACATCGACACCTTCGCCAAGAGCCGGCTCGATCTCGAGATCGCTGCGATCCGCGAGAGCGAGTACTACGCGTCGATCGCCGAGTTCTACGCCCCGATCCGCGTGATGATCGTCGTCACCGCGGTGCTGATCGCGTCGGGGGGCATCCTGGGCGGACTGAACACGATGTACGCCGCGTTCGCGTCGCGCGTGCGCGAGATAGGCATGCTCCAGGCGCTGGGGTACACGCGTCCCGCGATCGTGCTGAGCCTGGCCGAGGAATCGGTCTTCGCGTCGATGTGCGGCGCGCTGATCGGGCTCACGCTCGGCATCGCGCTGCTCGACGGGCTCGCGGTCCGGTTCTCGATGGGCGCGTTCGCGCTGGCGCTCGACCCGCCGGTCGTGCTGCTGGCGATCGCGGGCGGGCTGCTGGTTGGTCTGGTCGGGGCGCTGCCCCCGGCTGTTCGCTGTCTGCGTCTGCCGATCCCGGAGGCGCTGAAGTCGCACTGAGCGCCGAGAGCGGCGCGGAGAGGAGCCTGGGAATGAAGAAGCTCATCGCATCGGTCGTGATGGTTCTGCCGCTCGCGCTGACGGGCTGCGG
>JANQQZ010000012.1 GCA_028284805.1 Phycisphaerales bacterium
TCGTGAACTGAAAGGAGGCGCCGCATGCCCACCCCGGCCTCCATGGACGCCCTCACCCACGATCTGATCGACTACGCGGGCCTCTTCCCGCCCGCGGGGCTCGACATGTCGCCCGCCTGCTCGGCCTACGCGAGGCACCTCCAGTCCGACGACGCCAAACGCCTCGGGCACTTCATCTGCCCGGCGCAGCGGCTCGACGAGCTCTCCAAGCACGGCGCGATGGTCATGCCCGGCACGTATGCCACGAGCGGGTACCGCGAGATGGCAGACGCGAGCGAGCCCTGGGCGGTCGGTGCGATCCTCACGCCCGAGCACGCGGCGGAGGGGATGAGCCTGATCGGCGCGTTCAACGAGCGCCACGCCGCCGAGGACAGGGGGCTGGCCCGTGTGGACACCATCGAGGTGAAGGCCCCCACCGCCGCCTTCATCGACGAGGCGATCGAGGCCGCCGACGGCGATCTGTTCCCCTTCTTCGAGATCGATCCGCGCGAGGACCCGCGCGGGCTCGTCGCCGCGATCAGCGGGCAGCGGGCCGCCGCCAAGATCCGCTGCGGCACCGTCGAGGCCAGCGGCATGCCCTCAAGCGAGGAAGTTAGCCGGTTCATCCATGCCTGTGCGCTGGGGGGCGTGGCGTTCAAGGCCACCGCGGGCCTGCATCATCCCATCCGAGGCGAGTACCGGCTCACCTACGAAGACGACCCGCCCATGAGCACGATGCACGGGTTCGTGAACGTCTTCCTCGCGGCCGTGTTTGTGCACGCGAAGAAGATCAGTCACGAGCTGACCGCCGCACTGCTCGACGTCACCGACCCTGCTCAGCTCTCGTTCGACGACGACGGCGCGGCGTGGGAGTCGCCGGATGGGGTACTCCGCGTGTCGACCGACGAGATCACAAAGTGCCGCCAGCGGTTCGCGCTGAGCTACGGCTCGTGCAGCTTCGACGAGCCTGTGAATGAGAGCCGGGCGCTGGGGTGGTTGTGAGCGGGCGGTCCATGTCTCGCGCACCAAAGTCCTCCCCCGTCGCCGACGGGGGAGGTGGCCGCGAAGCGGCCGGAGGGGGCGAGCCAGGGACATATCGCAAAGCAGTCCGCGTAACGGATCTCGCCACGGAACGGGCAATGTCACTCCGCGGAAGCATGTCCCCGCCCGAGGTCACCCTCTGGCAGCACCTCCGGCGACGACAGCTCGCAGGCGTGCGTTTCCGGCGTCAGCACCCGATCGGTCCTTTCATCGCCGACTTCTGTTGCGTCGAACTGGGTCTGGTCATCGAGGTCGATGGAGCGTCTCACCGGGGCGATCGGAAGCTGAGCGACCGCGATCGCGACGCGTGGATGCGCGATCGTCGCCTGACGGTTGTTCGCGTGTCGTCGGCGGACGTTCGCTCGAATCTCGAAGGTGTGATGCGAACCATCGAACGGGAAGCCTCGCGCATCCGTGAAGCCCGAAATACACCCCCTCCGCCGGCTACGCCGGCACCTCCCCCGTCGGCGACGGGGGAGGAGTCCTGAGCAGGAGAACCACATGCCCTACGCCATCGACGAGACGCACGACCCGAACCTCGAGAGCTGGGTCGAGTCGGCCAACGACCCGGAGACCGACTTTCCGATTCAGAATCTGCCGTACGTCGCTATCGAGTTGCAAGACCATCACCACGGCAACGAGCCGTATTGCGATACCGGGGTTGCAATCGGCGATCACGTGCTTCCGCTTGTTCCCGCGCTCGTTGAGGCTGAGCGTCAGAACATGCGGGGAATCGCTGACCCTTGGAAGATGACCAACAATTTCGGCCGTCTATCCGCGGCTGATCATGTAGCGATACGACGGGCTCTGTCCCAACTGCTCGCGAAGGGAAATCCGTCCGAAAGCGTGCTATGCGACAAGCTGTTGCACGGTCAGTCGAGTCGCCATTACTTTCCGGTTCATCTGCGAAGCCAGCCGGATACGGTTGGCGCAGCATGTCTCCACGACTACACCGACTTCTACGCCTCCGTCTACCACGCCACCAACGTCGGCTCGATGTTCCGACCTGACAACCCGCTGCTGCCCAACTACAAGTGGATCCCCGTGGGCTACCACGGGCGTGCCTCGTCGGTCGTCCCCAGCGGCACGCCGATCCGCAGGCCCAGCGGGCAGCTCTCGCCCGCCGAGGATGGCGGCGCGCCGAGCTTTGGGCCGTGCAAGCTGCTCGACTACGAGCTGGAGCTGGGCGTCGTCATGGGACGCGGCAACGAGCTGGGATCCAGCATCCCGATCGGCGAGGCAGAGGACCACATCCTGGGCGTGTGCCTGCTGAACGACTGGTCGGCGCGGGACATGCAGAAGTGGGAGTACGTGCCGCTGGGCCCGTTCCTGGCCAAGAGCTTCGCGACGAGCGTGTCGCCGTACCTGGTCACGATGGAGGCGCTCGCGCCGTTCCGCGCGCCCGCGATGCTGAGGCCCGAGGGCGATCCTAAGCCCCTGCCCCACCTCTTCGATGAGCACGACCAAGCGCAGGGCGGGATCGACATCACGCTGGAAGTCCTGCTCGCATCCGAGCAGATGCGCGACAAGGGCATGGACCCGATCAAGCTCAGCTCGGGTTCGTTCAAGGACATGTACTGGACAATCGCGCAGATGGTGACGCACCACGCGAGCAACGGGTGCAACATGCAGCCGGGCGACCTGCTGGGATCTGGAACTGTTTCGGGCCCAACCCGCGGCAGCCGGGGCTGCCTGCTGGAGTTGACCTGGGATGGCGACCCGTTCGCGAAAGAGCCCAAGCTCGTTCCGGGAACAGAACGAACGCCGATCCGGTTACCCACGGGCGAAGAGCGGAAGTTCCTGGGCGACGGCGACGAGGTCATCCTCAGGGGCTATTGCGAGCGAGACGGGTATCGGCGTATCGGCCTGGGCGAGTGCCGGGGTGTGATCGAGCCTGCGGCGACGTAGCGGGCACGCATTTGCGGCCTAGTCGCCTCAGGACCCACACCTGCGGTATACCGGCCTAGGATTCATCTGTCATTTCCATCCGCCCAGTCCGGGCGGAGCAGCCAGCAGCGGAGATATGAGCATGGCCAGCGGTGGCGCAAAGAACATCGGGTTGATCGTGATTGCCGTGGCAGCCATCGGCGGCGCGGCGTACCTGCTCACCCAGTCCATGGGCGGCGGAGGGTCGATCGACACCAGCGAGAGAGTGTACTTCGTGCTCGACAGCTCGGTGGGGTCGGAGAACCCGGTCGGCATCACGATGAGCATGGGGGAGTTCAACTCGCGGATCCGCAACCGGAACCCCATCAAGATCGACGGCTCGACCGAGGTCTCTCGCGCGGGCATCTGCCCAGAGGGCAAGTACTACCCGCTCCAGGGGCACCTGGCGATGCCCGCGACCTGCCCCTGCGGCAACAGCCTCGAGGGCTACAACCTCCACGGCCAGTCCGTCGGCGGCTAATCGCCCGCTGAGCCCGCCTCTCGAAAGAATGCCATCACGGACGCCTGCGTGTGCAGGAAGGTATCGTTGCTGATCGGCCCGATCTCTCCTGCGGCCTCAAAGCCCGCGATCGCGAGCGGTGCCGCCACACCCGGATCGAACGCCTGGCCTCCCTTGGCGGCGTCCGCTCCGTGCTGCGGCGGCGCGAACGCGCGGACCAGCGCACCCGCATCGGCACCCGGGAACCCCGCGGGCCCTGCATCCCGCCCGTTGGAGGTCAGCATGAGCGCGCCCGCCGGCGTAGGACGGAGTCGCTCGCGGTCGAGGACCATCCCCAGATCCGCCTGAGCGGTCTCCGTATCCCGGTAGTGGAGCCGGATCGTCTGACCCACACGGAAGAAGTCATCCGTGAGCACCGCGCCGGCGTCCTCGTCGAAGCCCCGGACGCCCCGGATGAGGTAATCATCGCGGCCGAAGCGTTCCTTGTACTCGTTGATCACCCGCCCGATGAACAGCCCTCGCTCGAGCTGCGCTCGCCGGTCGGTGGGCAGCTCGAGCACCGCCTCGCGCACGACCTCGGTGGCGCGCCGCCCGCCGAGCTCGAGCAGCACGTTCCCCCGGCACGCGGTCACGACCATGTTGGGCCCGAAGGCGAGGCAGCCCTGGCTCACGCTGGCATCGACCGCGATGCGCCCGGACAGGGTGACGCCGATGCCGCCGACATTCATGAGCCCGCCGTTGAGCGAGAGGGTGTTCTGCCCCGGCGCCTTGCCGGCCGAAGCGACCCCTCCCAGAATCGGGATGGTCGGATCGGGCCTGGCGCCGCTGATCGCGGGCAGCAGGCGGACCAGCGGCACGCTGTATGCGTCGGTGAACAGCAGCACCGCCCGGGCCTCGGGGTCGTCGAGCCCGATGATCGGGGCGATGTGCTGCCTGCACCACGCCTCGGTGAAGCCCTCGGGTGCCTTGGGCAGATCCTGGACCAGGAACGGACGGAGCCCCACCCCGGGCAGCGACCCGGCCAGCAGCGAAACGCCCGGCGCGTCCCGCACCTGCATCGCCCCCCCCCCC
>JANQQZ010000151.1 GCA_028284805.1 Phycisphaerales bacterium
GCCCGCGCCGTCGAAGCCCAAGGAAACGGCCCGCCTGCTGGTCTCCCCCCGCCGCGGGCTGCTCGGACTGATCTGGCGCGAGCAGGACAGCCTCCGGCGCGTCTGGATCAACCTGGCGGTCGCGTCGACGCTGGCCGCCTCGGCGATCGTGTGGGCGTGGCTCATCGATCCGATCCGCGGGGCGCTCGCAGAGCCGCTGAGCGCGGTGACCACGCTGTTCCACCTTGTCTTCGTGATCGCGCTGGTGCTCGGGCTGATCGGCACCGTGCTCGTGATGTTCGAGCACGCGGCGGTGTTGCTGGTGGCTCGCCTCATGCACGTCACCCGTGCACGTCTGATCGCGTGGCGGATCTCGTCGATCTCGACGATCGGCCTCGCCCTGGGTGGCGCAACGACGCTCGCGATCGTGGCGGCGGTGCGCCTCTTCGGGCTGGACGGGGTCGTCGCCGAGGCGCTGCCTGCGGGTGGCGCCGTCGCGGGGTTCGTGACCTGGGCGAGGTCGATGACCGCGGGGCTCTGGGCCGCGGGCCTGCTCCGCGACGCCGGCTGGTAAACACCCGGGCCGATCCGTGCGAATCATGGATCGTGGCCCGTGAACGCCCCGATCCCGACGCGCTGCTCTGCGCCCGATGCGGGTACCCGCTCGACGACGTTCTCGACGAGCCTGCCTGCCCGGAGTGCGGCACGCCAGTCGCGGAGTCTTTGCCTGAGACGCGCGTCGGATCACTCTGGCAGAAACGCCCCTCGCTCGGGTCCTGGCTTCGCACGCTGGCGGCCCAGGTGCGCTGGAGAGGGCTCTTCGACACGATCACGATCGGGCGGAACGATGCGGACTGGCTGCTTCGTGTCAACCTCGCGTTGGCGTCGGTGCTGCTCGCGGGGGCGTTCACAGAGCCTCGGGTCGATCAGGTGTTCCTGCATACACATGGGTCATTCGCGCGTTTGATCGGTGAGTTGCTGGTGCTGACACCCGGAGCCTATATCTTGCTGCGCGGGCTGACCGCGATCGAGCGCGCCGGGCTCCGGTTCTTCGGAAACCGACGGGGCGGACGGATCACACCTGGGATCGCCCGGACGGTCACGGCCCACGCCAGCTACGGCTGGGTGCTCGCAGGCCTGCTCGCGACCATCGGTGCGTTCGTCGGGCACGCGGTCCTTCGCCCGTGGTACAACCGGGTGGGCGCAGGGTGGATCCTCACCAGGCCCGAGGTGCATGTCGCTTTCGCGCTCGGCGGGTTCTTTCTCGGGCTGCTGTGGTTCGAGATCCTGAGCTATCTGGGAGCGATGCGGTGCCGATTCGCGAATCCTCGCGGGATCGGCCGCGAAGGCGTGAACGAAGCCGGTCCGATCCCCGAACCTACTGTGGATGACCATGCCCACGCCCTCCGACGACACGCCGCCGCAGAGCCCGTTTCCTCGCCGCCCGACGCGCCAGATCGCGCTGGGGGATGAGCACACGGGCGTGGTCCGCGTCGGGGGCGGGCTGGAGGGCACCGAGCCCGCGCCCGTCTCGGTCCAGACCATGACGGCGGGCTATACGCATGACGTCGATTCGTGCGTCGCAGAGATCAACAGGCTGGCGGCGGCGGGCGCGGATGTGGTACGCGTGGCGGTGCCCGAGAAGAAGGACACCTCAGCGCTGGCAGAGATCCTGCGCCAGACCCGCGTGCCGATCGTGGCCGACGTGCACTTCCACTTCAAACGTGCTCTCGAGGCGGTGGAAGCGGGCGTGCACAAGATCCGCCTCAACCCGGGCAACATCCAGGACCGCGAGCAGGTGAACGCGGTGATCGACGCGTGCAAGGACGCGGGCATCCCCATCCGTGTGGGCGTCAACGAGGGCTCGATCATCGAGCGCAAGGACAAGCAGAAGCGGATGGAGGAGCTGGGCAAGTTCTTCGAGAAGACGTCGGCCTCGGGCACGATGACCTCGAAGCACGCCCACCTGCTCGCGCTGATCATCGCCAAGCTCGAGGAGTACCTGGACATCTTCCACGAGCGCGACTTCCGAGACGTCGCGATCAGTTGCAAGTCGATGGACGCGGCGTTCACGATCGCCGCCTACCAGGAGGTCAGCAAGCGGTTCGAGTACCCGCTTCATCTGGGCGTGACGCACGCGGGCCCCAAGGAGACCGGCGCCATCCGCTCGATCGCGGCGCTGTCGGGCCTGCTGACGCAGGGCATCGGCGACACCGTACGCATCAGCTACGCGAACGACCCGGTCTACGAGGTCGAGGACGGGCTGGAGCTGCTGTACTCCCTCGGGCTCCGCGAGCGTGAGGGGGCGGAGCTGATCGCGTGCCCGACGTGCGGGCGGATCCAGGTCGATCTGTTCACGCTCGTGCAGGACGTCCGCGAGAAGCTGGCGAGCGAGATCACGGTGCCCATGAAGGTCGCGGTGATGGGGTGCGTCGTGAACGGGCCGGGCGAGGCGGAGGGCGCCGACGTCGCGGTCTTCGCGGGCAACAAGCGTGGGATCATCTACGTGCAGGGCGAGAAGGTCGCGAATATCCCCGAGGAGGAGATCCTCGACCGCCTGCTGGCAGAGTGCCAGGCGTTCCAGCGGGACGTGCTCGACGGCACGGTCAAGCTGGGCGAGAAGCGGGTCGAGATCGTGCCGCCCGACCCGATCGGTGAGTTGGGCTCGGGCTTCGACAAGATCGCAGCGGGCGAGGTCGATCGAACCACGCCACTCACTGTGCGCGGGTCCGACTAGACCATGCCCGCCCGAGGTGCGGCCATCGCGTTCCTGCTGCTCGGCGTTGCATCGGTCTCCTGCAGCACGCGGAGCGACCCACGGGTTCGGAGCTTCGAGGTCGATCGCGACTTCGCGGAGCAGGATCTCAAGCGGATGCGCTCTGCCCCGGTGCCCCTCGAGCGTCCGGTCGTGGTGCTGAGCGGGTACCGCGCCTGGCCTCGTCCCGCGGAACGGTTGGCGGATCATCTGGCCCGGGCGACCTCGGGATCAGAGGCCGACGTGTTGGCGGTCTCGTACGCGCTGCAGGGTGACATCGAGTCGATCGCGCACGATGTGATCGACTTGATCGAGAAGCAGTGGCCGAGCCATGATCCCTCGGCGACGGTCGAAGTGGACGTCGTCGCTATCTCGATGGGCGGTCTCGTGGCGCGCACGGCCGCGCTGCCGCTCGGCGAGCTCTACAGATCGGAGGACGCCCGGACGAGAAGGCTCCGCATCGCCCGGCTGTTCACGCTCTCGACGCCGCACCGCGGGGCTGCGATCGCCGATCGGGTCGCTCCGGACCAGGCGGCGTTGGACATGCAGCCCGGCTCGGCGTTCCTGGTGCACCTCGACCGCTTTGCGACGGCGGCACGCTACGCGATCGTGCCTTATGTTCACGTGAACGACGGGTGGGTCGGTGCCGAGAACGCCGTCCCCCCCGGCACCGACCCGATCTGGACCGAGGGGCCGCTCGGGCGGGCGCACTTCACGGTCGACAGCAACGACCTGATCCTGGCAGACATCGCGCGTCGCCTCCGCGGGGAGCAGCCGATCGGGTTGCCGGCCCCGCTTCCGGCACCGGACGCCCTGGGTGGACGGGCCCGAAACCGATAGCTAGTCTTTCCTAATTACGGCCAGAAGGCCACCGGCGTGGAGGCCGATGTGAGGACACACACACGGAGATTGGTCATGCTGGCCTCGGCCCTGTACGTCTCCTGGAACCAGATCGGATGCTCGGTGAACCGGGACGTGGAGAACCCCGCGTTCCCGCTCACGATGCGCGAAGCGCAGGACGACCTGAAGCGGATGCGGGCGGAGCCCGTGCCTCTGGAGCGCCCCGTGATCATCCTGGCCGGGTACCGCTCGTGGCCCATGCTCGTGCAAGGGGTGCGGTACCGGCTCTTCCCGGTGACCAGCGGTGACTCGGCGGACTTCCTGCCGATCTCGTATACGCTCCGGGGCGACATCGAAGAGATCGCGGGCCTCGTGACTCGGCGCATCGACGAGCGGTGGCCCAGCGGGCCTTCGGGAGAGACTGTCGAGGTCGATGTCATCGGTGTGTCGATGGGCGGTCTGGTCGCACGCACGGCATCGCTGCCGCTGGGTGATCTGCCCGGAGGGAGCGAGACGCGCGAGAAACGCCTGAAGATCGGGACGCTTTACACGATGGGCACACCGCACACCGGCGCAGTGCTGGCCGAGCGGATCGCTCCCGACCGCGCTGCGCGCTCGATGAAACCTGGTTCGGAGTTTCTGGAGTATCTGAACGCGCAGCTCGACGCGCACGAGTTCGAGATTGTGCCCTATGCGCATCTGAACGACACGTGGGTCGGTGCGACGAACGCGGCCCCGCCCGGGCAGGAACCGATCTGGACGGGCGGCACGCGCGTGATGAGCCACTTCTCGATCACGACCGACGATCGGATCATGGCGGATCTGGCGCGTCGTCTGCGTGGAGAAGCCCCGCTCGGCTCGCCCTCGCCTGCTCCGGAGGACTGATCAGGCCTCGGTGGTGACCGCCAGCATCCGCCTTGCGCACCTGGTGGCGCGCTGGCGTTCGCGGGGGGAAGGCGCGTGTCGTGCTGCATCGGCCACACGTGCCGCGAGATCCGCCCAGCGATGCCCCGCGATGGGCTTGAGTTCCCGTGCCGAGCGTTCGGTCAGCCAGAGGCCCGCGGCGCGTCGATCGGGATCGTCGGAAGACAGCATCGCGTGGACCCGGTCGGCGGCACCTGCGGGTGTACGGCCCGCGAGGAGGTCCGCGCGGATGGATGTCGTCGCAGGGCGGTGGTGCGGGTCGTCCGGGTTTCCTGGATGCGGCTCACCTCCCCACCTCCGGGACCGGGCGGCGGCAGACTCGATGGCGTTTGCGCGGACACGGGGGTCGGCGTGCTCCGCCGCGCTTGCGAGCAACGCCGCGGCGTCGGGCGACCGGGCTAAGCCCAGGGCACGTGCCGCCTGCGAGGCAGACCTCGGCTCTCCCCCTCCCAGCAACTCGCCCAGGCGTCCGAGCATGTGATCGGAAAGCCCCAGCCTGCAGACCAGAGCGATCGCTCCGGGGTCTCCTTCGGAGACCGGCGGCCCGAGGTGCTCGACCACCTCGGCAGGGCGCCGGGCGAGCGCCTCGCGCCACGAGACCAGCGAGACCGGCGAGGCGTCGCCTCGCGTCGGCAGACGACGTGCAAGATGCCTCACGCTCGCGTGCGGCGAACGCCCGAGACTCTGTCTTGCCTCCGCGTCGAGGCAGCACACCCGCCCCTGTTCAGGAACCGAGAGCCTGAGCATCGCGGACCACGCGACACGCTCGCTCGGGTCGTGGGACTGATCGAGCCGCAACTCGCCGCTGCCCAGCAAGACGCTGGCGAGGCGTGCGACCCCATCGGGGTGCGCAAGCAGCGGCTCAAGGGCCGCGACCTGATCAGGCTCGCGTGCCCCGATCGTCTCCAGCCAGAGCGGCAGACCCCGGGCGGCTTGACGGCCGAGCCCGTGACCGTCGAGCGAGGCGAGCCTCGAGGAAGCCATCCTGTCGATCCTCGATCGGCAGGCGGTGCGCCGGATCGGTCGACGACCCAGGTGCGCACACCGGAGCAAGGCGTGGATCTCGTCGGGGTCATCGGCTTGGCTGATGCGTTCTGCCGCGGCACGCCGGAGTTCGGGGCGTGCGATGAGCTCGAACGCCCTGCACGCCCCGCGCGGCCCAGGGAGGGTGCGCATCGCACGCCGCAGCGCCAGCCGATGAGCCTCGGATGCATCCCCGAGCCAGTGCTCCCCAGACCTGCCGAACGCGCCCGCGCGTGCGCCGGGGGTGAGCAGCAGAAGCGCGGCGGTCAGGACACCGCTCCCCGGGCCCAGCCCTTGACTCGTCGCGGCGTCGAGCACCGCTGAGAGCGCCCGCTCGAAGGCCGGAGCCTGGATCACGCCGTCAGCGGCTCGCGATGCGGCACATTCGACCAACGCCTCTGCGGCACGCCCGGTTTGCTCGCGTGAGCCGCGGCCGACGACGCCCGCCAGCAGGGGCAGCAGCGACCAGTCCTTGGTCTCACGAGCAGCGAGGATCCCGGCATCGATGTCGGCCTCCGAGACGCTCTTGAGCATGCGTGCCGCGACATCTCTGAAACGTGGACCAAGGCGATCGGCAACCGCGCCACGGTGCTGGGAGCCGAGCTTGGAGAAAACCCGGACCGCGGCGTCTTCAGCCGCAACGACTCGGGCCTCCGCACGACGATCGAACATGCTTCCGAGGAACCCAACGGGTAACCAGCTCGGCTTTGTGTCGATACGTCGATGATCCGCTTCTGCCGCGTCGAGCAATTCGAGGGCGAGGGCACCCGCATCAGCGTCGGATGCCCGAGCAAGCTGTTGGGTCAGCGTCGAGATTGGGGATCCGGCTCGTCGCATGCTGCGGCTCTCGTGGGACGTCGGAATCTCCACCAGAGTGAGGAGATTATCGGTGAAAGTGTTGCATCGGGGGTTTCATTTTCTTGATCACACAATATGCTGTGTCAAGGTATCGGACGTCAACGACTCGTGGGGACGCGTCGCTGACCGAATACGGATCGGCACACATGGCGCAGCTCGGACGCCGTTCGTTGGCAGCTTGAAGACATGCCCAGCACGGAGGCTTGGCGTTACGGTTCCACGGATCGGGTTCCCAATGGATGGGACGGGCCGCGCGCGGTCCGGAAGGGGCGAAAGCATGGACCTCTCGACGCAAACGGTGAGCACCCAGGCGTATCAGGCCATCCTGTACGACCGGGCGTTGCACCCGGAGCTGTTCAATCTGCGCTCCAGGCGGGTGCACGTCTCGCCGCGGGGCGAACTCGAGACTTGGCTCATGCCTGGCTCTCACATGCTGCGGTTCGATCGGGGCGACGCCTGCGCGAGCGAGCTGTTGATCGACCGCGAGAACGGCCTGCCCGAGGCGGGCGTGATCTCGGCGTTCCTCTGCGCCGGCGAGCACGAGTTCGAGCACACGTTCGAGCAGCAGAAGTTGACGTACATGCTCTCGGTGCAGACCGAGAGCCTGAGCGAGAACCTCTATGCCGCCACCATGCGCGAGATGCGTGAGCACGCGGCAGAGAACGAGTCGGACGCGTTCGCGTGGACCACCGAGGCGGGAGAGAACCTCTCGCTGCTGGACGTGCAGGTCTACCACGACCAGGTGCACGTGCAGGCGTACCACCTGATTGCCCGCGGGGGCTTCGTGCTGCGGTCGCAGTCGCTCTTCGAGCACAAATAACCGGCTCGGGGCTTGGCACGGGCGTCCGGCGGGCCGATACTTCATACGTGACGCTGCGACCTGTGCACTTCGACGAGCGAATTCGCTGGCCCCGCTGAGGGCCGGCCCGGGCATCGCTGCACGCTGTGAGCGCCGAACGCCGACCTCTCCGGGGCTGAACCCGCGGATCGATCCGATCCGGGCGGGCGGCACATGTTTCCTACGATCGCAGACGACCGACGACCCGCCGCGGTATCCGCGGCGAGGCGGAGCAGAGCCATGAGCGGTGCAGCGGATCCAAAGCTCGGCGAGAAGCCGGCGGACAAGAACCGGTTCAAGAAGACCCTGAACCTGCCCCGGACGGCGTTCCCGATGAAGGCCAACCTGGTGCAGAACGAGCCATCGAGCCACAAGCGATGGAAGTCGCTGGGTCTCTACGCCAAGACGCGTGAGCAAGGGCCGAGCAAGCCCCGGGGGCGGTTCGTGTTCCACGACGGGCCGCCCTACGCGAACGGTTCGATCCACCTCGGGCATGTGATGAACAAGTGCCTGAAGGACTTCGTGGTGCGCTCGAAAGGCGTCTTGGGATACGACGTGCCGTTCGTGCCGGGCTGGGACTGCCACGGTCTTCCCATCGAGCACAAGGTGATGACGGACCTGGTCGAGTCCGGCAAGGTCAAGAAGCTGATGGACCTGGACGAGGGCACGCGCCGGGTGGCGATCCGTCGCGAGTGCCAGAAGCACGCCCAGAAGTTCCACAAGCTGCACACCGGACAGATGGAGCGCCTGCTGACCCTGGCGGACTACGAGGATCCGTACCTGACGATGCAGCCCCGGTACGAGACCGCGGTGATCGAGGTGCTGGCGGGGCTGTGCGAGCAGGGGCTCGTGTACCGGGCGCTCAAGCCCGTGCACTGGTCGGTGGACAACGAGACGGCGCTGGCCGACGCGGAGCTCGAGTACCAGGACCGCGAGGACCTCTCGGTGTACGTTGACTTCGAGTGCGCCGACGCGGCGGACGTCTACGCGCGGTTCGGGCTGGATGACGACAGCCGCCCCGAGGTCGCGCCGAGCCTGATGATCTGGACGACGACGCCCTGGACGCTCCCTGCGAACGTCGCGGTCGCGGTGAACGATGGCTTCGAGTACGCGCTCGTGCGCGTGGACGGGAACGTGACGCTGATGGCGTCGGCGCTCGTCGAGAAGGTCACGGGGCTCGCCGAAGCCCAGGACGTCGAGGTGCTTGCGACGACGACGGGCGATCGGCTCGTGGGCGTTCGGTACCGGAGCCCGCTTCGTGACGACGTGCCCGCGATGAACGGCCCCACGGACAAGGTGTGGACCGTGCTTGTGGCTGACTACGTGACCCTCGAGGACGGCACGGGGCTGGTGCACACCGCCACCGGGCACGGAACCGAGGACTACCAGACCGGCCAGCGAGAGGGGATCGAGCCGTACTGCCCGGTGCGAGCGGATGGGACGTACGACGACACCGTGCCCGAGTGGCTTCGCGGCGTGGACATCTGGACGGCGAACGAAGAGGTCGCCAAGCGGCTCCAGGAGAGCGGGCACCTGTTCTACTCGCACCGATTCATGCACAGCTACCCGCACGACTGGCGGAGCAAGGGGCCCGTGATCTTCCGGTGCACGGAGCAGTGGTTCGTGGGCGTGGACCGCCCCACCGCTCGCGACGGGAAGAGCCTGCGCGAGCTCGCGCTGTCGACGACCGAGAGCGGCGTGGAGTTCGTGCCTGGCTGGGGCAAGAACCGGATGCGGGGCATGCTCGAGAGCCGCCCGGACTGGTGCATCAGCCGTCAGCGGTCGTGGGGACTGCCGATCCCGAGCTTCACGCTGCCAGACGGCACGAGCTTCATGACACCAGCCAGCGTGCGGGCGGTCACGGGCGTGATCGCGCAGAAGGGCTCGGACGCGTGGTACACGCTGGAACCCGCGGAACTGCTCGCGGCGTACGACCCGGCGAGCGATCCGGATGCGCCGGACAGTCTTGACATCGGCTCGCTCGCGAAGGGGCACGACATCCTGGACGTCTGGTTCGAGTCGGGCTCGTCGTGGAACGCGGTGATGCGCGAGCGTTCCGAGGGCGCTGACTTCCCGGTGGACCTGTACCTCGAGGGCTCGGACCAGCACCGAGGGTGGTTCCAGCTGTCGCTGCTGCCATCGCTCGGCGTGATGGGCGAGCCACCCTTCAAGGAGGTGCTGACGCACGGGTTCATGGTCAACAAGGAGGGGCGCAAGCTGAGCAAGAGCTCGGGGGACTCCGTCGATGATCTGTTCGCCCGGTACGGGGCGGACGTGATCCGCTGGTGGGTCGCGAGCCTCGCCTACGAGAACGACGTGAAGGTGGACCGCCAGTTCTTCGACGAGGCGGGCGAGAGCTACCGCAAGGTGCGCAACACGCTGCGGTTCATGCTGAGCAACCTGGACGATTTCGACGCGAACGCGTTCGATGCGGGCGGGTTCGCGCCGGCCTCGATCGAGGCGTGGGTGCTGGGTGAGCTGGATGCGCTGACGGAGAAGGTGTCGGCGGCGTACGAGTCCTACCAGTTCAAGGTCGCGCACGCGGCGCTGTACGACTTCTGCAACGACACGCTGAGCTCGGTCTATCTCGCGGCGGTCAAGGACCGGCTCTACTGCGACCGGGTCGATTCGCCCAGGCGTCGGGCGACGCAGGCGGCGCTGCACCGGCTGACGGACCAACTCTGCCGGCTGCTGGCCCCGCTGCTGCCGCACACCGCCGACGAGGCGTGGCGGGCGCTGCGAAAGGCGGAGCCCAAGAACGCTGAAGTGTGCGTGCACCTGGAGACGCTGCTGCCTTCGGGCGGGGTCTCACCCGACGCGGGCTGGGCCTCGGTTCTGGCAACGCGCGACGCCGGTCTGCTCGCGATTGAGAAGGCCAAGTCGAAGACGGATCTCGACAACCCGCTGGATATGGGCGTGGTGCTGCCCGGAGAGATCGGCGCGTTCGACACGGTCGATCTGGCGGACCTGCTGGGCGTGAGCGAGGTGACCTTCGACGCGTCGGCGGGCGAGCCCGCTGTGCTCGATCTCCGCGATCGCCCTCGGTGCGAGCGGAGTTGGAAGCGCGACGGCACGGTGCGTGAGCGATCGGACGGCGCGATGCTGTCGGATCGCGACGCGGAGGCGATCGGCGTCTGAGTTTTCGGACGTCTGAGCCGCGTTCCGAACGCTGTGCGCCGTTTGTGCGGACAGGGGTTTCCACCCGGTTGACGGATCGGCTGGCTCGACCGTTGATTCGTGGCAACACCACCCGATGCTGTTGCCATGAGCCAACACGCCTCCCCCGCCGCGACGCGCATCCTGCTGATCGACGACGACCCGATCGTGGTCGACGCCCTCGGAGCGGTGCTCCAGGCACAGGGGTTCGCGGTGACGACGGCGCTCGGGGGCACCGAGGGCTGGAGCAGGCTCGAAGCCGAGGCGGACGCGTTCGACGCGGTCGTATCGGACGTGGTCATGCCCGAGCTGGACGGGATGGAACTGCTGCGCCGGGTGCGCGAAGCCAAGCTCTCGGTCGCGATGGTCATGCTCACGGGCTATGGGTCGATCGAGTCGGCGGTCGACGCGCTCCGGCTCGGGGCGGCGGACTATCTGACGAAGCCCGTGGTCGAGAGCGAGCTGCGGCTGGCGATCGAGCGGGCGGTGGCGCAGCACGCGTTGCTGCGCGAGAACGCCTCGCTGCGTGAGCAGCTCGACGGGCGGTACGGGCTCGACGCGATCGTCGGACGCGACGCACGGATGCAGCGCGTGTACGAGCTGGTCGAGGCGGTCGCGCCGAGCAAGACGACGGTGCTGATGTCGGGCGAGAGCGGCACGGGCAAGAGCCTGGTAGCGAGGGCGATCCACCAGCGGAGCGACCGGGCGGGCGGGGCGTTCGTCGAGCTCGCGTGCGGCTCGATCCCCGAGACCCTGCTCGAGAGCGAGCTGTTCGGGCACACCAAGGGAGCGTTCACAGGGGCGCACACCGACAAGATCGGCAAGTTCGAGGCCGCGGACGGGGGGACGCTGTTTCTCGACGAGATCAACTCGGCGAGCCCCGGGATGCAGCTGAAGCTGCTTCGGGCGTTGCAGGAGCGGCGGTTCGAGCCCGTGGGATCGAACGAGACGCGCGAGGTGGACGTGCGCGTGGTGCTGGCGAGCAACGAGCCTCTGGAGCAGTTGGTCGCCGAGAAGCGCTTCAGGCAAGACCTGTACTACCGGATCAACGTGGTGATGATCGAGCTCCCGTCTCTGCGCGACCGTCTGAGCGACGTGCCCCTGCTGGCGGAGCATTTCCTGCAGCAATTCGGCGGTGAGCTGGGCAAGGAGCTGATCGGGTTCACGCCCGAGGCAGAGGCGGCGCTGCGCGGGTACGGGTACCCGGGCAACGTGCGCGAGCTTCAGAACATCATCGAGCGAGCGGCGGTGCTCTCGCGCAGCGCCACGATCGGGGTGGAGGCACTGCCGCGGCACGTGGTCGACACCGACGGGGCGGGACCGGTCGCACGGGTCTCCGAGGAAGCCGCGTGGGAGCCCATGCCGCTGGCCGAGGCGTTGCGCGAGCCGGAGCGGCGGATCCTCGTGCGGGCGCTCGAGGCCAACGGGTGGAACCGCCAGGCAACAGCCGACCAGCTCGAGATCAACCGGACCACGCTCTACAAAAAGATGAAGCAGCTGGGGATCGAGAACGAAGAGCGACGCGCCAGCTAGCGGCGTTCGGCGACCACGATGAGCGTTTCGGGTCGGATGTCGTACGACGACCTGCGGTAAATCCCCGGGGGCAGGTCGGTGTCGATCGGGTCGTTGCCTGGCAGCTGGCCCAGGCGTTCGATGACCCGGAACCCCGTCTCAAGCATGGTGTCCAGATCGTTCTGCGTCAGGCTGACCTCGTGGAAGTCGGTCGTGCCCCGGTCGTTGGGCGTCGAGAGCACGAGCGTGCCCCCCGGGGCGAGCACACGTGCGAACTCGGCGACGAGCGTCTCCGGGCGTTGCAGGTGCTCGATGGTCTCGAAGCTGGTGATGAGGCGAGCGGCCGCGTCCGGGAGTGGGACGTTGGTCGCATCGCCTGTGTGGAAGCTCACGCGGCCGTGGGCGTGGTAGCGGTTGGCGTAGGCGATGGTGCACTCGTCGATGTCGATGCCCGTGACATGGTCGGCGCCGGACGCGGCGAGGAGTTCCGCGCCGTAGCCCGTGCCGCAGGCCGCATCGAGAGCGATGGCTCCCTGCGCGTAGCGCGCGGCAAGCAGATAGCGTCGCAGGTGCATCTCGGTGCGCCGGATGGGGAGCGAGTCGAACGAGGCATCGTGGCGTTCGGCGCGGTTCTCGGCGAGCCATGCCGCGTCTTCGCCCGAGACCCCAGCGGATCGCAGACGCTCGATGCTGGGCTCGAGGTCGGGCTCGTAGAGCGGCGGCGGGTCGCCGTAGATCCGGAGCACGGGGGCTCGCCCATCAATCGCGTCGAGTGCGCGCCGGTAGATCACGGGCTCATTGGTATCGGAGCTGACGACCACGGCGTCGATGCCCGCCGGAAGGTCTTCTGGTCGGACGACGGGCACACCATCGATCGAGGCGACGGGGGGGCGGTCATCGAGGACCGCGGCGACGCGGATGCCTCGCCAGCGCCAGGGCTGGCAGAGGTAGCGCCGGGTGTGTGCGCCTGCCGCGTAGAGCGCGATCGTGGTCCAGCCTGCGTCGGCGCACCGCCGGGCAGCCTGGTCGACGAGAGCGGTGCGGAAGCGGTCGAGCTCCTGCATCAGTTCGCCCGGGTCGAGGGATGCGGGTGTTGCCTGCTGGGAGATCGAGCCTGCCATGTTCCTTGATGTCGGCGAGGGATGCGACGTGACGGGAAAAACAACGCCCGGGCAATGGGCCCGGGCGTCATGGCAGTGTGGGGAGAGGGATTCGAACCCCCGAAGGCTTTCGCCGACAGATTTACAGTCTGTTCCGTTTGACCACTCCGGCATCCCCACAGGATCTCGAAGGTCGGATCAGGAAGGCAGGTTAGGACTCGGGTGGGCGGGCGGCAAGAGTCACGCTCAGGCCTCGGGTTCGCCCTCAGGCTCGGCGCCCGGCTTGGTCCAGTCCCAGTCGGGGTCCTTGTCGAGCTTGGTCGCCGACTGACGGATGCACCGGCGACAGATGACCCCCTCGGGGCGCTCGGGGCTCTGCCAGCACGGGTCGTCGCGGGTTTCGAGGCACATGGTGCAGGTGTACGAGCCCGGGTCCAGCGAGCTGGATCCCTCGATCACGACCGAGCGGTAGGCGAACTCGAGGCAGCGGCCCGAGATCAGGCTGCCCTGGTGGCCCTCGACCATGGGGAACGCGCCGTCCCAGGCGTCGCCCGAGAAGTCGCAGACGAAGTCGCTGACCTGCATGTTGTTGGGGTCGGCGCCCTCTCGCTGCATGGAGAAGGCTAGCCGCCTCGCACGGCGGTCTCGACGATCTCTACGTCGGCCCGATCGATCACACCGTCGCAGTTCTCGTCGGACGGGTTCTGGTGCCAGTGGTAGACGTCTTCAACATCGACGATGCCGTCGAGGTTGGCGTCGCCCCGGGGGGTGGTGAGACGGCGGATGGCGTTGGCGAAACGCTCGCCGAGCAGCAGCGTGGACGGCTCATCGTAGTGGAAGAAATCAAGCTTGGTGAGGTCGTCGGTGTCGACCCAGCAGGCGAACGGGTCCGCGTCGGCGACGGCGACCTGCGCGTCGCGCACGATCTCGTCGAACCCAAGGTCGTTGTCGAAGATGCGGCCGATGACATAAGGCATCTCGGGGTTGCCCGCGTAGGCGCGGAGATCGGCGATGAAGGCGGTGAGCTCGGCCTGATGCGGGTTGGCTCGGCTCGCGCGGTCGGCGTCGGACTCGCCCTGCATCCATATGGCGCCGTCGATGGTGTACTGGTAGCCCTGGGCGTCGAGGATGCCGAGCGCCAGATCGAGCTCGTCGTAGAAATCGTTGTAGAGCGCACCGCCGTTCGGGAACGCGGGGTTGAGCCCGGGCGGGACCCAGTCGACGTGAAGGCTGGTGCCTCCATCGGTGAACTTGATCAGCACGAGGAGGTCGGAGGGCAGAAGGCGGAGGTAGGTGTCGGTGAAGCCGATCTCGGGGCCGAAGAAGAAGGGCCGGTTCGCGGGGTCCATGCCGCAGGTGGTGTCGGACGTTCCAAAGGTCAGGGGCTCGTAGGCATCGTTGAGCGGGTTCCAGAAGATGACATCGTGGCGCGGGGTGAAGTCCCACGGGGCGATGCGCGAGTCGGCACACCCGGACATGTTGGACTGCCCGGCGGCGATCACCACGCGTACCTTCGGCCGATCGATGCGGACCGTGCGCAGGCCGATCTGCTCGCTGCTCGACGATGCCGAGTCGGCGACGATGCGCAGGTCCACGAGGTCGGCCAGGACGTTCCGCATCTCCTCCGCGGTCGCGTCGCGCGCCTCGCCCAGCACCTCCCAGCCGACGCCTTCGCTCAGCGCGACACGATGCTGGGAATACTCCAGAAAGGTCACGGGAGGCTGGAGATCCTTGCGGAGGATGAGCGGCGTGCCCATCGGGCCCAGGGACCCGCCCGTGAGCTCGACGGCCGGGCGGCTGGGCTGGAAGGGCCTGACGGACGGAAGCAGTTCGAAGGACAACTCACCTCGGTACGCGAGCGTGAGATCGCCCAGGAACGCAGGCGGGGCGACGAAGGAGAGGTCCGCGGGGTCGGCGTCGAAGGTCGCGATGTGATCCGCGAGATGGAACACCGCCTGGGTACCGTTGTCGGCAACGGTCCATCCCTGGGTGCCCATCGTGAAATCGGACGCAATCAGCTGCGCAGACACCGCACCTGGCAGTGAGGGCATCAGCAAAGCGCTCGCCCTGAGCAGGCCGGCGAGTGAACAACGATTCATTCCGATCCCTCCTCGCGGCTCCGCCCGACAGGGTGTATGCACCTCTCCGTCTGTTAGTATTCGGCTATCCACCGTCAACTCAAGTCCGGAAGCCAAAGTGTTCACCCTGGAAGCGGGTGCTGCGCGTTGAGATGGGAGGGTGGCTCACCCGATCCGGGGTCGCCTACCCGCCCAGATACCTGCCGGCAAGGCCGTGCTCGCGGAGCACAGGCGAGTGCTCGGCGATGGGCATGCGTGTGGTGTCTTCGAGGTGCGGCGCGACCAGCTCACGGAGCTGGCGTTGCTGCTCGGCAATCGGGAGCGTGGCGTCGATGACGTGAAGACCAAAGGTGTCGACCATCTGCTCGTACTGCTCGAAGATGCGCCCCTGGAAGAGGGCGAAGCTCTCGTAGGGGTCGGGCGAGAGGCCGAGATCCATGCCGGCCTCGTAGTACTTCAACTCGGGACGCCCGGCCAGGATGCGGTTGAGGGCCTCTTCGAGAGGGACGCGGAAGTAGACCGCGACATCGGGCTTGGGCGCGAAGCGGTAGAGGCGTCGGACGAACTCCGGGTCCATGCCCCGGGCGGCGTCGCGCGCGAACGCGGTGTAGATGTACCGGTCGGCCAGGACGACGCCCCCACCCCGGAGGCTCGGCAGGATGTCGCCCTCGAACCGGTCGGCGAAGTCCGCGGCATGGATCAGGCTGAACGTCAGCGGGCTGAGCAGACGCATCGCCTTGCCCCGCTTGGTCGTGGCGCGGACAAGGTCCGAGGAGTTCCACTCGCTGAAGTACGAGCAGAACCGTTGGCTGGCGACCCACTTCTTGAGCAGGTCGAGCTGGGTGCTCTTGCCCGATCCGTCGATGCCCTCGACGATGATGAGCTTGCCCGGGAGTTTCTGTTGGAGGTACGGCTCGTACTCAGTCATCGTGGGCCTCACGGTGGTGGTGGTTGCCGGCTTGGTTCCCGGGGCTGGGGACCCAGTGGAACTCGGGCGGCAGGTCGAAGGTCTCCTCGAACAGGTCGGCTCGGCGCTGCGCACCCCAGAGGCAGACCGCTGGCTCCTTCGGCGCGATGCACTCGAAGCGCAGGCGGTCGGTCGCGGGGACGATGCGGATCTCGTGGACATCGCGCGCGTGGGTGCGGTTGAGCCCGTCGGCGAGTCGGAGGATCGCCGCGAGCCGGCGGACACGGTCGCGATCGTCCGGATCGAGCGCGGCGAACTCTTCGTGCGAGAGCGTGGGCTTCGCCTTGCGGTGGTAGCGAGCGACGGTCGCGATGACCCGACGCTCCTGGGCATCCATCCCGGTCAGGTCGGCGTGCAGGATCAGGTGGTAGCTGTGCTTGTGGTGCTTGGAGTAGTTCACGACGTAGCCCACGTCGCGCAGGATCGCTGCCTGCTCGAGCAGAAGCCGGTCCGCGGGGGTCGCCTGGAACAGCATGAGCTTGCCGAGCTGATCGTAAATGGATGTTGCCAGGGCGGCGGTGTGGCGGGCGTCGTCCTCGTCGATGCCGCAGCGGGCGGCGAACTCGATCGCTGAGCCCGAGGCGTCGATGGTCTGGCCCGGACCCGTGTACTCCGCACCCTTGAGCCCGATCGCATCGATCATCTCGAGGATCACGCCATCGCGGATGCCGCGGTCGTGTACACGGAGGCGGTTGACGCCGAGCCGCTTCATGAGCCGGTCGATGACGACCAGCCCGGGAACGATGATGTCGGCGCGGTCGGAGCCGAGCCCGGGGATCATGGTCCGGCGCTCGACCGGCATCCTGCGGATGGCCTCGGTGAAGTGGCGGATCTCGTCTCGCTGGATCTCGTGCCCTCGCAGCGCGCCGGGCAGGAGATCAGCGCGGCCCGTGACAGCGGCCTCGTGCATGCTCATCGCGGCCAGCGTCGTGAACGTCCCGCCGGTCCCGATGAGGATCTGGGGGGCGTTGGCCGGGCGTTGGACGTGCTCGCGGACCACGCTGCGGACGTAGCGCCGGACGGCCTCGAGCTGGTCGCCTGCGGGATCGTCGCACGACCCGAACCGCTCGCGCAGGCGGACCGCGCCAAGCGGCAGGGTGTACACATGCTCGATCAGCCCCTGGATCGAGACCACGACTTCGGTGGAGCCGCCTCCGATATCGGCGACCGCGACATCGGTCGTCGTCACGTCGAACGCCGCGGCGACCGAGCGGTACGCGAGACGGGCCTCGGTCTCGGCCTGGATCACCTCCAGCGTCTCGCCCGTCCGCTGGGCAACGAGATCGACCACGCGCTGCCCGTTTCTGGCGTCGCGCACCGCGGCGGTCGCGATCAGGCGAAGCCCGTCGACCGCGTTGCTGCGCGCGATCAGCACGAGCTTGACGATCGCCTCGACTGACTCCTCGATTGCCTCGTCCTCGAGCACGCCCTGGAAGGCGGTGCCTCGCCCGAGCCGGGTGATGATCTTCTCGTCGTCGATGATCCGGTACGTGCCCGCGCCCGCAACGTCGACGATGATCAGGCGGATGCTGTTGGTCCCGACGTCGATCGCGGCGAGACGCGCGACCCGCTCAGCGGCCCGCCGGTCAAGCGTGGGGGCGGTCGTCTGGGTCACGCCGACTCACTCCGGAGAGGGTCCTCGGTCAGACGCAGCCCGGGCTTCGGGCTGAGCGACGCGAGCACGGAGGCGATCTCCCCGACTCGGTCGCGCCGGTGCCGTCCAAACGCGACCGCCCTGCGGTCGCGCTCGGACGATGCCGCAAGGAGCAGCCGGTCCACACCCAGCCGCAGGGCGTCGCCCCCGGGCAGATCGGCGACATCGGCGTGGAACGAGGCGAGCTCCCCCGCGAGTTCCGCGAGATCGTTGATGCTGCCCAGCTCGTCCTGCAGGGGCGTGACGGCGTGGATGAGCGCTGCCGCTTCCGATTCGCCAACCACCGGCGCCGTTGCTTCGGCGGCGTAGCGGAGACGTTTGGCGCGGAGACGCAGATCATGCAGCGCCTCGAAGTCGAGCGTGGGCACCGACGCGATCGCGGTGAAGGCGGCCCCGGCTTCGCGGAGCAGAGTCATCGCGAGCGTTTCGGACGTGACATGCTCGTCGCGGCGCAGCGTGAGGGCGTCGAGGGTCGTGCTGGAACGGTCGGAGGCGACGACCTCGACGAACCGGCGGAGGGCGGCCGCCCGCTGGGCGCCGAGCCTGCCTATGAGCGCGATCGAGGCGTGGGCGACGTCGTGCCCGTCGGCACCCTCGGCGACCGAGGCGGTCTCCTGGAGGCGCGCGATGAAGACATCGCCCCGTCGGACCTCCCCACCGCTGCGCCGGAGCCTCCGGAGTTCGCGGCGGACGCGTTTGACCGCCGGCGCGTCGGCGAGCGGGGCGACAAACCTGGCGGCGGTGTCGAGCCTCCGTGTCGCGACGCGGAGCTTGCGGATGCGTTTGCCGACCGGTTCGGCACGGGCCCGCTCGACACATCGCGCCAGACGCTCACGGCGTTCGCCAAGCAGGTGGGAGGCAGCGTCGTGCCCGTCCGCCTCGTCGTAGGCCGCGAACCACTTGCGGCCCGGCACCTCGCCTTCGGTCGTTGGGATGCCCTCATTCACCGCGGGCTCACTCCGGATTCGGTGAGGATCCGCTTCACGGCATCGAGGATGTCCGGGAAGACCTCGCCTATGTCGCGGTTCGCGTCGATGCGGATGAAGTCGTGCTGCTGCGCCAGATCGTCGAAGACGCCCAGCAGGCGGCGCTGGTAAGTCATGAAAGCCTGGTAGACGTCGCGTTCCTCCTGGAAGTCGAGGCCCGACTCCCAGTAGTCGAACCCGCCTGCTGCGAGCACACGGGGGACCAGGCTCTCGACGTTGACGTCGAGGTAGATCACGGCGTCCGGCTCGGGGGCGAATCGGTAGGCGTCGGCGATCCATGCGGGATCCGAGCCCCGGACGATGGAGCGAGCCATGGTCGCGTAGACGTAGCGGTCGGTCAGCACGACAAAGCCGGCGCGGAGGGCAGGGAGGATGTGGGTCTCGAGCCGGTCGGCGAAGTCGACGGCGTAGAAGAGGTCCATGGTCCGCGGGCCGAGCGATCGCCCGCTCTTGGCCTTGGCGAGCCCCTCGGAGGCGAGCTGTGACTTGGTGAGCGCGGAGGTCGTGACGCCGAAGCCGGCGTTTTCCAGCCACTCGCGGAGCAGGGCGACGTGTGTGGACCGCCCGACGCTGTCGGTGCCCTCGAGCGCGATCAGCGCGCCGGGGTACTTGGAGATGTCGACGGCCTCGCTCCCCGCAAGCGGGTAGTCCTTCGTCTGACGTATACCACGGAACCCCGGCTCCTCGGCGGGAGTGGCCTGGACATGGGTCATGGGGGCGTCGCCTCCTTGCTCGTTCATTGTAGCGTCAAGCGATGTGTGGCCGGTGGCTAGGATCGGCGATGCGTGTGATCGTATTGCTGCTGATGTTCGTGCTCTGGGCACCCGGGGTGCTCGGGCAGCCCGAGGCCGCGCTCACGGGCGAATCTGCGGCACCCGCTGAACCGCTTGTCGAGCCAACCGCTCCCGAGTATCTGCTGAGCCCCCGCGACACGATGCGGTCGTTCATCGCGAGCATGGAGGCGGTGCTGGGCGCTGAGTCGCCGACGTATGTGCTCCGCCCCGGGCAGGATCCGGACTCGGTGCTGCGCGAGACGCTGGGCATCGAGCCCGGGCTGGATACCAAGAGCGTGCGTGAGGTGGGCATCCGGCTCTATGCGGTGCTGCACCGGATCGAGAGCTTCTCGGACGATCTATCGGCCTTCGACTCGCTCGAGAGACTGCGTGACGAGGAGGTCCAGTTTGGCACGACCACGACCAGACGCCAGATCTGGCCCTGGCCCGAGCTCGGCGATCGCAACGAGGAACTGGTTCGTCGCATCACGCTGATCGAGCGCGCAACAACGCGAGCCGGGATCGAACCCGAGATCGTGCTGGTGGAATCTGCGCAGGACGGTCGGTGGATCTTCTCGGCGCAGACGATCGGCGGGATCGACGAGTTCTACGACGCCGTGCGCACACTGCCTCAGCCGTTCGGCGTGAAGACCGATGCTGCGACGATCTCGATCTGGATCGAGAACTTCATGCCCGAGTGGGCGCTGCGCCAGGACTTCACGCTGCGCAATTGGCAGTGGATCGGTCTCGGGGTCGTGATCTTCGCGGGTTTCGTGGTCGACCTGATCTCGCGGTCGGTGCTGCTGGTGTTCTGGAGACGGGTGCGGAAGCGGTCGGACCCCGCGCCCGATCTGAGCGTGGGCAAGCGCGGCGTCAGACCCTTCGGGTTGCTTCTGGGCGCGACGGTCTGGTACTGGGGTGTCGCGGCGCTCGGGCTGCCGATTGTGTGGGCGACGGTGCTCCAGGTCGCGGCGCGCGCGGTGCTCACGCTCGCGGGCGTGCTCGCGGCGTGGCGTCTGACCGACATGCTGGGGGTGCTGATCCTCAGCCAGACGAAAAAGACAAGCAGCCAGATCGACGACCTGCTCGTGCCTCTGGCGAGGAAGACGCTCAAGATCCTTGTCGTGATCTTCGGCGTGATGTGGATCGCCAAGAGCCTGAACCTGAACATCGCGCCGGTGCTCGCGGGCCTGGGCGTGGGCGGCCTGGCGTTCGCGTTCGCAGCAAAGGACACGATCGAGAACCTGTTCGGGTCGGTCGCGGTGATTCTGGATCGGCCCTTCCAGGTCGGTGATTGGGTCTATGTGGACGGCACGGAGGGCACCGTCGAGGAGCTCGGGCTGCGCTCGACGCGGATCCGGACGTTCTACAACTCGCAGGTCACGGTGCCGAACGCGGCGCTCGTGCGCGCGGTGGTCGACAACTACGGGCGACGACGGTTCCGTCGGTACAAGACCACCCTGAACGTGACGTACGACACGCCGCCAGACTCGATCGAGGCGTTCTGCGAGGGCATCCGCGAGCTGATCCGGGTGCACCCGTACACGCGGACGGACCAGTACCACGTCTGGATGAACGATTTCGGGGCGCACAGCCTGGACATCCTCGTGTACATGTTCTTTGAGTGTCCGGACTGGGCGACCGAGCTCCGTGAGCGGCACCGGTTCATCCTCGACATCGTGCGCCTGGCAAACAAGCTGGGCGTCGAGTTTGCGTTCCCGACGCAGACGCTTCACCTGATGCAGGCGGGCGAGGCACCGGGATCCGATTTGATCGGCGATCTCGCGATCGACACCGAGCGTCGGGCCCGCAAGACCGGACTGAAGGCGGCGCAGGCGATGACCAAGGACGCGGTCTGGCGCGACGTGAAGCCGGCGCCCGTTGCCTTCCACGCCGATCCGAAGTCGAACACCGACGACCTGGCCGAGGACGGGGATGAGGGTGACGGCGGGCGCTGATCCGGCTCAGGCGTTTGCCGCGAACATCGCCTCGACAAAGGTCTCCGGGTCAAAGGGTTCGACGTCGTCGGGCGTCTCACCCAGGCCCACGAACTTCACGGGGATGTCGGTCTGATCGCGGACGGCCACGGCCATGCCGCCGCGGGCGGTGCCGTCGAGCTTGGCGAGGAAGATGCCCGTGACTCCTGCGGCCTCGGCGAAGCCCTCGGCCTGGCGGAGCGCGTTCTGGCCCGCGGTCGCGTCGAGGACCAGGAGCACCTCGTGCGGCGCACCGGGGATCTGCTTCTCGGCGACGCGTCGGATCTTGCTGAGTTGGTCCATCAGGCCGGCCTGTGTCTGGAGGCGCCCCGCGGTGTCGAGGATGATGACGTCGGCGTTGCGGGCGATCCCGGCTGCGCAGGCGTCGAACGCGACGGCGGCGGGGTCGCCCCCCTGCTGCCCCTTGATCACGTCGACGCCCAGGCGGTCGCCCCAGATCTCGAGCTGACGGACGGCTCCGGCGCGGAAGGTGTCACACGCGCCGAGGAGGACGGACTTGCCGTCGTCGGTGAGCTTTTTGCAGAGCTTGGAGATGCTCGTGGTCTTGCCAGCGCCGTTGACGCCCGTGACGAGGATGACGGTGGGCCCTGCCTCGGCGAGCTTGAGCTCGCGGTCTTCGGGGGGCCACATCGCCTTCAACTCACGCTTGAGGTAGGCGAGCACGTCCTCACCCTTCTCGAGCGTGCCGGCTTTGTAGTCAGCGCGGATGCCCTCGATCAGGCGCCGCGTTGCGGTGACACCGACATCAGCGCGGATCAGGCGCGCCTCGATCTCGTCGATGAGTTGCTCGTCGAGCTTCCGGCCCGTGAGCATCGAGACGAGCCCGCCGAAGACGGTCTCGCGTGTCTTGGCGAGGCCCTTGGAGAGCTTCTGGGCGATGGACTTGAAGAACGCCATGGTCTAGTCGGTCTCGCTCGGTGCCGCGGGAGCCGGCAGCCTCTTGAGGAGCTTGTCGAGGATCGCGTTCACGAACGCGGGCGATCGCTCGGTGCTGAATTCTCTCGCGAGCTTGACCGCCTCGGAGACGGCGACTTTGGGGGGTGTCAGACCCGTGGTCATCTCGTGATGGGCCAGACGGAGGATGTTGCGATCGACGGCGGGCTGGCGGTGCGCGGGCCACTCGGGCGCGAGCTCGGCGACCACCGCATCGGCGGCGGCTCGTGCGTGGTACGCGTCGGAGGCGAGTGCCGCGGCGCGTTCACGCTCGCCTGCCGAGAGCGACTTCTCGTCAGCGACCGGGCCCACGAGGGCGTTTGCGTCGGGCTCACCGGTCAGGTCCATTTGGAAGAGCACCTGGAAGGCGACACGTCGGATGGTGCGGGGCTCGGCCATCAGGCGGTCTTGTCCGTGCTCGGAGCACTGATGGTTGGGCGGATTTGGTTCAGCGTGCCCGCTTCGAGTGCGTCGTCGATGGCTTCGAACGCCGCGAGCGTATCGAGCAGGGCCGCCATTGCCTCGGCCCCCTTGTTGCCCTTGGCACCGCCCGCACGCTCGTGGGCCTGCCCGGCGTTCTCGGCGGTGATCACGCCGAACGCGGCGGGCACGCCCGACTGCACGCTGATCTCGGCCAAGGCGTGCGCGACTGCCGCGTTGATGTACTCGTCGTGGCGTGTTTCGCCCCTGACGACGCAGCCCAGGCATACAACGCCCCTGTAGGCCCCGGTCTCGGCGAGGCGGGCGGCGATCGCGGCGAGTTCGAAGGTGCCCGGGGCATCCACGACCGCGGGTGTCGGCTCGTCGTGATGCTGTGCCTCGGCGAGCGCCCCCTCGAGCAGCGCATCGGTCACGCCCCGGTTGTACCGGCTGACAACGATCGCGATCGGTCTGGGGTCGCGGGGCTGGGTCACGCCGCGATCGTAGGATGCGTCCATGCGCGTGGTCGTCCAGCGTCTGTCGTCGGTGGTCAAGCTCACCCGGGTGACGGGCGCGTTCGCCGCAGTAGCGAACGTCTGGTTCGTGGTCGTGTGGACGCGGGCCTTCGCGGAGGAGGCGGGCACGCCCGAGATCGTCGACCGGCCTCTGTGGATCCCGCTCGCCGGAGCGGCGGTGACTGCCCTCGGGCTGTTCGCCTTCGGCGCGACGCTGAATGACGTGATCGACGCGAAACGCGACCGCACGCTCCGCCCCGACCGCCCTCTGGCATCGGAGCGGATCTCGATCGAGCTGGCGATGGGACTGGCGGTCGGCACGCTTCTGCTCGCGGTGCTCGGGTCGCTGGTGCTGGGCCAATACGCCACGATCCTGGCGGTGGTCGTCGCCGTCGCGATCACGGGGTACAACGTCGTTGGGCGGTTCGTGCCCGCGGTGGGTCTGCCTCTGCTGAGTGTTGTGTATGCCGGGCACATGCTGGTGCCGAATGTGCACCTGGTGTTCACGTGGCCCCTGCTGCTGGTGCTCGCGCACTCGCTGGTGATCGGGCTGGTGTCGCACGTGCTGGAACGGCGGGTGCCCAAGCTCAGCGTCCGTGCGGTCGCCTTCGCGGTCGCGGGGTGGGCGGCGTGCTCGGCGGTGCTCGTCTGGAGCGGGCCCGCCCGGGGCTCCGGGGGAGAGCTCTGGCCTGTGTGGGTGCCCATGTCGGCTGCAGTGGCGATCGCTGGGTCGATCGCGGTGCTGGTCTTCATGTGCGTGCGTCGCGTTGTTCGGCTTCGGGGCGGCCCCCGAGCGGCGGAGAAGGTGCGGCGCTACGGGACGCTCTGGCCTGCGATCTACGCGTGCGCGTGGATGATCGGCGCTGGCAAGGCGGCTGAGGCTTGGCCCCTGTTCGTGCTCGCTGTCGCGGGCGTGCTGGGGATGACGATCCTCCGCGAGGCGTACTCACTCGTGGAGGAGCCGATCGAGTTCAAGTGGTAGCAACCGGCAAGAGGCCCCGGGCTAGTTCAGGTCGAAGATGTAGAAGATCGCGGTGAAGAGCGTGTCGGCGATGACGATGCTGACCACGCACTGGACCACGGTGGAGGTCGTGGCCTTGCCCACACCCGCGGCGCCGCCTCTGACCTTCATGCCGTTGGTGCAGGCGATGCCTCCGATGAGCAGGCCGAAGATGCCGGCCTTGATGATGCCGGTCCAGAAATCCCACCCCTTGACCTGAAAGAGCATGTTGTCCCAGTAGGTCTGGAAGGGGATCTCGAGGACGATCTGGCTGACGAGCATCGCGACGCCGATCGCCATGATGTTGGAGATGACCCCGAGGACCAGCATGCTCAGGACGGTCGCGATGACGCGGGGGACGATGAGGAACCGCACCGGGTTGAGCGCGTGTACCTCGAGGGCCTCGATCTCCTCGCCAACGACCATGGTGCCGATCTCGGCGGCGATGGCGGCACCCGCGAAGCCCGTGAGCACGATCGCGGCCATCAGCGGCCCGAGTTCGCGGAGCACGGCGACACCGATGATGTTGGCGACCAGGTCCTTCGACCCGAACTGCTCGAGGGGGGGCGCCATGTTGAGCGCAAGGATCAGACCCACGGCTCCCGAGACGAGCGAGACGATGAAGACCGACCGGACGCCCACCCGCAGGATCTGGTTGATGATCGCCGAGCGTCCGATGCGAGCCCGCCCGGTGAGCGCGCCGAGCACGATGCCCGCCGCCTCCACCACCAGCAGCACCACGCTGCCGATGTGCGTGAGCAGGTCGATCACGGCCCCGCCGATGCGCTCGGCTGGTGCGAGCACGCTCACGAACCCGCGTCGGCTGGGCCCGGACTCGTTCATGTGTTCATGGCGCCGTCGAGATCCTCGGCGATGGTGAAGACCTGCTCGAGCCTGGCGATCTCGAAGATCGAGCGGACGCGATCGGTCAGGCTGCAGAGCACGAGGCCGACGCCGGCCTTGCGCGAGATCTGCATCGCCTCGACGAGTGTGGCAACGCCCGAGCTGTCCATGTAGCTGACACCCGAGAGCTCGATGACGAGTCGGCCCGGCTTGTCGTCGAGCGCGGTCTTCATTGACTCGCGGAGCACGGGCGAGCGGCTGAGGTCGATGTCGCCCACCGGGAAGAGCACGCAGGCGTCGCCGCGGCGCTCGGAGGTGATCGTGATGTCGGTTGGCTCATCCATCTTGCTTGATTGCCTCGGTGTCCTGGAGGTGCTTGACCATCGTCAGCCGCATGCCGACGGGGTCCCGTTGCGAATAGTCCGCGACGTCCATGACCTGCTTGATGATGTGCACGCCGAGCCCACCGGGCTTGACGTCTTCGAGATCCCGGCCGCAGATCTTTGCCGGGTCGACATGGCGGGCCTCGTCCTCGATCACGATGCTGACCCCCGGGGCTCCGGGGCCCGCCTCGGGCCAGAGCTTGATCCAGATGGGCCGCCCGGGTTCACGCTGGTACCCGTGGTTGATGATGTTGGCGAGCGCCTCGTCCACGGCGAGCGCGATCTTGCCCGAGCCCACGTCGTCGAAACCGAGACGCCTCGCAATCCCGGATACGAGCTCGCGGGCCCCGGCGAGGTAGGTGGGGTGGCTCATCAGCCTCAGCTCGATGGCCGGATCGAGTCGTGGTTTGGATGTGCAGGCGTCGGTCACCGGGCAGCCTCCTCATCGTCCGCCCCCGTCTGGGCGGACTCGAGCCACTGCGTCCATCGGTCGATCGCCTCGCGTCGCTCGATCTCTCGGGCGTGCGGGTCGTAGCCGCGCGTCTCGCCCGTGATCGACTCCAGGGCGTCGATCGCGGACAGGCGGACGAGCGTGTCGTCGGAGCTCAGCTGGCGGACCAGATCGGGGAGTGCTGCCTCGTCGCCCGTGGATGCGGCCTGGCGGATCGCGAGGTAGCGGTCCTGGGGGACCGCTGAGTCGAAGTCGGGCTTGGCGTTGATCGCGCAGCCGACCATGACTGCACAGCCGAGGACCATCATTGCACCGCGAGCCGACACGCTCATGGGGGCATCCTAAACTCTCCATTCCCTCGGAGGCGGATGCCGCTCCGAAGGAGGCAGGAGCCCGCCGATGACCACCCCGGCCGCCGACCCGCACACCGAGATCGTGCCCGTGCTGGACTTCGGGTCGCAGACGACCCAGCTGATCGCGCGTCGGCTGCGTGAGGCGGGGGTCTTTAGCCTGATCCTGCGCCCGGACACACCGGCCGAAGAGCTGCGCGCGATGAACCCGAGGGGGATTGTGCTCTCGGGCGGGCCGGCGAGCGTGTTCGCGGAGGGAGCCCCGACGTGCGACCCGGGCATCCTCGAGCTGGGCGTGCCCGTGCTCGGGATCTGCTACGGCATGCAGTTGGTCAGCAGGCTGCTCGGGGCCTCGATCGACCCGGCGGATCACCGCGAGTTCGGGCCCGCCGGTCTGGAGATCGCCGACTCGGGCGACCTGCTCGACGCCCTGCCCGAGAGGACGACAGTCTGGATGAGCCACGGCGATCAGGTCGTCGACCTCGCGGCGGCCAACCTGGAGACCATCGGCTCGACTCTCACTTGCCCGCACGCGGCGGTGCGGACGACCACCGGAAGCGACGTGCGGTTCTATGGGGTGCAGTTCCACCCCGAGGTGACGCACACGCCGCACGGGGCCGACCTGATCCGCAACTTCGTCTACGAGATCTGTGGGTGCGTGGGCACCTGGAAGATGGCCGACTTCGCGGAGAACGAGATCCAGCGGGTGCGCGAGGCGGTCGGCACCAAGCGGGTGATCTGCGGCTTGTCCGGCGGCGTCGATTCTTCGGTGGTCGCGGCGCTCCTGCACAAGGCAATCGGCGATCAGCTGACCTGCGTGTTCGTGGACAACGGGCTGCTGCGCAAAAACGAGCGAAGGCTCGTCGAGACCACCTTCCGCGATCACTTTCACATCGATCTGCGTGTGGCCGACGCGGAGGCGGACTTTCTCAGCGACCTCGACGGCATCCACGACCCGCAGGAGAAGCGTCGACGGATCGGCCACCGGTTCATCGAGGTCTTCAAGCAAGCGGCGGCCGACATCCCAGACGCGACCTTCCTCGCGCAGGGGACGCTTTACCCGGACGTGATCGAATCGGGGCACGGGCACGCGGGGCAGAGCGCGAACATCAAGCTGCACCACAACGTGGGCGGGCTGCCCGAAGAACTCGGCTTCGATCTGATCGAGCCCCTCCGGGAGCTGTTCAAGGATGAGGTCCGCAAGCTGGGCGAGGTCCTGGGCTTGCCCGATCAGCTCATCTGGCGGCATCCGTTCCCGGGCCCCGGTCTGGCGGTGCGTGTGCTCGGGGAGATCACCAAGCCCAAGCTCGATCTGCTCCGCGAGGCCGACGAGATCCTGCTGGAGGAGATCATCGCGGCGGATCTCTACCGTCATACGAGCCAGGTGTTCGCGGTGCTGCTGCCCGTGCAGAGCGTGGGCGTGATGGGCGACGGCCGGACGTACGAGAGCGTGGTCGCGGTGCGAGCGGTTGAGACGCGGGACTTCATGACAGCCGACTGGGCACGGATCCCCTTCGAGGTGCTCGCGAAGATCTCGAGCCGGATCATCAACGAGGTCCGCGGCGTGAACCGCGTGGTCTACGACATCTCGAGCAAGCCGCCGGCCACGATCGAGTGGGAGTGATCACAGTGCTGGCTCATATCTGAGTTAGTTTTGCTTTTTTCGTACATCTATTACTTTAACTCGGTAGTCTCTGTAGGCACTGTTCCACAAGGAGACGCCCATGTTCCGAATTTGCATTGCGATCACTCTCGCGATTGGTCTCGGCGGCTGTGTTTCCCAAGCGGAGTACGAAGCAGCAAAGAAACAACGAAACGATGCCCGGGCGGAACTCGCAGAACTTGAGAAGGCCATCCCAGAACTGGAGCGGAATGCTGCAGATCTTGCTACCGTCCGCGCACAACTCACATCGGATCGAGAGAAGCTCAACGACTTCATTCAGATGGCATCGATAGAGTTGACAAAGTCCCACAGCTTTGTACTACGCTTTTTCGGCGAGGTTCTGAATGTAGCAAGTGCGTACGCCGTGGCTGTCGACGATGCACTCGCTGAAGCTAATACAACGAAGGCACAAATTGAGGCAACACTTGAGCGCGCGAGGGAATCTGTCCAAACATCGAAGGACCAGATCCAGCAGGCAAATGACGCGATTGCTCGCATCGAAGCACAGCGCACCTCATTGTTCAACTCACTCCTGAACATCGCAGCACCCATCGCATCAACGGTCCCTGGCGGGGGAGCTGTCATCGGGCTGCTGGGCACTATCGCGGGCGCTGGTGGGCTTGGAATGTTTGGCATCAAGGCGAGAGAATCCAACCACCGCAAGAAAATCATCCAAGCGACGGAGGAGTACAACCTGATCAGTGATGACCCATCGCTTGAACCGCAGAAAGAGAAGGCACGGCTCAGTCTCGGTGGACCCGCCTACGCCGAACTTAAGAAGATCACACGCGGGATCGGCAAGAAAAAGGCGTAGCACAGCTTGGTGTGTTGCACCGGCGACAGAGATCAGCGACCGCGGTGAAAGCTCACGCTTACCCGAGCAACACGAAGTCACTGGGCAAATGACAGCCGATGTAGAGGTCGAGCGTGCCGTCGTGATTGAGGTCGAGCAGTTCGACGTCGATGCCGATGCCCTGGATGTCGCTCGGGATGAACGATTCCGAGGCCTCGGTGAAGTTGCCTTCGCCGTCGTTGATCAGGACACTCGCGGGGCGGCTGAGCCCACCGGCGATGCGTGCGGTGATGAGGTCAAGGTCGCCGTCGCCGTCGATGTCGGCGAAGTCGGCATCGAGCGAGAACTCGTTGACGAACGGGATGCGCGAGACGGACTCGTCGGCGAAGACGCCGGTGCCGTCGTTTACAAGGATCTTGTCGCCCGGGGGGAAGTTCGACCAGCCGACATTGGCGAAGACGAGATCGAGGTCGCCGTCGCCATCAATATCTCCCAGGTCCGCCTCCCGGGTTTCTTCTGCAACGCGCATGCCTATGGCGGCCTCGGTGTTGTCGGTGAAGACGCCCTCGCCGTTGTTGACCAGGACGCGGTTGTTCTTCTCGTTGGCGATGATGAGGTCGGGATCGCCGTCACCGTCGATGTCCCCCACTTCGATGTCCTGGGTCGTGCCGTTGAGCTGGGGCAGGGCATCGGGGTCGTAGGTGAAGTTCGCACTGCCGTCGTTGCGGCAGAGCAGGTTGACGCCGTTGTTCCCGAAGATCAGGTCTGCATCACCATCGGCGTCGGCGTCGAAGGCGACGACGGCGTTCGACGTGCCCGTCACGGGCAGACGGTCGGTGGCGTCGGTGAAGCGGCCCTTACCGTCGTTGAGGTAGAGCTCGTTGGTCATGTCGTCCTCAGAGGCGAAGACGAGATCGAGGTCGCCGTCGCTGTCGAGGTCGGCGATGGCGATGTCCTCGGAATCGCGGGTGAATCGCTGCGGCAGCGCGTCGGGGTCGTAGACGTAGCGATCGTCTCGCCAGAACAGGACGGCGTTCTGCCCGAACTCGACCGCGAGGACGAGGTCCGCGAAGCCGTCGCCGTCGAGGTCGGCGGCTTCCATATCCATGGTCTTGCCGTTTGTGACCGCGAGCGGGAGGAGCTGCGCGGAGGCATCGGTCAGGGTTTCTTCGATCGGTGCACCGGTGGCGCGACCTGCCGCGAGAGCGGCGAGAAGAGCGAGCGTTGTCATGGTGGTTCCCCTCGCCCGCGGCGGCGTGCCGCGAGTCCGGGCGGGTGTATCCCGGTTGCACCGGCGCGGTTGCGGTATGGTGCGGGCATGACCGAAGAGATTGTCGTCGAGACACCTGGACGTGGGCTGCATGAGATCACCGATCGCGTCGGTGACGTCGTGCAGGCCTCGGGTGTGAGCGGAGGGCTGTGCACCGTGTTCGTCAGGCACACCTCCGCGAGCCTGCTGATCCAGGAGAACGCCGACCCGTCGGCCCGATCGGACCTGGAGCGTTGGCTGGACCGGTTCGTGCCCGACGGCACCGGATGGGATCACACGCACGAGGGGCCCGATGACATGCCCAGCCATATCCGCGCGGCGGTCACCGCGACCAGCCTTTCGATCCCCGTGACCGACGGGCGGCTCGGGCTGGGCACCTGGCAGGGCGTGTATCTGTGGGAGCATCGGCACAGGGCACACGCTCGGCGGGTGCTTGTGCATTTGATGGGCGACGCGTGAGCGGTGTCCGGGCCAGAGTCCGCTCGGTGGACGCTGCGCTCGAACGCGGCCGGCGGGTGTACCTGCGTCTGGCGTCACGCGGCGATCGGCGCGACTGGTGCGATCTGCGCGATTCGAGCTTGGAGCACACGCGGCCTTGGGAGCCCGCGCTGAGCACGGACGCGACATCGTCCGAGCGGTTTGATCGGTTGCTCGCGACGCAGGACACAGGCGACAGTCTGAGGATGCTGCTGTGCCGACGCTCCGACGAGGCGATCGTGGGCATGATCAATCTGGGCCAGATCGTGATGGACCCGCTGTGCAGTGCATATCTCGGGTACTGGACCGGGGTTGACTACCTGCGTCGTGGGTACGCGACCGACGGCGTGCGTCTCGCGCTCCGGCACGCGTTCGGGAACGTCGGGCTGCATCGCGTCGAAGCGAACATCCGCCCCGAGAACGATCCCTCCCTGGCGCTCGCCCGGCGTGTCGGCTTTCGCGAGGAGGGCTACAGCCCTCGGTACCTCCAGATCGCTGGCAAGTGGGCGGACCACGTCCGGTTTGCGATGACCGTTGAAGACTGGAAGGCGAGACGATCAGGGACAGGGCCTCGCCAATGAATGTGGGGGCAGAAACCGGCCGATACAGTGTCGACGGAAGGGACTGCGACGATGCCGGAATCGAATGAAGCTCATCTGCTGCTCCGCAAGGGCCTTGTGGGGCTGATGCTCGCCGGTGCCCTCGCCCTGCTCTTGGCGACATCCATCTTTGGTGTCGGACGGAGCGGTTCACTCGGCAGCCACGACTTCATGTACTTCACGAGTTCGGGCGAGGCGTGGATGCAGGGCGACTCGCCGTACGTGGTCGAGGAGTTGAACATCGCGGCGGTCCGGTACTACGAAGGCACGCCGCTCGAGGAGACGGTGGGCTTCGAGTTCCCGCTCTTCTATCCCCCCCAGTTCTTCCCGATCGCAGGGCTTGCCGGGGCGCTGCCGTACGATGCATCGCGGTACGGCGTCGCGGGGCTGACGATCGTGGCGATCCTGGGGCTGGGCCTCGTGTGTCGGTGGTGCTACCGGACCGGGGGCGGCGCGACCGGAACGCTTGTGGGTGCCGCGGCGTTGGGTTTCGCGGTCGCGCAAGCGATCGGGAACCCGTTCGGATCGCACAACATCTGGATGGGCCAGACCTCGGCGTTGGCAGCGTCGCTCATGCTGCTCGGCTGGGTTCTGTGCTGCCGCGGGTGGGCGTGGTTCGGCGCCGCGGTGATCGCGCTTGGGTGCTTCAAGCCCACGATCGGGGTCGTGCTTGTGCCGCTGGCGGTGCTGCGTTGGCCCAAGCAGACGCTGATCGTGATGCCCATCGTGGGCCTCGCGACCGCGGCGTATCCGCTTCTGACGCAGGGGCCCATCGAGCACACCCGCGAGTGGCTCGGCGCACTCGGGATGCACTCAGAGCACCCCGCCAACAACGCGGACTTCCGGCACTTCTTCGGTGTGCAGAGCCTGGTGCGGTCGCTCGGGATCGCTGCGCCGAGCCTGTGGCCCCTGGCGGCGATCGCGGGTGTGGCGTTGCTGATTCTGCGCAACCGTCTCAGCGATGCGGAACAGGCCGCGTTCGCGGTCGCGATCCCACTGATGTTGTACAAGGCGCACGACTACGACCTGATCGTGCTCGCACCTGTCATCGCGCTGCTGGCGGCGCGGTCGAGCCGGTGGCTGCCCGGGCTCGTGCTGCTGGGACTGGGCACGGTGATTCTGTTCGTGCCGCTGCGCCTGGTGCAATCGGTCGAGGGGCCCGCGGTGGTCGAGCGCTACCGCGAGATCGTGGCCGTGCTAGTGGTGCTGGTCGCGATCGTTACAACGCTGTGTCGCCCGGCTCGGGAGCAGGCTTCTTCGTCGCGCCCGGATGACGCTTCTTGAAGACGATGAAGCGGTTTCCGAGGAAGTTGAACAGCATGCCGCAGGCGATGCCGGCGATCGCGGCGAACTGAAGGCCGTAGGGCACGTCCTCCAGGAGCGTGCTGCGGAGCGTCAGCGCGACCGCGTAGTTGACGACCATACCGACAGCCGAGGCCCCGATGAAGCCCACGAGTTGCTTCCACGGGTTGCCGGCGCGGGCGTAGCTGAACGTGAATCGTCGATTAAGCAGGAAGTTCGAGATGACGCTGACGCCGACACCCGCGGCGAGCGCGAGGGCCTCCAGAGAGCCGAGCCACTGCAGCAGGCTGAGCACACCAAGGTTTACGATCGTGCCGGACGCGCCCACGACGAGGAACTGGAGCAGGTCCATCGCGGTGCCGAACTTGTGGATGTAGAGCCTGCGGAGGTGCTGGATGTACTTGAGCTGCTCTTTGAGTGAGAGCTTGCTCTCCCCGTGCAGGCGATCGGAGAAGTGGATGGGCACCTCGCCGACGTTCTCGATGCCGCACTTGACGATCAGCTCTAGAGCGATCTTGTAGCCGATCGGGTTGAGATGCCGCGCGGCGTCAAAGTCGGCCTTGCGCATCGCGAAGTAGCCCGACATCGGGTCCTTCGCGCTGGTGAGAGGACGCGCCAGGAGCGTGGCGACGTAGCTGTTGAGCCAGCGGAAGAGGCCCCAGTCGTCGTCGGTGGTGCCGCCCGGGACATAGCGAGAGCCCAGCACGAACTGCTGGCCCGACTCGAGGGCGAGCACGAGGTCGGGGATCTTCTCGGGGGGGTGGCTCAGGTCGCAGTCCATACAGACGACGACGGGGTGCGAGGCCTCGCGCAGGCCGTCGACGACCGCGGGGCTCAGTCCGCGGTTCTGCTTGCGGACCACGATGCGGGCCCATTCACGCCCTGCCTGCTCGACCGCCTCGACGCTGCCGTCGTTGCTGTCGTCGTCCATGAAGAGCAGCTCGATCTCGATGGCGTGCTCGTCGCGGATGGCGGCGATGCGTTCGATCACCAGCGGGATGTTGAGGACTTCCTTGTAGGTGGGAACGACCACCGAGATCGGCGTGAGGATCTCGATGCGTGCGAGTCGGTCGGCGCCATCGAGGTCAGCGGTCGCTGCGGGTGTGCTCATCAACTCGGTCCTCGGGCGCGGCTGATCCGACTGTGCCGCCCTCCACCGTGTTCAGGGGGGGCGTGGTGTGCACTCTATCGGAGAGTGGATCGGCGTGGCTGATCGACTCGGTGAGGCGGAGCGGTGAGATCCGCCATATTCCGAGGCGCCGACCTAGGCGAAGTAGTCGGGCTCATTTCCCGGCGTCCACTTGATGTTGCACCCGATGCTCGGCTTCTGCGTGCCGGGTGAGGGCTTGCCCGCGAGCAGCCCGGCGATGGCGGCACGCATGTCGGCACCCGTGATGGGCTCGTCGCTGCCGGGCCTCGAGTCGTCGAGCTGGCCTCGGTAGAAGACCTTGCGATCGGCGTCGAGGAGGTAGAAGTCGGGCGTGCAGGCTGCGTGGTAGGCCTTGGCGACGGACTGGTCGGGGTCGTGGAGGTACGGGAACGTGTAGCCCCGGTTCTGAGCCTCAAGCGTCATTCGATCTGGCGCGTCGTCGGGGTAGTCGTCGACATCGTTTGGCTGGATAGCTGCGACACCGATGCCGTGCGACTGGCAGTAGTGCCCGAGCTTGGCGATCTCGTCGGCGATGTGCTTGACGAATGGGCAGTGGTTGCAGATGAACATGACCAGCGTGCCATGCTCGCCCGCGATGTCGTCGAACGAGACGCTGGTGCCGCCCACAGCCGCGTTGTAATTCGGGAGCGCGAAGCCTGGTGCTTCGTCGCCTGGGTTCAGCCGCATCGTGGATGGGGTTCGGGCCATGATGTCCTCCGGCGGGTGTGCCGCAGTGTACGGCACTAGTAAAAACAGATACGCCCCGCCAGCTGGCGGGGCGCAAGATCGTTCGGAAAGCGGAGCGGGCGGGATTCGAACCCGCGGTACGGGGAAATCCCGCACACCGGATTAGCAATCCGGCCCCTTCAGCCTCTCGGGCACCGCTCCAACGGGAGACCAGTGTAGGAAGGCCGGCGCGACGTGACGAGCCAGCCCGAGCGGAGGACGCCAATGCGGCAAGCCGACTCGCCCTGGGGGGAACAGGGGGTCGGCTCGCCGATGGGGGATGGATTCGGTGTGTCTGTCGCGAAGGCGGGACGGGGCAATCAGCCCTGGCCACCCTCGCCGCCCAACATGCCGCGGAGCTGCTTGTTCTCGCGGCGGGTGGCTTCCAGGTCGAAGACGAGGTACTTGACGGAGACACGGAGGTAGTCGAGCGACTCCTGGAGATCGCTGATGGTCTTCTTCATGCGCTGATGGCGGTCCTTGGTCTCGCTGGCGAGGTTCTCGAGGTTGCCGCGCTGGTCGGCGGGCAGCTCTTGGATCTTCTCGAGGAGCTTCTGGAACTGGGTCTGGAAATCGTCCTGCTGCATCGTGTCTCTCCCTGGCATGCTCGTCTTGTCGATGTCGCGCCGGGCCCCTGCCCGTGCCGCGGGAAAGAGCAGTTCAACTCGTGGTCCAAGCGTGCCAGGGTGGTTCTTGGATGGAGAGCCGTCCGAAAACGTCCTCGATCACGGCGCGCGAGGCGTGACGGGGTAGCGGCCTTTCGGGCTGGTGGGGTTGGCTGGTCGTGCGGCGCGTGCGGGGTGTTGCCCTTGCTCAACGCCGTCCGGCGACCCGACGCATCGCGGCCTTGGCCGGCTCGGGTGCCGCAGCAACGATCTTCGACGCGGACGCAGGATCAGACCGGGCAAGCTCAAGGCCAATCTCGGCGGCGTGGGCGTCCAGAGCTCGCTGAAACCGCTCGAAGTGTCGCTCGAGGTCGTGCCGGCTAAAGCGGGAGAGCGGGTCGGCGAGGCCGGTCTGCATCGCGGCCCAATCGAGCAGGCTCGAGCCCTGTCCCGTGAAGCGGTACAGATCGAGCGTGGCCTTGAACCGGTCGGCGAGGCCCCGGAAGGGATCGCATGCGGCCTCGGGAACCTCGGACAGTACCTCGGCGATGCGCGACTCGTCGACTTGCCCCAGGGCAGCCTTGGCCGCGGCGTGTTCCTCGGCGTCGCGCATGCGGGTGGCTTCTTCAGCGGGACGCAGATCGGCGACCGCAGCCGATAGCTTTCGGACCCCCGCTCGCTCGAAACGGATGGTCAGCCGCTGCGTGGGCTTGCCCTCAACGGTGGCCGGCTCGACGGCGGTGATCAGACCGATCCCCCACTCCGGCTTGGCCCCGTGCATGACTCGGTCACCGAACGACCAGCCGTCGGATGGGTTCTGGGCAGTCATGCGTGGTCGTCCTGAGGCGGCCCCGCGATGCTGGGCACCGCTCAGCGGGCCGGTCTCGCTTCTGGGACGCATCGGATTGGGATCGAACCGGCGGCCTCGGCCTTCGGGGGCCTTGCACCAACCGCTGGCCTACAATCGTGGCCTGCTCGGGATCCCGGGTCAAGCCCGATCTGCCGTGATGGGAGCGGCAGGCAGCCTCCCGATTTTGGAACTGTCCCAGCACCAACCAAAGGCGAAGCGCCCGCATGATCGACGCACTGAAGAGCGAAGAGATCGTTGAGAAGTTCGGCGGCCGGTTCAAGCTGACCGCGGTCATCCAGCGTCGGCTGGTCCAGCTGCTCGAGGGCGCGAGGCCGATGGTGGAGCGCGACGGTCGTACGGACCTCGAAGTCGTGATTCAGGAGATCCTCGAGGACAAGCTCGAGATCGACGACTCACCCGTCGAGGAGGCCGAGGCTCTCCCTGCAGCAGACGAGCCCCTGCTCTAGCACGGTGCCGGTATGGTTGCGGACCCGACCGGCAAACGGATCATCCTCGGCGTATGCGGCGGGATCGCCGCGTACAAGTCTGCGGCACTCACGAGCCGCCTCGCACAGTCTGGCGCCGAGGTCACGGTGCTGATGACCGAGGCGGCGACGCGGTTTGTCACGCCGCTGACGTTCCAGGCGCTCTCCGCACGTCCGGTGTACAGCTCCGCGTGGCAGCACACAGAGAGCCACGATCCGCAGCACATCGCGCTCGCACGTTCTGCGGATCTGGCCGTGGTCGCGCCCTGCACCATGGACTGCCTCGCGAAACTTGCCACTGGTCGGTGCGACGACGTGGTGACGCTCGCGCTCTCCGCGGTCGACCGCGCCACGACGCCGGTACTGCTTGCGCCGAGCATGAACGCGGTCATGTGGAACCAGCCCTCGACCCAGCGGAACCTGACGCAGCTGCGCGAGGACGGCTTCGAGATTCTCGAGCCGGGCGAGGGCTGGCAGGCGTGCCGGACATCGGGCCCGGGACGGATGCCCGAGCCGGAAGCCATCGCGGAGGTCGTGGCCGCGAGGCTGGCATGACACACGGCTGGCCGAGGTAGCGGCGGCTCCCTACACTGGGTCCGACACGTGCCGGAGAGGTGGCAGAGCGGTTGAATGCGCCGGATTCGAAATCCGGTATGGCCTTCGGGTCATCGGGGGTTCGAATCCCCCCCTCTCCGCTTCGATAAGACCCCGTTGCTCGGAGCACTGTGTTTGCAGTGCCTTACGAGCAATGGGGTCTTGTCATTGACCCTGCTGCCCTATTTCTGCCTAGTTCGCGAGATCGCAGTGCCCAAGGACGCGCTCCACGAATGCCCTCCCGGAGACCGATTAGCACTCTCTTCTCGCGGTGGTTCATGGGTCGGGATCCGACGTTGAAATGGAAGGACAAAGTGGGCATTTCGTCGAGTCATAGAGGCTACTTCCTGACCCGTTTCCTAACGTCAACCCAATGGATGAGAAAGCCGCTGCACAGTCCAAGTCGATCCTGACAATGTCCGCCGACGAGGCCCGGCGCTTTCTGCTGAAGCCGGTGAGCTACTGCAGCATCGATTTCCCGGACTACATCGACTTCACCCAGGTGCTCACTGAGACCGCGACGCTACTAGATACTGCGAGTCTATCGAGCATGCAGGATCACACCCCTCGCGATGAGTCTGGTGTCAACTACACCCTCTTGGCGAACAAAGACGGCCGGCACGCGTGGCGACCATTTCAGATCATTCATCCTGCCCTCTACGTGTCGCTCGTCCAGACGCTGACAGCCGAAGACGCCTGGAAAGCGATTACAGATCGTTTCGCAACGTTCTCCAGCCTGCCACGGATCGACTGCCTGAGTATCCCGGTTGAATCACAAACCAAGCGGAGCGACCAGGCAGAGCAGGTGACGCAATGGTGGCAAGGGATCGAGCAAAGATCTATCGAGTTGTCGATCGAGTACCAGTACGTGCTGCACGCCGACATCTCGGACTGCTACGGATCGATCTACACGCACTCGATCCCGTGGGCGCTGCACACGCGGCCCGTTGCGAAGGCGAAACGCAAACGCGGCGAGCTGTTGGGCAATGAGATCGACGGCACGATTCAGGACATGCGTGAAGGACAAACGAACGGTATCCCCCAAGGTTCAGTCGTCATGGACTTCATCGCCGAGATGGTCCTCGGCTACGCCGACGAGCTTCTCGCCGAACGGCTGGACGCTGCAGGAGTCACTGAGTACTACATCCTTCGATACCGCGACGACTACCGGGTGTTCGTCAATAACCCGGAGCTCGGCGAGTTGATCCTGCGCACGCTGACCGAGGTGCTGATCGATCTTGGCCTGAAGCTCAATGGCTCCAAGACATCCCAGGCCCAGCCTGTTGTGCGAGCGTCGCTAAAGCCAGACAAGTGGGCATGGCTGCTCCACAAGCAACGCGATTTCAACCTGCAGAAGCAGCTGCTGGGGATCCATGCGCACGGGACCGAGTTCCCAAATGCTGGCAGCCTAATGATCGCCATGTCCGCGTTCCACAAGCGGCTGATGCGTGCGAAGAAGGTACGAGCACCACTGCCCATGATCGGTGTCGCGCTCGACATCGCGATCCACAGCCCGAGGGTGTTCCCCGCGTGCGCCGCCGTGATCAGTCGTCTGCTTCAGGAACTCGGCTCGAATCAAGAACGGCGCGATGTTCTCCAGAAAGTTCTCACTCGAATCAGGACCCTCCCGAATGTTGGGACCTTGGAGGTTTGGCTGCAACGTATCAGTCATCCGATCCAAGCCCAACTGGGCTACGAGGAACAGATCTGTGAGATCGTTCGCAGCCCGGGCGACAGCCTCTGGAACAATGACTGGATATCGTCGAAGCCGCTCCTCAAGGCTCTGGGCCAAGACATCGTCGATCGGAAGGCGTTGGGCATCCTGAGCGTGGTCGTCCAACCAGACGAAATCGATCTATTTTCCTACGAGTAATGGCGGTCACACAGGCTCAGATACAACTGCCGGTCCTGTATCACCGATGCTGACCGCAGAGCACTTGAGCCCGAGGGCGTTCCCGGCCAAATTCAAGCCGGCGTCTCACCTGCCTTGGTCTTCTTCTCCCACGCTTTCCAGGCCTTCATCGCGAGGTGCGGCAGGTTCTTGCTCGTGTCGTACGTAAAACGTGCCCGAGCGTGCCCGAGGACGCCGGCGTGGACGAGGAACCGGGTCGCGACGCGCACCTGGTAGTCCGGGATCTCCGCGTGCATGAGCCGCTCCACCTCCTGGTGGATCCAGTTGAACTTCACGGCCCCGGAGCCGCCGTCGATCGCCTCCGCCACAACGCCGTAGGTCTTCTCTGGGCACCGGAACGGCGGGGCGCCCCCTGAGCGGTGCTCGGCGAGCGCCACATCGTGGCGGCCGTGATCAATGCTGTAGCCGACCACCGCCTTGGCCTGCTTGGGCTTGGCTCGGGGCTCGCGGCTGCGGCGCTCTGCGAGGTGAATTTCGTAGTCGATGTCAGCGTCCAAGTGCTGGCCCAGCCGTCGGATAGCTCGTAGGGCCGCTCTTGCCTTGGAGGGGTCGGACAGACCCCTGTCAGCCTGCTCCCGGATCTCTTCCGCGGTCGTGTATGGGCTCTTGGGGCGGCGGCTCATCCTTTCAGAATATCGGGAATCGGTGACTTGGGACTTGACCCAGCCGCGAGGCTTGTCGTACATTTCCTGGGACCGGTTATCCGTAATCTGGAAGAAGTGCCATGAGCGACAGCAGCGTGATCCAGCTTCAGCGACTGTGGGATGAGAGCCCGACGCGGGAGACCTTCGACCGGCACAAGGAGATGCGTAAGCACCTCGCGTTCTTCTTGGGGATGCTCCTGCTGGAGGCGAATCGGAAGGGGGGCGGCTGGGATGCCAAAGACGTCGCGGACGTTCTGGGCTACATGGATGCCGACATCACCGATGCTCGCGAAGCCGACCTCGGGATGGCGATCGCGCTCGACCTTGAGCTGCTGACGCCCGCGCCGCACCCGACGGAGCCGGAGCGGTCTGTGTGGATCCCGACCGCCGAAGCCTGGCAGATCCGAGACGAGTCTGATCGGAAGTGCCGGGAAGCGGTCGAGCGGAACGGCGGGACCTACGTCGAGGATGATGAGTACCTTGGGCCGCCCTCGCCGACCCCGGAGGAGTTCCGGGAGGTGTCGTCGTGAGCGCCCGGCCCTTGCCGCGGCAGCTGCGTCTGCTTCCCCGGCTTGATCTCCTGGTTGCGCGATGGACATGGGCTGTCCTGGAGCGCGTGCAGCAGCGAGGGGATCGCCTGCCTCGACAGTCGTGGACCGGCGCACCGCGCTCCCGAGTCGAGGGGGCGTCCCGCACGATTGGGCTCGCGATGGTCAGCCCGGAGATGGTCGCCGAGGCGGCGCTCACGGCGGGCTGGCCGCCGGTGATGACGCTGGAGGAAGCGGCCGAAGCTATGCGAATCAGCCCGCAGACGCTGCGCCGCTATGTCAGCGAGGGCAAGTTCAAGAAATGCGTGAAGCGCGGCTGGCCGACGCTGTTCTGGCGTGACTCGCTGATCAGCGAGTTCATGAAAGGGCCGTGCCGGTGAAGCTCGTCGATCGCCAACCGGTCGAGGGGACGGAACGCCCGACGATCTACATCGGGCACCGTCAGTACCGTGACCAGAGGTCGGGCAAGCGGAAGACCTCGCGTCGCTGGAGCGCCGAGTGGTTCCTCAACGGTAAGCCAGACGGTCAATCACTCGACACCAACAACAAAGTCGCAGCGATCCGAGCAGCTCACGAGGTGCACCGCAGGATTCGACAGGGGGAGCCGACCGCGGCGCCGCGAGAGGTCCGGATCAAGGAGCTGGTCGACGGCTACATGACGCTTCAGCGCGGGCAGCCGCGATCGCCGAAGACGCTGGAGAAGTACCAGAAGGTGCTCGATGACTTCGCCGCCCACAGCGAGGCGTGCGGCGTCGTTTATGGGTCCAGGCTCACCGAGGAGGAGTTCTGGTCCTTCGAGATGGAGCGGAAGCTCTCCGACAAAACCAGGTACGATCGACGCGTAATCATTTTGCAGCTCGCAAAGTGGGCAACCGAACGCGCGGAGCTCCTGCCCAAGAACCCTCTTCGGCACGTGAAGATGAACAAGCCCGAGTGGGCGCCGCAGCCGTGCTTCATCCCGGAGCAGGTCGAGACCATGCTCGAACACGTCGAGCCTGGCATGCGGGAGATGATCATGGTGCTGGCCTATACCGGGATCCGATTCGGCGAGCTGCGAGAGCTCTGTTGGGACGACATCGACCTCAAGCAGGGCACCCACGGCTTCGTGACAATCCGGCGCGGCGGCGCGGAGGGGCGGACCAAGGGCAAGCGGAGCCGGCGGATCCCGCTGCACCCAGAACTGGCCGCGATGCTCCGGACTCGTCCGCGCACCGGTGAACGCGTGTTCGCCGCCCGCGAACTCGGCGGCCGCGGCGACGGTCTGATCGTCGACACCGTCTTCCTGCGGAAGCTCAAGCGGCTGTGCGCGGCGTGCAAGTTCACCAAGCCTGACCAGTACAAAATCCACACCTTCAGGCACTTCTTCGCGAGCATGCTCGCACGCGAAAACGTGAGCTACTAGTACGCTCTGGAGTTCATGGGACACCGCAGCAGCGACATCCTTGACCTCTACTACAAGATGTACGACAAGGACGCCGAGCGAGCGATCCTGGCGATCCAACTCCGCAAGGGCCGCAAGCCCGCGGCCTAACCCGGTTCGATCTCAATCCGCTCGTGCCGGGCACGCTCCCACGCGCCACGCGTCGCCCGCGTGAACGCCACCTTGGAGCCGACGCGGGTGAATCGGGCCTGGTCGTGCCGCACGAGCCCGAGGACGGCCCAGAACCTCAGCGGCGTTCGCACGCCGTAGTCGGCGATGGACTCCTTCAGGCTTAGCTCCGCTGCGTGTTTAATCTGCTGGAACGACTGAGGGCCCGCTGAGCCGGCGATGGCTCCAGTGACGGCCCTGTAAACCTCGTGCGGGCACTTGAAGGGCCGGGCCTCGCTGTCGCGGCGTTCCGTTAGCGCGAAGCCGCGGGGGGATTCCTCGACCGTGTAGATCGCGGCACGAACACGGCTGCGGGGACCAACGACCCGCCGGCGCCGGGCGTCCTCGATCGCCTCGATCTCAGAGGCAACGGCGCGCTCCAGCTCATCGAGCTTGCGAATGAGGCGGGTGCGTCGTGTACCCGATGCCACGGAGGCTTTGCGTACCTCTTCAAGGACGTCTCGCCAGCTTTTGATAGGTGTACCTGATGGAGTCATTGCTGCAACATGGTACGCCGTGATGCCGTGCTGGCGTTGTTGTTCGCGTACCTCACCACACCTCTTCTGCTCAGGATCCGCAGCAGTTCGCAGGCATTTCCTTGCTCATGCGAAAGTTGGCTGAAGATTCTCAACATTTCGTCGCTCGCGCGCTTGCCTTCGCCGCCGGACGGGGTGTACTACGCCGGTTCCCCACTACGGCGTACAAGGAGGCACGCGATGAGTGAGAGCACGAAGAAGGCGAGTGCGATGAATGCGGCGGGCGAGCGGCTGCTCGCGTGGGCGAAGCAGACCGGCGGCGTGCTCACCATCGCTGCGACGTTCGGTCACGACGAGGAGTCCGGAGGGATGGCGTCGCGGCCGGAGGCGCTGTTCGCCGCGTCGATGGGTGGGCTTACGGAGACCGAGGTCGCAGTGCTGCTCGCTCAGCTCGATGTGGCAGTCCTCATCCTGCTGTCGCGGATCGCACCGCAGACGGACCTCGGTGAGGACGCGTTTCGGCGGGTCGTCAACGACACGCGCCGGCAGATGCTCGACGACGAAGGGCTTGACCTTTGCACCGAATGCGGCGGATGAGGAGAGAGGGGCTCGCCGCGGCGCTGACGCGTCGCGGCGGGTTTGGTGATCGGCTTGGTCTTGATTAAGGAGATGCACATGGCGGCAAAGCACGAGTTCCGTGGGCCTGATGGGATGGCACGCAAGATCCGGCTGTTGGCGAGCAACTGCGAGGCGGCGACAGAGGGGATGTCGAGAACGCTGCTGATCGCGGTGTCGGCGCCGGATCCGGTGAGCACACCGGATTGCCAGCACGCGTCTCCGCGTGGGTTCCAGATCCAGACGCTCGACGACGGCATGGGTCCGAATGAGATCGCGACGCTCATGGGCACGATCTACGGGTTCCTCGACACCATCGAAGACGAGTACTCCCGCGAGTTTGGCAGCACGTTCCGCGAAGCAGTTGATGAGGCGCGTGGCACCCACGGGCACGCGAGCGGCATGGCGGTGGTGCCGGTGGAGCCGGCGCGGTCGCGCCCGTGGGCGCGTGGAACCGTGGGCGCCGCCAACACCACCAAGAAAAGCTGAAGGTCGAGGGAGGAGTCTTCGCATGGCTCGTGGAAGCAGGAAGGGCGAACCACACTTGCCGCAACAAGGCGGCGGTCTCGATGACGGGGGCGTTCCCCGCCGTCGCGGCCGGCGTCCGCGTCAGGTTCCGGTTGCGGTCTCGTATAGACCGCAGATGCCGGAGGAGGAACAGCAATGCAAAGACGCCCTTCGACTTCTACTCGCCTCCATGGTCCGCAGTCGGTTAGGCGGACATGAGGAGGATGGGACATGAAAAGGAAGTCTCGACTCAACGGAACGCGGGGAGTCCCGCTGCTGCGATGCTCGACGATGGAGCAGGCAGATACCTCGATCGATGATCAGCTCAACTCGATCAAGGTCTTCTCGGAGGAATACGGCATGGAGCTCGGCGAGCCGGTCAGGCTCGTCGGCAAGTCGGGCAGCGTCAAGAGCAATCTTGAGGCCGGCATCGACGAGATCATCGCTCGCAAGAAGAACGGCGAGCGGATCGACTACGTCGTCTTCTACGACCAAAGCCGGTTTGCCAGGTCGGGCCCGATGCATTTCGGGCTCCTCGCCGAGCGGCTCGAAGCGGCCGACATCGACCTCGCTGAAACAGACGGGTTCCTTGAGGACCCGGCGATGCTCCCCATCGTCCGGACCGTCAAGGCCGTCATGAGCCAACAGCAGGCTCAGAGCATCGCGGATGCGTCGGCCCGCGGTTCGCAGAGCTCGCTCCGCAGCGGGCGCCGCGTTCATTCGACGCGGCCGGCGTACGGCATCGACAAGCTCCGCATGAGCCCATCGGGCGAGCCGGAGTACATCATCAGGCGACTGGCCGACGGGACGCGGTTGTTCCTCGATCCGCAGACCAAGGAGATCAAGCAGACGTATCCCGATGGCGTTCGGCTCCCGAAGAAGTCCCCGCTGGGCAAAGATACGTTGGTCCCTGGTGACCCCGCGCTCCGCGAGATCGTCGTCCGGATCTTCCGGATGCGACATGAAGATGGATGGGGCGGGAGCCGCATCGCCCGCGCGCTCAACGATGAGGGTATCCCATCGCCGAAGGGCGGCCGATGGTCAACAGCGGTTATCCGCGACCTGCTTCGCGACGAGGTCTATACCGGCGTCGGGTACGCCAACCGCTATAGCTCTGCGATCTATGTCAATCAGGCGCGCGGTCGCCCGCAACCGCTTGGGAAACAAAAGGGCAAGGTCGTCCGCGGGACCCGGCCGTCGAACGACTGGTTCATCGTCCAGTATCCGGCGCTCTCTGATTACCTCCCGCCTGAACTCAAGCGCGCTGCGAAGAAGGAGCAGAAGGACTACCGCGATCGGATCAAGACCGGCAAGATCCAGGAGCCCAAGTCCGACAATGGACGACAGCATCATCTGCTGTCCGGAATCATGACCGAGCAGACGACCGGCAAGCCCATGATCGCGAAGGCAAGCGGAAAGCCGTCGCGCGTCTACTACTGGCTCAGCGATGCGAGGGACTCCGCGCCCGCCGACTCGCCGCTCCGTCGATGGCTGCCATCGGCGCCGCTGCATCGGGCCGCGTTGGAGGAAATCGAATCCCTGGTCTGCTCGCTTCCTGATTTACGAGATCGAATCATCGCGGAGATCGCTGAGCAGGATCAAGAGCGGCTCGGCGGCGCAGGCGAGAGCAAAGCCCTCCTCATCGAGCTTGAGAAGCTTCGCAAGCGGTACCGGTCGCAGCTCTCGCGGCTCGGCGGGCCGGACGATGCCGCGGTCAACGACGCGATCGACGAGACGAGCAGCCGCATCCGCGTCATCGAGGATCGGCTCGCGAGCATGAACGCCGGGCCCGCGCTGACCGACGCCGAGGTCACAAAGGTCGCCGACGGCATCATTCGCGATCTCTCGGAGATGCTTTCGGAGTTCGCCAACAAGGGCGAGCCGGCGCTCCGTGAACTCGCGGCGACGCTCATCTCGTCTGCAGTCGCAGATCTCGAGAAGGAAGAGGTTGCGTTCGAGTTCGCGATCCCCGCTGACCTGATCGACCGTCGAGTTCTAAGCCTGCCTGAGCCATGCGGACCCACAACATGCAGGCAGGCGTACAAATGGCGGCCCATCGTCCTTGATGTCGTAACCGTTGACGTCGCAACGCCTTGCCGAGGTGAATGCTGGGAGCCCTACATCCCCAAGGGCTGCGATGACTGCGGATGCCAACAGCAAGCCGCTTGAGGATCTCGGCCAGCCGGGCTGGATCCCGCAATGACCTCGCCGCCCTCGGCTCAACGGCCGGGGGCGGCCTTCAGAAAAAATTCCGTCGACGGCGGAGCCGTCGAACACACCGGAGGAATCCATGACGGGCGACGGACTCACCGACATCGAGAAGGCATGGCTCGTGGGCATCGACGCCCTGTTGATGCATGGGGCGCCCCAGGGGCATGCGGTGACCGCCGGGCGGATCGTCGATCTCTGGGGTGCCGGTGGCGTCGAGTTTCAGAAGGAGCTTGAACGCCGATCGGATGTGTGGCGGAAGCGGCACGGGCAATTGGTGATGATGGTGGGTGACATCTCGGGGCCGTGCCAGCGGCTGATGCAGCTCATGGGCAATCCGGCGTCGGTGGATCTGAAGCTTGCAAAGCCGCCCGCCCCGCGGCGCCCGCGGCCGAAGCGTGGGCCGGTGGTGAAGCCGAGCCGGGCGGCTAATTACCCCGCCATGAACATGACGGACAAGGAGGTGCAGCGGTTCCTCGACCTGATCGAGAACGAGGGGATCAGCTCGGTGTTCGACCCCGGGGTGAGCGTCATGCCGGACGATGTGCTGTTCCGCCCACCGTTGATCACGATCGACGGCACCGGCGTGTTCTACGACCAGATCGCCCCCGTATACGACCGTGGCGACATCGACCGGCCGTGGAGTCCGCACGACATGGAGCCGTGGATCGCTTTGGCGTTCGACTATGCACTGCTGATCGTCGCCCGGGAACGGAAGTGGACTTGGGTGATCAGCGACCGCTACCTTCGGCGCCTGCCGTGGGGGCATCCGTGCAAGATGACGCCGAACGGTCGCCCGGGGTGGCGGTTGCTTACAGACATGCTGGACGAAGCGGGACTGACTGAACGAAAGCGGAAGCACACCTGGTGCATGACAGATCGCGGACGCAGCGTCTCGCAGCAGGTATCAAACTCTTGGGCCACGCAGTAGCCAAAGCGTGAACTTCACCCTCTTACTTTTCCTTCGTTTACAGTGATTCGTTGCTTCTGTGTATAGAGGCAGAGATTCACCGCCGAGACGCGCCCGCCTTGGTACTGCGGTTGTAGCTATTGAGCTTGCCAAGAACCTGACCCAGTGATAAGTGCAACCGCATAGCGTCCTCGAAGCTGATGACGACATTGAGCGCTTTGGGCGCATCCTCAGCAAGTGCTGGGCGAATGTGGTCTACGTTGCAGCCACCGAATGTCTTCTTGATCGCAGGCTCGTTCATGGACAAGTCTCCTGGTTGAGCTAGACAGACATCGCGATCTGTTAGAGGGCCGGTCTTGTGGTGGTCCTAGATCGTGAGGCCATGCCAAGGCTACGTGCAGCCAGCCGGGCCGCCTCACCCAATCAGACTCCTATCGTATCAGATTATAGAGACGGGGCTTGACGTACACGTCGGTACATGTACAATACGTCTATGAACGGCTCGTTTCTGAACTCACTGCAGGCCTTCCAGGGTGTCGTCGATGGGGCGATTGCCGACGCGGTCGCAACCTCGGATTACGACCAGGTCCAAATTTTGGCAGAGCTCGCCGCAACCTTGCGGGCGACACCCAAGCGACTGACCGCAGCTGCATCCGCAGACGTGCCGCGCAGTCAGCCAGTCAGCCCGAAGAACGACCGCGGTGAGAATCCGACCAGATCGCCTTCGCAGTACCCGTACTACCTGCGGGACCGCGATGACGTACTCAAAGTCGGATGGGCAAGCAAGTCGAACTCTACCTATGAGCACCGCGCGCCCTTTGCAGACGTACTCCTTTTCGCCAATGCCTTGAAGGAAGTGTCGAAGTCAGGCGCGCTGTTCTCGACCAAAGAACTCCGCACATGTCTCGCGCTTGCATGGAGGCGTCAAGAGCGCGATCCGCTACCCGACTCCCAGTTCTACGTGTGCCTTGGATGGCTCAAGTCGATCGGTGCCGTCGTGCAACATGGCCGGCGCGGATACTCCGTAACTGATAGTCGAATGCTCGGCGATGGCCTTGAGACGGCATTTGCTGTACTGCCCGTTTCGCATCCCAACAGCCCAACTGATGGAGACCAATGATGCCACGGCGCTTTAGTCACCGTTCCGATCTCGAAATCAACATCTCGCGCACACTCGAGCAGTTGCTCCGTAGATTTCAGGCAGTCGAGCATGGCTTGCCGGAGCTCGTCAAGAACTCCAAAGACCAGTATGCGCGGCTGGACATTGTCGGTGCCGAGACTCGTCCGATTGTCGTGCTTGCTAACATGGCCAATCGGACGATTGGTGTTCTGGACTTCGCTGGTGCGGCACTCGATGACTTTATGAAGTGGAGAGTTTGGTCTGATCCCTCGCTGGATGAGGACTCCGGCTCTCGTCAACACGATATCGAAGCCGGCAATGGCAACGGCGGTAAGGCGTTCATGACTTTTGGCTCATTGAGCCAGAGTATGTTCGAATCGCTGCGAGACGGCCGCTACACGGCCATGGGCTTTGACACGTCGCAGAACTCGGAAGATCGCTTCCGTCCGGACTTCGCGCTGGATGACCAAGGGTCACTACTCAAAGATCGTGCCGGGCTGGATCCCGAGGCGCTGCTGGTGAGTTCCCTGTCTGATTTTGGGATTGGGATCGAGCAGCTGCCTGACAACGCGCTCTCGGTATGGACCGAGCGCAAGGCCTTCACAATGGTGAAGATCGAGGGCGTTAAGGAGTGGGGATCTCGAAGGGCTGTAGAGCATGTTCGGAGGAGCGTGTACTCGATTCCAAGCATCCTCGCCGAACACCCCCAGGCCTCGCTTTCTATCGAGTCGTGCAATGTGTGGATAGTTATCGATGGCACGCTGGTTGGGGATAGGCCAGTCAAGGCCGCATCTCTTGAGCCACGTGAAGGATTCGAGAGTATCGAGCCGATTCCGATTCCCACAGAGCTGGAAGACCCAGAAACAGGCGAATCGGTCTCAACTGGACCAGGTGACGAAGAGAGCCGGTTCCTTCAGCTTCACACCTCCGCGGTACATCTGCGGATGTCCTCGAACTCGGCGCTTAACGTCATACGCGTTTGGAATGGCCGGAACATTGCTGCCAACTGGAGTGTTGCAGATCTGCATCCAAGCAGCGAGTCAGCGTACATCTACGGTCGGATAGCCGCCCCCGCTCTTCAGGATCCGGAGCATCTTGCGGGCGCTGACCGAGCGAGCTTGGCCAGCACGCCATTGGTTCGAGCCCTCCGCCACTGGACCTCTCAGCAGGTACAGGAGCTCGTTGAGAGGCTGCGCGAGGAAACATCACGCGATCACGCCGAAGAGGATCGGCAGAGCGCAAACTCAACGCTCGAAGACCTGCGTGAAGCGATGCGTGAGTTCTTGGAGGACGAGCAGGAAGGGCGCCGAGGAGCTGAGCAAGGTGGAGAAGGCGAAGGCGGCCCCGGCGATGACTCGCCCCCGCCGCCTGAGTTTGGCGAACGAGTTGACATTCTTGTGCTTGAGAATGATGCTGCGTCACTCGCTCTACCTGTGGGAACCTCGTCGCCACTCAAGGTTCGTGCTCTTGAAAACCGAGAAGACGGCAATCCTCTGCCCGTTCGGGTGTCTTGGGCGGACCTAGACGTCAAGACTGAGAACGGCGAGGCAGTCACACTCGATGAGTCGGGTGTTTGCAAGGCCATTGCGGCGGGCACATCTCCGATCTCTGTCATCCACAAAGAAACGGGCGTCGAGTCGAACGCCCTGCTTATCGAATCGATCGCATGCAGTAACGCCATAATCCGGAATCGACCTGAACGAGTTCTTCGCCAGGGTGAGCGACTACCGCTGCAAGTCCTGTACGAAACCGATAGTGGCAACCGTGCCGACCTATTGGTAGAGGCTTCTGTAGACGAGGAGAACATGGGTCGCGTGACCCGGGTTGGGACGTACACGGCACCAGGACGGCAAGGCTCCGCCACGATTCGTGTGCGTTACGGACCTCGCCCTGAAGACACCCGAACACTCAACGTAACGATTGGTGAGGAGCGAGTGCCGCCGCCCGAACGAAAAGGACGCGGCGGATCAGCAGGTGGAGATATCCCAACAATTTTGCTCTGCGGAGAACCAGTACCCGGCAGCCAGTACGAAGATCTCCCGATCGATGAGCGCACATTCCATCCTTCGACCGATGAGCCGACGATTATCGACTACGATCCGCAGTTCGAGAACGTGATCTTCATCAACCCTGATAGCCATGAAGCAACCCAAGTGCGTGCCCGAAGAGGCGGACGCCGCGGCGCTGCAGGAATTGGCACAAAGACGTTCGGCGAGTTTCTCGCAACCAAGTGCTTTGAGATTCTGAAGCGCCTCTGGGTCTTTCAGCAGGCTGACGAAGCGCCATTGACCCCAAACGACTATCGTCTTCGATTCGCCGAGGCAGAACAGGTATGCGCGCGGTTCGTACCCGTCGCTTACGAGATTGGTCGTCGGATTGCGGAACGCCACGAAGAAGGGAACTGAAGTTGGCAGCACGTGGTAAAGGACTCACCGCAGCGCAGGTAATCCTGTTGGCTGCCGACGACCTCCAGAAGTCTGGATCTGCTGAGTTTTCAGAGTGGCAGCTGACTATCGCCGCTTGGAAACGCGACGGAAACAGGTTCGGGCTCCGTGGGTTCGAGGAAGATCATCCCGACCATAAGCGGGTCATGATGGAGATTATGGGGCAGACAAAGAAAGATAATCCGATTCGCAAACAGTTCATGAGGAAGACAAGACCGAACCATTACACCATGACCGACCTCGGTCGATCCGAAGCAGAACTACTGCGCAGGTCAGCAAGCGATGAAGAGGTATCGCGTTCGGCTGCGCCAGTCTACGACACGGTGGAGCCACTCCTGGCGCACTCTGGATTCCGCCAGTGGCGTGACGATCCCGATCAGCCCAAGAGTTGGCTTTCTGCATCCTCGTTTCTTGGGCTTCGAGCCCAGTCGGCGGCGGAACTCAATGACCGAATCAGAGCCATCCTGCGGGCAATCGAGCAGGCTGAGTCATGGTGCGAGGATCATGGCCTCAGCCAACTCACTCGAGGACCCAGCGGAGGTGGTTCTGGTCCGAAGTCGCTTGACGAAATCCGCCTCCTACGCGATTTCCTGCAGATGCTCGAGGAGCGATTCTCGAGGCAACTCAACGCTATCAGGACTCGAGGCTAGGAGTTGGCGAAAAGCGAAAACGTGATGCCTCAGCATAGTCGGAGCTCTTCTCAATCGCGATCCAACGGCGCCCGGCGTTCTCCGCGACCCAGCCGGTTGTGTTGCTCCCGCCAAATGGGTCCACAACGAGATCCCCCTGTTCTGTAAGAAGATCGATGAAGAACTGAACGAGCTTGTGCTGCATGCGAGCTGGATGAACATCAATCCCATGCTCCCGACAGTACTTTTGATACGGGTCACTGTTTCCTGTGTTTGGGATCGCGAGCACCTCCTCAGCCATCTGGGTTGCGAAGGCGTCGAGCAACTCGTCAGCGCTCGGGAACAGAACGTTCGGTGGAATTGAGCCACCATTGTTCGATAGAAATGAAGTCTCGCCGATCGCATGCTCCGATGGGCGTGTTCCTGCGTTGTAGGTCCCTCGGTCGAGCAGCTTCTTCATGCTGTCGCTGTATGGCGTCAGCACGTTCCGGTTGTTCGCCTTCGGCTTCGGATTCCTTGACAACCACCAGACCCGTGTAAACGCGTCCTTGACGCGGCTACGTTCAACATTGACCCATTGGGCGGGCGTTGGAAGTCGTGCGGGGTTGTAGCAGATGAACTCCTGGCACAGGTGGAGTTCGCCCGCCTCCTGGAAAGCGAGCAAAGCCTTAATCGCGAGCGTAGACATCGTGGGTTGACCGGGTTCCCACGCGTTGCCCAACTCAATGACAATCGAGCCGTCTTCGCTCAGAGTGTCGGCAAACAGAGAACCAAGTGATCCGATCCAGTCAACGTATTCTGAACCTTCGAGATTTCCGTAGCGCTTCTTTCGGTTGAGCACGAAAGGCGGAGATGTCAGCAGTAGATTGACTTTTCCTCGTTGCCGCGTGAAGGCGCTGCTCGCGAGTACGTCTTCACATGCACCAACAAAAAGGCGCCCGCGTTTGGTCTTGTAGAGCGGAAGCGATCTCGACGTGGCTCTGCGCAAACCTGTTTTGGTAGAAGTCATTCCTGCTCCTCTCGCGAGCTTGAAAAGCTCAAGCGGAGCTGGCCGGACTCGTGCTCCTCGATGAACCTCGCCAAGGCCATTCGAACAACGAGCGAAAGGGGCACACCGTTCCTCTCTGCCAGTGCTTCCAGCACTTCGCGCTGTCCTCTCGCCAGAGTGACGGTGAGTCGATCCGAGGATGCAGGGGGCTGACTTCGCTTTGCCATATCCAACAGTATGCACGGTGATGCGGCGTGATGCAAGTCGATGCATCGTGCATCACGATGATTCACCCCATCACTCACCGCTCTGCCAGCTGCCCCAGTACTGCCCTAGTCCCAAGGTTCAAAGCCGGCAAAACGCGTGATCGAGTCGGAAGAATGACAGGCAGCTAACGCGTTACAGCACCACGCTTTGCGACGATCCTTCGTGATTCGAGCCCCCCTGCGGCACCGCCGCCTATCAGTCCCCCCCTCTCCGCTTTCTGATTTCGTATGAGCCGACGGTGTCCCGTGGTGCTAGCCAGAAATGGCGAAAGTCGCGGGAGGTTCGGCCATACCCGCAGCATCCGGAGACGATCGCTGGGACCCAGCGACGGGCCAGTAGATTGTTGTGCAGCGATGGGCGAACAGCTTGTTGTGCTCCACCGGAGGCTTTCGCACCACCGAACGACGCCCCGGACACGCCGCGATCACCGGGTATAGCAAGTACGGGTCGTTGCCTGTGCGTTGCCTATTGGATCCGCACGATCGGCTTAAGTTCGCCTCCTTCCGTACATCGCATAGGTTCGGGAACGCTGATTCCTCAAGCTGCTTCGCTTGGCGTCAGTCTGCCGAGCGTCTGAGCAATGCATCCTCGCCTCAGCTCTTGATACACAGATTTGTGTCTCGCAGCCCTATCGTCAGCAGAACGCCTTCGACTGGGATGCAGCAAGGGCAGAACACTCCGCGTTGGGATCACACGAACCCCGCTGGCCACCAACGGTACGCAAGACTGTTTGCCGCATTTTGGACCACGCTTCGTGATTACACAGACGTGTGGCATACCGCTGGCTTTTTCTCAAATCTATGGTGGTATGGTCTGTTCAATGATCGACTCTTGCATTTCTCCTACTTATGTGAATGGGCCATCGCGGTTGCCATCCGGCGCGTCGAAGAGCCGATGCACGAGAATTTCGATTCATTGTTCTTGTAGTCATGCAATCGAGTTTGGTAGGATCGCACCGCATCGAGCAAAGATGGACATCGCGGGACCTGGGTCAAACGGCCTAGGTCGCGTGTATGTGAGGATGTACGCGGCGGGAATTGTGGAGGGCAGGCGGAGCAGCGCGTATGTGTGTCGGGCCTTGTCGTGGGGGCTCGGTGACGTTGCCTGCGATGATCTATGCAGGTCGGAGATCACACGCAACGGGGAGGACACGTCGGGCCGCTGAGAGTTGCGATGTTCTCACGGCACCGGCTGTTTCTTGATTCCATTGGAGCATTTCTCGCGGGGCAGGCCGCGTTGCGGATCGTTCTCTCAAGTTCCGAGATTGAGCGTCTGCCCAAGGATCTGGTGCGAACGTCAGCGGAGGCGCTGCTTTACGACTGCGGCAATACGTCGGACATGCGCGAAGCATCGGCGTTGGTGGAGGCGTGCGCTGACGTGCCCCTCGTCGCCCTGGGCATTGCGGAAACACCCGAGAACGTGATCGCGTGTGCGGACGCGGGCATCGCGGGCTATCTCGCGATGCACGCTCCGATCAGCGAGCTCGAGCCGGCAGTGCGCCGGGCCGTGAACGGTGAGTGTGCCTGCAATCCCCGCGTGACGGCCTTACTCTTCCGTGAGCTCCGCCGCCGGCGCACGCCGGAGGGCGCCGGGGAGCGAGCCGAGCGGCTTACGCCGCGCGAGGCGGATGTGCTCGCCCTGCTCGCGCGCGGTCTCAGCAACAAGCAGATCGCCTCAGAGCTGAGCCTGAGCGTCGCCACGATCAAGAACCATCTTCACCATGTGTTCTCGAAGCTCGACGTGGACGGGCGAGCCACCGCACTCGTGCGTGTGCGCAATGAGCCCTGGCTGGTCCGCTCTGGATGATCGGTTGAACACGAGGAGGAGTGTGAGTGGTCTAGTCCCCGTACCCGATGGGTCTAGTACCACTTCGCGCCCAAATCAGGACTCCCGATTCATTGCGACGGGCCGTGTGTTTCAGCAAGATGCGAGCCATGGCGCTTGGTGCATGGCTATTCAGGTTGCTGGCTCTGCGTAGAGGCGGCGGCACGACCCTCTCGACGGTGCACATCGTCACTGTGGTGGGTGAGAATCGTGTGTTCTGGTCCGCCCTGCACCACGCGCTGGCAGCCGAGCGTGACTTCCGCATCCGCTCGGTAGAGAGCCGCCCCGAGGCGGACCAGCTCGTGGGTGCCGGTCGGCCATGCGTGCTGATCGTCGAGTCATCTGTGGTGCGCGGTGATGCAGTTGGACAGTCCGTCTGGTACGCGGACCTGATGGAGCGGCACCCCGAACTCGTGATCCTCGAGATCGATTCCACGAGCGCCGATCTGGTCGTGCGAATGCGGGATGCGGGGCTGGCGACTCTGGTGTCGCTGGTGCGGGAGGCGGCGAATCGCGACACGGGTCACGGCGGCAGCGCCAAGGCTGACCGCTTGGTCGGTCCGACCGAAGTCCAGCGACGGTTGCTGACAGGAGACGCCGACACGATGCCAGTCATCGCGGCGTCCGAGTCGAGTTCCGAACCGGTATCGCCTTTCTCGCGCGCTTCGGAGACGAGCGATGGGTGGGCTGTTGCGGCCACTCGCTGGCTGGACGTGTGCTTTGCGCTGCGGGCGGCCCGCGAGCCGAAGCCCACCGATGCGACGGCAGCACGGGTATGGGGCGTGTCATTCGGACGAGTATTCGAGTTGCTCGGAGTCGAATCGGGCGGTCGGAGCATCTCGGTCCTGGAACGTGAGCTGGCACGGCTGGGGCCGAGCGTATTCGGCGACAAGGCCGAGCCTTCGCGTCTCGCGCGGCTGTTCACGGCATTCGGACTCTCGGCGTCCGAGCGTCGTGCTTTCCTGATCGTCTTGTCACCTGAGCTAAACGCGCGGTACGGGCGTGTCCTCGGAATACTCAATGACGACGCGTCGCGTCAGCGGGCGACCGCAAGTGTGCTCGGCGATCTGTTGGGAGATGACTCCGACGCCTGGTCGGTGAGAAAGATGCTGGCCTCGGACCAGAAGCTCGGCGCGTTCGGGATCGTGGTCGAGGATGACTCGGAGACCGCGCCCGCCGCCGATCGGGCGTTGCGGGTACCGAGTGAACTCGTCGAGTTCTTGCGGCGTGGTTCGGAGCGCGACGGCGGTTACGGCATCGGGCTCCGTGTGTCGGGGCCGGCCGGCGCCGCGACAGAGCCACCGAAGGACGAGGCGGAGATCCTGGCACGTTTGCGTTTGGCCTGGCAAGAAGCCGGGACAAGGCCGATCGTCAAGGCCCCGGTGGCACAACTGATCGGCCCGCGTGATGACTGCCTTTGGCTCCAAGATCGCTTGCGCACGCTTGGTACCGGGGTGTGCGTGCTCGATTTGGGAACCGGGGAAACCACCGGGTCTGAAGGGCTGCGCGAACGCTGCATGGCTGCGGTGCGCATCGCGCGCCTCTACGGGGTGCCGCTGATCGCTGGCGGGGCCGACGATCTTGCGATACCCAAAGCGAGCGCGATCGCCGCGGAAACTTTGGGGGCGCGGGCTCATCATCTTGTCCTCCACGGTTTCGGTTCTGGGCTGCTCAGCACGTCCCGTCCAGTGCTCGTGATCGAGCGGCCAACCGGGTCGAGGACCGACCGGGCGGCCGACTGGCTTCGTGCCGCGGAAGCGCGCGGCGTGCAGCTTGAACGGGCAATGGCGGAACGCCTCGCCTCCACGGTTCGACTCGACAAGGCGCAGATCGATGCCGCCCTGCGGAGTTGCGGGACTGACACCCCACGCGAGGACGAACTGCTCGCGGCGACGCGTCAGGTGGTACGGACCGACGTGCCGCGGGCGGTGCGTCTGGCCAGTTCCGGCTTTACGTGGCAAGACATCGTGCTCCAGGAGGAGTTGAGGGACGAGCTGCGCCGCATCCCCGACCATGTTCGTCTCTCTGGCAAGGTGCTGGACGACTGGGGAATGCGTCGACGCCTCCCGTACGGCGACGGTGTGGCGGCGCTGTTCTCCGGCGCCAGCGGAACCGGCAAGACGATGGCGGCCCAAGTCATCGCGAACGACCTCGGGGCCGAGCTCTTCCAGGTCGATCTCGCGAAGACCATCTCGAAGTACATCGGTGAGACGGAGCAGCGGTTGGACGAGGTGTTCGATGCCGCGGAGCGTGTCGGCGCCGTGCTCCTGTTCGACGAGGCCGACGCGCTCTTTGGCAAGCGGAGCGAGGTGAAGGATGCTCACGACCGCTATGCGAACATCGAGGTCGCGTACCTGCTCCAGCGCATGGAGCAGTACTCAGGCCTGACGGTTCTGACGACCAACATGCGTCAGAACATGGACCGCGCGTTCTTGCGCCGTCTCAGGTTCATCTTGGAGTTTCCATTTCCCGGGGCCAAGGAGCGGCGCCGGATCTGGGACCGAGTGTTTGCTGGGGGAGCTCCGCGCGCGGACGACATCGACTTTGACTTCCTTGCCCGCCGCTTGAATCTAACTGGTGGGCATATCCAACAGATCGCGGTGAACGCGGCATTCATGGCAGCCGGCGATCCAGAGGCAGACGCGATCGCCATGGCGCATGTTGCCCGTGCCGCGTGTGTGGAGCTCCGCAAGCTCGGCATGCGGAGCGACGAAGCGACGCTTGCGGCGATCGCGGCATGAGGGATTCACGGCATGAGCCAAACCGCCATAATCGATACCACGCAGGCGCTGCGGGTCCGAATCGGGCAGGCGGTCGGCGGCACGGTACGTGTGCATGTGGGCGCCCCGATCGCAGCCGAGCTCGGTCAGGCCCGAGTCAGCTTGCTGGCATTCCACATCGAGGTCAACGCGAATCTCCGGAACGGCGAGTGGCACGCGTCACCGCCCGCGCTCGGGCCGGCGGGCGCACCGGGCGCGGTGACGAATGCGCTGCCCCTGGACGTGCAGTACCTAATCACGGTGTTCCGCGACCCGCCCGACGCGGGAGAGCCGAACGAACTGGAGACGCTCGGGCGCGTTATGCGCGAACTGCACGAACGGCCGAACCTATCGGGCGAGTTCATGAACGGGCAGACGGTGCGCGTGACGCCGCTCCCCTACTCGATGGAAGAAGTGAGCCGTGTATGGGGGCTGTTCCCGCAGGACGCCTACCGGACTTCGGTGGTGTACCTGGCGAGCCCGGTCGTCGTCGAGGTGGGCCCGTTGCAGAATGGCCCGCCGGTTCGGGAGCACACGCAGCGGTCCGGCGTCGACCGCGGCGCACCGAGTATTGCGGGGACGGCACTATGAGGCGCACGTTTGAAGCCTACGTCGTAGGGGAGATCGAGAGACCAACGCGGCGCGTTCTGGCCGCCGTTGTCCCCCTAGACGCATTCACCGGTCGCATCGTGACGGCGGGCGTGCGCGCCACAATCTCACGCGTGCATCGTGTCGGCGCCCGCGATCGCATCGAGCCGCTCGGTCGCGAACCAATCCGGAATCTTTCGGGCATGCTTGTATTCCTGAGCGAGACAGACGAGCTCGATCCCAGCCTGACATTCGAGATCCGCGTCGATCCGAGCGAAGCTGGATACCTGCTCCCGGATGTCATGCGTTACTCGCCGCCCGCAGCGAATGATCCTGCCTGGGCCGACCGGCTCCGGGTCGTCGTTCCACTGTCCCGACGTGCCGATGCGCCAGAGCCAGACGGAGCCACCATGGTGCGGGGGACCGTGATCTCGCGCTCGCCCGGGAATCGCACGATCCCGGTATCTGGGGCGCGCATCGATGTCTCGGCGAGCGCGGGCCAGGCGTTCGCGACGTTCACCGATGGGCGTGGCGAGTTCGCTGTCCCTGTTCGGGTTCCGGGCTCCGTGGACGACGACGCGATTCCCGTCGGAACGACCGTGCAGATCCGTGAACGTGTTGGGCCGAATCTGGTGCTTCGGCGTGAGCTGGTGCGCGATGTGCGTTCGGGCGTGAAGCACCGATTCGCCGAACCACTCGAGATCAGGGGCAACAACGAGCCGGCGCTTCTGCCGTATTGACCGGGCTGGAACTCGGGGCATCCGACCAAGCTGGGAGACTCTCGCATGACTCAATCCGAATCCGCAAAGAAGAAGAAATGCCTGGACGACATCGGGGGAGACGCCTGCCTTGAGGAGAAGCGCGGCGAGTTCATGAAGGAGGCCAACGCTCGGCGCAAGAAGCTCAAGGAGGGCTTCGGAGACGCGCGGGCGAAGTATGTAGAGGCGCGCGAAGCACTGGTCGGTGAGTGGCAAAGCCACGAGGACAAGATCTGCGGGATCCGCCACCACCTGGAAAGGTGTCATGAGAACTGGAAGTCCATCCTCAGAGAAACCGTCTGTGACAAGGTCATCAGTCCGGGCTGGGAAGCCTGCGAGCAATACCGCGACACGCTCGGGACCCTCGAGCGTTGCCACGCGTGCCGAGACCGGGTCCGGGCGGACCTGGAGAATGCCGACGGACGTCTGGCAGGCTGGGAGACCCTCGCCGAATCGATCCGGTCTGCGCTGGACGCCAACAAGCTCCTGATCGACGAGATCTGCAAGCTCGATACGTGCGAGGATCGCCTGTTCGCGCTGTACATCCTCCACTTCGAACTGCTCCCCGGGCATGTCCCGCTGGGTCCGGACGGCCCGAGCGATCTGGATCCAGCGATCACCGACCCCGCCCGTGTGTACTGCGGCTCGGAGTGTCACGACGCGCCCGAGAAGAGTGGTGTCAGCTTGCCGGACTCACCCTGGCTCGTTGACGTTGATGACTACGAATGCGCTCTCGCCGGCGCATGGGAGCGTTGGCGAGACGTGGGTCGGCACCTGGCCGAGCGGGAGTGCGAGTGCGAGCGCCTGGAAGAAGATATCGCCGACGACAAGCAGAAATGCGAAGACGGCTCGGACCCGGAGAAGGCTCGAGAGGCCGCCCGCATCGCGCTGCAGGAGTATGACAAGAACTGCCGCTGCAAGCCAGTCGAGCAAACCCAGACACAAGGAGCCTGAGCCATGCCCGAATACCTCGCACCGGGCGTTTACGTTGAAGAGATCGAGCGCGGTCCCAAGCCTATCCAGGGCGTAGCGACGAGCACGGCCGCCTTCCTCGGCGAGACCGAGCGCGGGCCGGTCAGGCCCAAGTTCATCACGAGCTACGCCGAGTACCTCCGCGTATTCGGCAGCGTTTTCGCCGACGGCAAGTACATGCCGCACGCCGTGAACGCGTTCTTCGAGAACGGAGGACGCCGCTGCTACATCGCACGCATCGCGGGCGCAGGCGCTGCAACGGCAACCCTCACAAACAGCGGCATGACGGTCAGGGCTCTCGGGCCTGGTACCGCGGGCAATCGGATCTATGTCCGCATCGAGCCCGGGACGACCAAGTCGGCTGGCGCATCGGTGGGCTTCCGCATTCGCGTGTTCTACTGGGATTCGCCGGACCAGGCGCCGATTGACGCCGAGGCGGACCTGACGAGTCCGCGCCCGACCATGACCGAGGACTTCGACGACCTGTCGCTTGATCCGGCGCACCCGAACTACTTTGAGAAGATCGTTGGTAACGGAAACTCGTCACTCATCGAGCTAGAAGAGGTCGCGGACGGCACTGCGCTGCCAACGGGCGTTGCCGGTGGGGCGCTCACGGGCGGGCAGGACGGAGCGGTCCCGACGACCGCCGATTATGAGGGTAAGGATGCGGAGGCGGACAAACGGACAGGTCTCCACGCGCTCGAGCTGGACCCGTACCGCGACATCGCGGTGATGTATGCACCAAACGCGCCGGTCGCCGTCGTCGAGGCCCTGATCACGCACTGCGAGAAGGACAAGTACCGCTTTGCAGTGGTCGATGCGCCGGCGAACATCGCCAACGCCAAAGCCCCGCAGCTCGACCCCCGTACATCGGTGAAGGACACCAAGTACGCCGCGTTCTACTACCCATGGCTCTTCACCAACGACCCGAAGACGGGCAAGCGGACGAAGGTTCCTCCGGGCGGCGCCATGTGCGGCATCTACGCCCGCAGCGATAACACCCGTGGTGTATGGAAAGCCCCGGCAAACGAGACCGTGAGCGGGGCGCTCGATCTCGAGTATGACATCGACAAGGGGACGCAGGACGATCTGAACCCCAAGGGTGTCAATGTGATCCGTCGGTTCCCGGGTCGTGGCATCCGCGTCTGGGGCGCCCGGACAATGAGCAGCGACCCGCTCTGGAAGTACGTGAGTGTGCGTCGCCTGTTCATCTTTATCGAGGCTTCGATTGATGAGAGCACACAGTGGGTGGTCTTCGAGCCCAACGACCAGCGACTGTGGGGGCGCGTCAAGCAGAGCCTGACCATGTTCCTCCGCAGCCAATGGCGCCAGGGCGCGTTGTTCGGCGCCAAGGAGGAGGAGGCGTTCTTCGTCAACGTCGGCAAGGAGACGATGACCGACGACGACATCCTCAACGGACGGCTCATCGTCGAAATCGGGATCGCGCCGGTGCGGCCGGCGGAGTTCGTCATCTTCCGCATTTTCCAGAAGACGCGCACCGGCGCGTGAGTAGAAGGAGGCCGCGGCCATGCCAGAGCGCCAGGACCCACTGCGCAACTTCAGGTACCGACTCGAGATCGACGGGATCGAGCAGGCGGGGTTCTCGGAGGTCACGATCGGTGACCTCTCTACGGACCCGATCGAGTACCGCGAGGGCGACGAGATTACAACCGTCCGCAAGCTCAACGGTCTCAACAAGTACGCCAATGTCACATTGAAGTGGGGTATCACGGACTCGATGGAGCTCGCCGACTGGCATCAGCTCATCGTCGATGATGCCACGCCTCTCGCTGATGCACGCCGGACAGTCACCGTGCGCGTACAGGACGAGGCGGGCAACGAGCGTGCCGCCTACCAGATCACCAAGGCGTGGCCATGCAAGTACGACCCGAGCGACTTCAATGCGACGGGCAACGAGGTCGCGATCGAAACACTCGAGTTGTGCAACGAGGGCGTGAAACGTATCGCGCCATAACAGCCGGAGGTCATCATGGCATTCCAGACCGAGATCGAGTTCACTCTCCCGAAGGGATACGTGGACGCTGAGGGCACGCTGCACCGGGAGGGCGTCATGCGTCTCGCGACGGCGGCTGACGAGATCCTGCCGCTCAAGGACCCTCGCGTCCAGCAGAACCCCGCGTACCTGACGGTGATCGTGCTGTCACGAGTGGTCGCGCGGCTCGGGTCGCTCCCCGACATCAACACCAAGGTCATCGAGGGCCTGTTCGCTTCGGACCTCAACCACTTGCAGGATGTCTACGAGACGTTCAACGGACTCGAGTCCGATGATGCCCTGCCTAACCGCAATGGCGCGCTCCCGGGGGTGGGCGCTGCGGGGGGGGGGGGCTGAAGGCCTATCCCCTCGACCAACTGTACGAGGAGATGGCCTTCATCGCGTATCACTTCCACTGGCCGCGCGCCGAGGTGATGAACCTCGAGCACGCCGAGCGCAGGCGCTGGTGCCGCCAGATCTCGGAAATCAACCGCATGCTCGACGACAAGGCGACGAAACCGATCGAGACCCTGCTCTGAATCCATGTCCGACCGACCCGACCCATACCGTGCCTTCCGATTCCGGCTTGAGATCCAAGGCGTCCTCGCCGCGGGTTTTCAATCCGTCAGCGGGCTTGAGCGTGCCTGTCAGATCGAGGCGTACCGAGAAGGCGGCGCGAACGACTTCGAGCACCAACTTGTCACCTTGACGAGCTACCCACCCATCGTGCTTCGGCGCGGGCTGGTGGACCCGGAACTCTGGGACTGGCACAGCGAGGTCGTGGAGGGACGAGTCGAGCGACGCACCATCTCGGTCGTGCTTCTGAACGACGCGGGAAATGAAGTCTGGCGGCTCGTCTGCGCGGACGCGTTCCCGTCCAAGTGGGTCGCGAGCGAGCTCGAGGCGACGTCTAACTCCGTTGCGACGGAGCAGATTGAGTTCGTGCATCAGGGGTTGACAAAGGTATGAGAACCGTGGTTCGCCCCATTCGTATGCGTCCTCGAAAGGGTCTGAGGATCCTGGCCAGCCGACGCCCTGCTCGCTGCGCCGCGCCACCGAGGCGGCGCGTACCACCTATCGCCTTGCTCTACCGGATAGCCCGGCGGGTCGGCATTCGGGCTCGCGCCGCGCGTTCGCCGCGTGGGATGACCCAGACAGTCACCCTCATCCGGTCCGCGCTTACTGTAGCGGTCCAGCTTCACGTCGATCTCGTACGCGATGGTCGCCGCGGGGCGGCGGGACCGGCAGGGGCGCCCGGTGCAGCGGCGAATCGGACGGCTGGGCCTACGCACTCTCTGCACGAGCGCGCGCTCAAGACGCTCAACGATGTCGGGCATGCGCTGCTTCACGTTTCTTCGATCATTCGCCCAGGGTCAATCGGCCGGCCACGAGGCAGGGCAGCGGCCGCGCCGGTGGCGCCGTTCGCCGACAGAGTATGGCGATGGAGCCGACCCGAGCGATCCCGACGCGGCGGAGTGGCTCGTCCGGCGCCCGCAACGCGGCGGGCGTTAGCCGCGCTGCGTGGCTTCGGCAGTGCGCCCCAATCCGGCTCGCTCATAGTCCGCGACGAGTCGCGGGCGGTCCGCGACGAGACGCCCGCGCGACCCAGGCAGAGTCGCGCCACGCAGAACGGCCGCATTGTCTTCCTCGCTCTGCCACGCGCGACAACGAACCGGTTGGACCTCGGACGCGCTGCCTCTCTGCGACGCTCACCGCCCGTGGCTACGGCCGCGCGGATCCCACTGGATTCCCCTCCCATCCCGCACCACTTGAGAGCGGGAACCGCCTGGCGTGAGCCTTCTCTCGTGGAGGGTCCGATGGGCAGACGGCTGCTGCTCGACACCTATAAGACGAGCCCGAATGGGCACAGTCACGGGGGCGGCACAGACGCGGGGCTACGCGTTGCGGCGGTGAGGCAGGCTCACGGTGCTCGCGACCGAACTTCTCGGCTCATGCCGGGTCTAGCCGCCCGGACCGAGGCACTTGGAAGTACCCTGCTGTTTCCCTGCCGGAAGGGCATCGAACCGAAGCCGGTTGTGTCTGGCGCCGGTTACGCCGCGCGGGGCCCGAACTCCCGCGCCGGCGTCAGCCCAATTGGCATGCTGTACCGAGCACGCGAGACAGGTCACGCGCCAGTCTCTCACGACGTTGTTCGCTCACCCGATGGCGCACAGCCGACCCCGCCGCCAGCTACTGATCTTGAGCGCCTGAAGCGTGATGTCATCCGCGAGATCGAGCGGAGTGTCCGCATTGAGCGCCAGCGTCAGGGGAGGCTGTAACGTCGTGTTGCGCAAACCGACTAAGGCCAAGGTCACGATTCTCGAAGGCTCGCGCCGCGACGAGTCTTTCGACGTGCTCTTCAATCCGACCGAGTACGCGCACGAGATCGGAAACAAGTTTCAGGAAACCGCGCTCCCGGGTCTCGAGACGCCCGTCCTCCAGTTCGTCAACGGAGAGGCCCAGACCCTCTCGATGGATCTGTTCTTCGACACTTGGACGAATCGTGGCGGCACCGATGTAACCGCGGAAACCGAGAAGATCTCGTGCTTGCTCGCGATCGACGCTGATCTGCACGCGCCGCCACCGGTCCGGGTCACTTGGGGCGCGCTCGCGTTCACTGGCGTGGTGCAGTCAGTGTCGCAGCGGTTCACCATGTTCAACGCCGCGGGCCAGCCGGTCCGTGCGACACTCAGCGTTACCTTCAAGCAGTACAAGACGCTTTCGGAGCAGCTCAACACGCCCCGACGCATGTCATCAGACAAGACGAAACTCCGAGAGCCCGACGGCGGGCTCTGGCTGCTTGCACACCGCGAGTACGGCGACGCGCGTGAGTGGCGACGCATCGCCTCGCACAACGGTGTTCGCCATCCGCGACTGGTCGACCCAGGCGAGACCGTCGTTCTCCCTCCGTTGAGGCAGGATCATGAGCCTTGAAGCGCTTGAGGCACGGCACGGCGCGTTCTATGCGCCAACGTTCACCGTTAAGGTCGCCGGGCTCGACCTGATGCGAGATCTGTATCTGACCGTGAGCGGTGTTGACGTGGACCTAAAGCAACGAGCCGCCGGTCGATTCTCGTTCCGCGTCCCGAATGCCTACGACTGGGAGCAGCGGGCTTTCCTCGCCAAGGAGAACGAACGCCGGACCGACCTGCTCGAACTGTTTTCTTTCGGTAGTTCCGTCGAGATCGCGATGGGCTATGGCGAGCCGTCCAGGCTCACGACCCTGCTGACCGGTATCGTGACCGAAGTCTCAACGTCCTTCGCCGAGTCGGCGACGCCGGAGCTAACGGTGTCCGGATTCGATCGCCTGTACGCGCTCTCGCACGGGCAGCGGTCGCGGAACTGGGAGAACACACGCGACAGCGATGTCGCGGCAGAAGTCATCCGCCCGACAGGGCTGCGAGCGGACGTCAGGAGGACCGAGCCCGAGCGCCCCCGGATCGATCAATCGCAAGAGTCCGATCTCGCGTTCCTGCTCAAGCTCGCCAAGCGAAGCGGCGCCATCTTTCACGCCGACGCGGGGCGTGCATACTTCGGCCCTCGTCAGAACCGCGCGTCCGCGCGGCTTGAGCTCGCCTGGGGCAAGGGGCTGCTGACCTTCTCGCCTGAGCTCAACCTCGCGGGCCAGGCCGAGCGCGTCGAGGTGCGTTCCCGCTCGGCGTTGACGGGCGAGGAACTGGTCGGGCGGGCGCAGGCGGGCGACGAGAGCGGTCGCGAAGGCTCGCAGCAGAGCGGTGCGGAACGGGTCGCGAGTGCGCTGAACAGCAATCCGACGCTCTGTGTCCGCGGGAGTGTGCACTCGCAGGCCGAGGCCGACGAACTCGCGCGTTCCGTGCTCGAGGAACGCGCCCAGTCGTTCGTGAAGGGCGACTGCGAGAGCATTGGTCTGCCGGAGATCGTGCCGGACATCAACATCGCGCTGACCGGCATGGGCCAGCCGTTCAGCAGGACGTACTACGTAAACGCCGCGACGCATCAGATTACTGGCGGTGGATACAGGACGAGGTTCACCGTGGAGGATACGACCGCATGAATGACTTACTCGATACGTTGGGCGATACTTCGACGGAGCGCGACCGCGGTGGAACCGTGCGAGGTCTTGCCGTGGGCACCGTTACCGACAACAAGGACGAGGAGGGCCTCGGGCGTGTGCGCGTCCGGCTGCCCTGGTTCGGGGACACCAGCGCGTCCTATTGGGCCCGCATCGCCACACCGATGGCATCGGCCGGCAAAGGCGTCTTCTTCCTGCCGGAGGTCGGCGACGAGGTCTTGCTCGGTTTCGAGCAAGGCGATCCGGCGCACCCATACATTCTCGGCGCACTCTGGAACGGTGAGGCGCGGCCACCGGAGGACAACGCGGACGGCAACAACGACCCGCGTGTCATCCGGTCCCGCGCCGGCTCCGAACTGCGCTTCACCGATGCCGACAAACCCTCAGTCGAGCTTCGCCTCGCAAACGGGCGTCATCTCTTGTTAGATTATGCCGGTATCAGCTTCGCCGACGAGAAGGGCAACTCCGTACAGATCGATTCGGGGTCAGGCGCCATAACGATCACCGCCAAGGGCGCGCTGAACCTGAGCGCCGACGGTGCTGTGAGCATCGACGCGGGCAGGTCGCTGTCTCTGAAGGCCAATGGCACGCTGTCCATCAACGGACAGTTGGTCACCATCAACTGAGGAGGAATCAATGGGCGTCGCCGCCGCGCGATTGGGTGATCTCACAAGCCACGGCACTCCGCTGGGCCCGGGTCCCGGATGCGTCAGTGTGCTCATCGGGGGCAAACCCGCTTGGCGGGTGGGCGATACGCACACCTGCCCGCTGTTCGACGGGCCAAAGCCGCATGTCGGCGGCTCCGTGGCTGTGGGCAGCATGTCCGTGATGATCGGTGGGCAACCCGCCGCACGGCAGGACGACCAGGTCGTTGAAGCAGGTGCGCCGAATGCGATCAAGATGGGCGAGCCCACCGTGGAGATTGGATGAAGCGATGACCGCGGACGGACGAGACTTCCTCGGGCGTGGGTGGCGCTTTCCGGTTGGGATTGAGCCCGGGAGTGGTCGCACCGCGCACGCAGAGTATGAGGAGGACATCGAGCAAGCGATCCGAATCATCCTGGGTACCGCGCCGGGAGAACGCGTCATGCAGCCAGACTTTGGCTGTGGTGTGCATCGGCTGCCGTTCGAGAGCATCGACAGCGTCACGCTGTCAGAGGTCAAACAGCGGGTGCGCGCGGCGCTGGGCGCGCACGAGCCACGGATCGAGGTCGAGAGCGTCGAGGCTGCCGCCGACGATGACGGTCGCGGCGTGCTGCGCGTCAGCATCGAGTACCGGGTCCACCGCACCAATCAACGCGGCAACCTGACCTACCCGTTCGGTGTCGAGGAGGCGTCGTGACATGAAATCACCCACGCCGAGAATCGGGAAGCGTCGCGCCTCGGGGCTGCACGCCGAGCTTGACCGCGCCGCCCGTGCAAGTCTGCCAGGGTGGCGGGGCGAACCGGGCGACTTCACCGATGCGCTAATGCGCATCGGGGCGCGGCTCGCCGAGCATGTGACCATGAGGTGTGAGCGCGTGCCCGAACGCGACCGGATCGCGTTCTTCGATGCGCTCGACATCCCGCCGGTCCGGCGGCGCGCCGCCCGGACTCCACTGGTTATGCAACTCGTCGAGGGGCAGTCGCAGCCCGTGCTCGTGCCTGCGGGGACCCAGGCGGTTGCCGAGACCGAGGACGGCGAGACCAAGATCTTCGAAAGCGAACACGCGCTTCTCGCGACCCCAGCACGCCTGGCCGCGGTTCTCGCGCTCGACACAGCCACCGACCGGATCGAGCGCGCCCCTGTGGGCTTCGAAACAACGGTCGAGCCCGAGCTCACCCCGAGGCGGTACGCCTCGAGCTTCGCGTCGGCTGGCAGTGCCTCGTTGCAGCTCGAACCAATCGATGGTCTTGAGCCCGGCACGCTGCTTCGTATTGCGGGTGTCGTGCATCGGGTGCGCAGCGTTGATGGCGACATCTGCACGCTGGATCCGGTGCTGGCCGCGAACGTTGAACCGGGTGATGAGGCGGAGGTGCTCCACCGTCACGATGTCGGCGAGATGCTCGATGAGCAGTCGCACGATGTCTACATTGGTCACCCGGAGTTACTCGCGCTCGAGGGTGAAGCGACGATCAATGTGATCTTTACGCCCGCGACCGTCTCCGGCAGCCTGTCCGACGTCGAGTGGACGCTCTATGCGGTTCGCGGCGAGGAAGAGGCGGGTTGGGTCCCGTTGGGGGCCGCCGAGGCTGAGCCCGGCGTCATTCGCCTCAACAAGGATTGGCTGGGCAAGGCGGTAGAAACCGAGACACCGAATGGCATCAAGGGGCTTTGGATTCGTGCGCACCAGCCGGGCCCGATCCTCGATGCCGCGATGCCCGGGACCCGGGTGGCCGCGATCGAGATCGCTGTCGAATCGGTCATCGGCGCCGAGAGCTCAACGGCGGGCGAAGCCGACGACAGTAGCGCAAGCATCAACCACGCCTTCCACAACGCGGAGCCACTCCCGCTCACGTCCCGGTTCAAGCCGTTCGGCTCGGCGCCGCTTCTCGGAGATACATTCACCCTCGGCGCGGCGGAGACTCTGAGCAAAAAGGGAGCAATCGCGACATTCGACTTCAAGCTGCAGGACTCCACCGTGCGGGCGATGTCCGTTGCCCAGTCTACGACCGGCATCAGGATCTACGCCGTGGGCGAACGCGGGTCGCTTCAGTTGCTGACGCCGCGACAGGACGCCGAGATGGTCTGGCGGGAGATCGGGCGACCTGGGCTCGCGGACATCACGGAGCGCAAGGAGAAGAATGCCGACACCCGCCCGCCGGTGTTCGGCGCGGACGCTTCTCCGCAGGTAATCGAGTCGTCGACAGGCGCCGATGCCGCCGACATCGTGGTAGCGCGGGACACCTTCGGGCGATTCTGGGCGGCGCGTGTAGACGTCACTGACACGGAGGCGCTGGAGGCACGCTGGGCGCAGTTATCGACCCCGGATCCCAAGAAGGTCGCTCGCGACATCGTGCTCTTGTGCCCGGTGGACGGGCAGCCCGGAGCCCTTGCACGCGCAGTCATCGTCTTCGATGGCGGGCTCCGGTTCGCGACGATCGACGTCACCGGGCGCGACATCACCGTCGGTCCGTGGAAGGAGTTCGACGCGCAGAGCGGCCAGAGCAGCGGCCCGACGCTCGGCCCGACCACACGCCTTGTCACCGCGCGCCGCAAGGGTTGGCCAACCCCATCCAACGAATCCGAAGTTCGGCTCGTCACAGTCTCCGATCAAGGCGCAAGCGGAGAGATCTGGACCGTCACTGTCTCTGGGTCGACTGCGAAAGACTGGTCGCAGATCGACCCCATCGATCCCGGAGTCTCCGCCTCCACCGAGGTCCGCCCCGCGGCGGTCGTCCTTGAGAGCGACGATGTAGTGGTCTTTGCCTCAACAGGTCCTCCCGAGAATCTGCGGGTGTTCGACGCCACCGCCCCGCAGTCGTCGTCGGGGCAGGACTTCGCCGCTTCCCCTGGCTCGACGATCGAGGCGCTCCCGAACGCCATGCAGGACGAGCCGCGTGCCGTGGCATTCGGGCTCAGCGATGGGCAGCCGGCGTACACCATTTTCGGCGGCAACGCGTTCGCCGCCAAGCCGCTCCCCCCGCGCCTCAGTGTCCCCGTGTTCAACGAGCGCCCGCCCGCGGGCGCCATCGCCCCGCTCGGTGACGCGCCAACGCTGCTCCTCGCCGGCGCGGCAGAGACGTTCCACCAGAATCGCCTGGCGGCCCCGATCTCGGCGAGCTTTCTGACGGCGCTGCGTCTCCCGACATCGTCGCCTGTCGGCATCCCGTTCTACGTCAAGCCCAAGCATGCCGATCGGACCGTCGAGCGTATCAGCACCGGCCCCATCTTCCTGAACGACGATGTCTCCGAGCCGGAGATCTATCCCTCCGAGACGATGAGTTTTGACGCGGGCGCTCGCGTTCTGATCGAGGACGAGTCCTTCGACGATGGGGAACTGCTTGCAGCGAACAAACTCAAGCGTAGCTCGAGCGACTCGAGCACAGATGCGAGCGATCACGTTGTCGTCGAAGGAAAGGTCTTCAAGGTCGAGAGCCTGGCCGGCGCTGAGCTGACGCTGGATAGCGATGTGGCGTCGGGAGGGCAGGGCTTTCCCCGCGTGGCGTCGTACGCGCGCGTAAGCGATTCGGGTGTGACGCTGACCGTCTTGGATACCGATGTCGGGGTGCTCATGAGGGTCTCCGACAACGACCCGAGACCGCTTGTCTCACAGCGAGTTCGCGTCGTCGCAACCGACGGTGGCGCTTCGACCGACCCAGCCACTCAGCAGGTCGTCAAAGCACACAACTCATACGCGCTGCTCGGAGCAGCATGGACGACGCCTCCGAGCGCCGCCGTGGCGGTCGAGTTACTCGGCGTAGACGGCGACCGCTGGACAACTGCCGTGTATGACCGCGGGCATCAGCGCCCTTCACTGTCCTGGGAGTACCACGACGGGACAAGCTGGCGCCGAATCGAGGGCGTCCGCGATTCGACGGAGAACTTTGCGCGCTCTGGCAAAGTCGAGTTCGTCGTGCCCGCCGACATCGACGAAGGTGAGGTTGCCGGGCAGGACAACTACTGGGTGCGCGCCCGGCTCATCGGCGGTGACTACGGGCGCGCCGTGCACCGCATCAAGACCGAACCCGCCCCCGACGAAGACGATACCGAGATCACGAGCGTCACGATCGACACATCCGGGCTGCTGCCGCCCGAGGTGCTCCGCGTGAAAGCTCAGTTCAGCGCCGCGCGCTCCGAGCCCTCGTCGGTCATCGTGCGCAACAACCTGACTCCGCGTGACCAGTCCCAGGCGGCCAGGTCGACGGAGGCGGAGATCGATCTCTTCGAGGGCGCCGCCCGTGTCAGCGGTGAAGCCGGCTTGCATCGTGAGCTCTACCTCGGACTCAGCGCGCGGTTCGAGCTACCCATCTCGCTCTATGTCGATGCTAAGGACGGCGACCGGGCCTTCGAGCTTGAGGCTCACACCCGGGACCGGGACGGCGCCTGGCGCGCATTGACCTGCGAGGACGAGACCGATGGGCTGCAACGAGCGGGATTCCTGACGCTCAAGGGCTCCGCCGTGCCCGCCCGGGCAACCATCTTGGGCGAAGACTCGCTCTGTTGGATCCGTCTGCGTCCCACAGGCGATTCGGCTGTCTGGAAGCCGCGCGTGGCGGGCGTCTACCTCAACGCCGTCACCGCAACGGAAGCAGAGACCCTGAAACAGGAGGTCCTCGGATCCGGCACGGGTGCAGCCGGGCAGTCGTACCAACTCGGACGCCGACCGGTCCTCCTCGATCCGCTTGAGATCCGAGTGCGGGAGAAGCTCGGCGCTGAGGAACTCGAAGCGCTCGAGACCGACCTGACTCCGAGCGGCGCCCCCCGCGTTTCGCGCTACGAGGACATTTCGCTCGATGGTGACTGGGTGCTCTGGGACAGAGTCGAGTCCTTCGTCGGACGCGGCGCGGAGGACCGTGTCTTTCGGCTCGACGCTACGACCGGCGTCATTCGATTCGGCGACAGAACCAAGCCGCCACCCGTCGGGCGCGACAACATCCGCGCGGTGTCTTACCGGGTCGGCGGCGGTGCGGACGGGAACGTCGCCGCATACAGCGTCTCCGGGCTGCGATCGGCGATCCAGGCGTTGGAGTCGGTCGTCAACCCCGTCGCGGCGTGGGGAGGCGCCGATGCGCCGGATGATCCCGCCGACCACGTGCATGGCGCCGCCGACCTCGTGCGCCATCGCGGACACGCGCTGACAGCCCGGGACATCGAGGCGATCATCGTCGCCTCTGCGCCAGAGCGCAGGCGAGCCCGGTGTCTCCCGCCTGAATCCGCGGGACAGCCTATCCGGATCGCTGCGCTCGTCGAGGACGGCACACGGATCCCGAGTCTGGCCCGAGCCGAACGCGAGAGCATCGAGACCCTCGTGCGCGCGAACGCGGCGACCGCTCTCACCCCAGACGGCATCCGCGTCGAACCGCCGAACTTCGTCCGCATGCGGCTCTCTGTCCGGCTCGTCGCGAACGATCCTGAGCAAGCCGGAGCGCTGCTCGCCGAGGCGCGAGAACGCCTCATCAGGTTCTTTGCCCCGGTCCACGGTGGTCCAGACGCCCGGGGGTGGGCATTCGGGCGTCGACCGCACGAGTCGGATGTCCTCGTGGCGCTCGCTGGCGCCGAAGGGTTGGACACTGTGAGTGAACTCGACCTGTCGCCCATCGATCACGGGATCGATCTCGACCGCCTCGACCCATTCGCGATCATCTGCGCACAGCTCAACCACATCCGCGTCGTCGTTGCCACCAACACGGAGGCGCAGCGGTGACACTCCCTCTTCCGGCCATCGACGACATCACTTTCGACGAGCTCATCGCCGAGGCGCGTGGGCTCATACCGAGGTTCGCACCCGAGTGGACGGACCACAACGCCCACGATCCCGGCATCATGCTCCTCGAACTGATGGCCTGGATCGCCGAGCAGCAGATCTTCGGAGCCGGCACACTGGGCGATGAGTACACCCGCGCGTTCGCGAAGCTCATGGGCGTCGAACCGGAGCCGGCCTCACCAGCCACAGGCGTCGTCTGGCCCAACCTCGACGCCGTGACATCAGACGCCGATGCAGTCGGCGTATCCCTACGCGCCGGTGCGAGGGTCGTCTGCCTCGAGAAACGCGAGATCGACTTCCAGGTCGCGCACGATGTCTACATCACCCCCGCACGGATTCGAAGTCCCCACGTTGCCGGGGCGAGCCCTCGAGGGCTCCGCGTCGGGGCGACTCACGCGGCAGGCGCCGACCTCCTCCCTCGTCGAGCGATTGCCGGCGAGATCGAAGTCGAATTCGATCGGTATCCATTGGCCGACCCGGAAACTCGGGCTCCGATCGCCATTGGAATCGACCTTGAAGCTGGCGAGACTGCCGAAGCCGCGGCGCCGGAGCTCCGCGGACAGCTCACTGCTTCGTACCGCACGCCGGGTGAGCCGTGGGCGTTTCTTGAGATCGCCGAGGACGGCACGCACGCGCTCAACCGTAGCGGCGTCGTTCTCCTCCGCCTGCCACCACGGGCGGGTGCGTCGTCGGCTCAGATTCGGATTAACACGGAGAATCGCGTCAACCCCAGCCCGCCGCGCGTTCGGCGAGTCGTGCCCAATGCGATCACCACCAGGCAGACGACTGAGCATGCCCCCGCTGCGCTCAGCAGGACCGCGCCGGGTGTACCAAGTGAGGGTATACAACTCGATCTCACCGGCGCCACAGACTATGGCTCGCTCGACACGCTTGATGTCTCGTCCCGGGGACGCACCGAACGCTGGACCCGCGTTCCCGACCTCGCGAACCAGACGCCGGACTCGCAGGCCTTCGAGGTGCATTGGGACCGAAACACGATCGTCTTTGGGAATGGCGTCAACGGGCGGACCGTCCCGCGCGACGCCGAAGTGCGGCACCCCAGGTACCGGACCACTCTTGGCGCCGCGGGGAACTTAGCCGCTGGGCGGAGGTGGCGCCTCCCGAGCCTTCCTGGCGAGCATGAGGTCTTCGGACGCAACCAGGCGCCGCTGCGGGGTGGTCGCGACGCATGGGGTACAAGTGATGTCCGCGAGGCGTTCCGGAGCCGAGCTCGCAAAGTCCGCACGCTGCTCCGCGACGAGCAACTCGTCCGGGCGGTACTCGAACTGCCAGGGCTGCACGCCCACCGTGTGGAGGTACTCACGAGCGTTCACCCGGCGGCGCCGGGCGTTGCGGCCAGTGGCTCGCGCACCGTCGTGGTCATCCCACGCCGCGGACGTGATGTCGAGTCCGCCCAAGATCATCGAGACAGCTACGCGAGCGCTGTCGCGGCGGCACTCGAACCCGGACGGGTGCTCGGCGAACGTCTGAGCGTTATCACGCCCGAGCGCGTGCCCATCTCCGTCGAGGCCGAGGTGCTCCTCGACGGGTGGGCGGACGAAGCCGACACCTGCGCGCATGCCGCTGGCGTGATCGAAGCGAGGCTGTCTGACGTAGGCGATACCGACCATCCCGACATCGAGCCCTGGCCCGTGGGCAGGGCGGTCACCCGGCGCGAACTAGTGTGCATGATCGGCTCCATCGGAGGAGTGCGAGCCGTTCTCAAATGCCGCATTGCGCGAGACGGTGGACCGGTGGCGGACTCGGATGTCGTCCTCGCTCCGTTCGAGATCGCCATCGGTCGGGCAACGGTCCGAAAGGGGGCTCGCCCGTGACCGAGCTCACGATCGAACACGATGCCTACCGGTTTGCAGTCGCTGAGCACTGGCTTGCGGGCGTGACGCGCGGGCTCGAGATCGGCGCCGATGGCCTTACCCCACACGGGTCGATTGCGGTGACGCCTGTCGATGCCGAACGGGAGGAAGCTGGCGAGATTTCTGTGGCGCCCTCCGGCGCCCTGTATCGCCTCCGCGATGACGCGCTCGCCATCTTGCAGCGCGGCGAGGTGATCGATCTTGGCCACCTCAACCTCGAACAGGCGGTCGCGACGAAGCTCGTAAGCGGAGCGCGGGAGCACTGGGTGCTCGGGGGTTCGGCCGCCGAGACGACGGTACTGATGTCGTTCACGCGGAGCGAGCTGTTCAGGACTCTCAGGCTCGTCCCGAATCGGCTCGCACTCGATATCTGCGCAGACCGCGCCGGCGGGCTCTGGATCGCGCTGGGTGGCGACGAGACCGAGGCCGAACTCGTCCATATCAGGCCGGACGGGTGTGTCGAAAAGACGATTCGGCTCGGGTTCACGTTGCAAGCGGCCGCCCTGGACTCCAGCTGCGACGGCACTCGGCTGTACCTGCTCGATCCGGCGCCCGCATCCGATCACTGCCGGGATGAGCCCAAGTGGCGTGTGGTGGCGGTGAACACCGGTGACAATGGCGGGGTTCGCGCTGTCCATGAGCAGCCTCGGCAAGGAAGCAGCGACGGGGTTGAGCCCCCGCGTTGGCTCGCCGTCGATCGGTCCACGCGCCGCGTGCTGGTCGCCAATCCCTCCGGTGCTGTGTGGATTCTGGATCCGGAGACCCGCGAGCCGGCGGCACGCGTGGAAGCAGTCGGCCAGCGTCCGATCGAGGTCACCTCGGCAGCGGGGGGCAACGGCTTCTGGCTCGGGACGTCGCGCGGCGTGCTGCGGCTCGACGAGACGAACTCCGCGCAGCCCTGCCCGTCGGATGCGCCGCCCGCGTTCATCACGCCGCTGCTTGTCTCGCCGGCCGCCACGCCCTCTGGATGGATGCGAGCAGACATCGATGCGGAGCTGAGAGGCGACGCCGTGCTTGAGGTTTCAGTCGCAAGCACCGACAGCGAGGTGATCAAAGACGAATACGGACGAATCCGTCACGGCACTGACACCACCCCTCACGAACGCTATGACGCGGTCGAAGCCCTGCTGGACTGGGACACCTCCAACTCGACGGTGTTCCGGGCAGACACGCTACCTCCTTCTGGTCGCGCCCGGATCACGCTGCACCATGTGACCGGGCGCTACCTCTGGCTCCGTGTGCGCGTGCACGCGTCTCCGGGGCACGCCGTGCCTCGCGTGCGTTCGTTGCGCGTGCTGTATCCCAACCGGTCTTACGCCCGTCACCTGCCCGAAATGTTCCGGTCCGAGGCCGCCGACCCGCTGCGTCGCATCCTCGTGCCCATCGAGAGTGTCTTCGGGGATCTCGAGTCCGAGATCGCGAGCATGCCGCGTTTTCTCGACCCGTCCGTCGCACCCCCGGACTGGCTGCCCTATCTGCTCGGGTGGCTTGGCCTCCCCGCGGCTCCCGAGTTGGGCGAAGACGGTCAGCGCGAACTGCTGCATGCCGCGCCCGACCTGCTTGAGTGGCGGGGCACCCGCCGAGGGCTCGAACACTTGCTGCACATCATCTGCGGCGACGATGAACAGCCCAGATTCGCGGTGCATGACATCGCGACCGGCCCCGCGCCCTGGACGCTCCCCGGCTGCGGGTTCGGCGTTCCGGCCCAACTCGGAAGAGACTCGCTTGTGCTCCGCACGGAACGCCCGGCGTTCCGCCTCGGACGTGCCCGGGCAGGCGCCGACCCGATCGGCGTCGGCCCGCCACGAAACGCCGAGCTCTTCGCGCGTAGAACCGGCCAGGTCGAAATCCGAGCACTCGCGTCCGACAGGGCGCGGATCGAACCGGTGCTCGATCGATACCTGCCCCACTTCATCCCGGCTCACTGCCGAGTGCGCCTCCGCTGGGTCTCGCCCCGAGTGGTCGGTGGCACGCCCAGGCTTGATCGCGACCTACGTCTCACCGCGTCGGAGCCGATCCGACTCGGGTTCGACACCATCGCCGGAGCCAAATGGTCAGAACACGCGGGACGGGGGCGGCGCCGTCTCGACGGGAGTTTCCGCCTGCACTAGCCGGCGATCACATTCAGAGGAGTCCGAAGATGCGCCCAGAGCACGAGCACCGACAAGCCGAGTGGACGACCCGGCCCAGGTTCTGGAAGGACGAACCGCTGACGGCAGAACGGCTCAACCGGCTGCACGATCACCATGCCGAGCGCCTGCGCCGAGCCACCCTCGCAATCGCGGGCACGGGCGTCGTCCACGGGTACGCCCTCGATCACGAGTCGGCGAGCCCGTGCGAGGCGCCGGCACACGCGCTGCACGTTGGTTGTGGTCTTGCCTTCGATCATCGCGGTCGGCAGCTCGACTGGCGTGGCGGATGGATCACCACCGAAGACCTCGTGGGCGAACTGGCCGAACGCGGCGTCGTCGCGAGCGCAGCTGCCAGCGAGGACCACGACAAGGACTACAAGCGACAGTCTGACGGCGACGACGAGAAATCCGGCCGTGAGCCCGAACCCGAGCCCAATCCAGAGGCCGACGGATCCGGGTGCGTCACACTTGTCGCCCACTACGCGGAAGAACGCGCCACCCACGTGAACCGCTGCGGATGCGAGGGGGCCGACTGGGTGCGAGAGCGTGTCGTGTTCTCCATACGACCGGACTGCCCGAAACTCACCCCTCGCTGCCCGGACCACGTCAAAGACTGCATCGATGCTCCCCAATACCGCTGTGAACGCCTCGGCGGCGTCACCGAGCGCTCCAAGATCGGTAAGCAGCCTGATCTCAATGCCTTGTGCGACGAGCCCCGCGAACTCTGCCCGGTTGGGCGCTGCGACCTCTGGTACGACCCCGTCGGCGTCCCCATCGCCTGCGTCAGAATCGGCGCCTGCCCGCCACGCACAGGTGACGAGCACAACACCTCAAGCGTTGTCTTTCTGCCAGGCTGCCGCGACACGTGCGCCGCGCGACGCTGGGTGTACCGAAACCCGCTGTTACGTGAGCTCATAGATCGATGCGACACGACGTACGCACACGTCAGATCGATCAGCCTGCCCTGGCTCGAGGCGCCGTTCCGAAACGTCGTCCCGTGGGAGCAGTTCGCGGAGCAAATGGTCAACGGCATTGACATCCACTTCAGTGCTGGGATCGAGCGATCGACCCTGCACCGTGCGAGCGTCTTCCTCACCGCCATCGTCGGCGAGCTCGAGTCCGATTTCCAGGACACGCTCCGTATCCCGAGTGGGGAAGTGAGCTTCTACAACGAGAGCGGAGAAATCTGCGCGACCCCGCCCGACTTGGCGCACGGGCTCCACATCACGTTCCCCCAACGCTGGCTCCGACGCCAGCTCTCCGAGGGCCCGAGTCGATTCAGCAGCGGCGCGACGATCGAAATCACCGTACGCGGCGCCTTCCTGCGCGACCGCTGCGGGCGCATGCTCGACGCACGGCCCATAGGGCATCCGCCCGAGTTCTCGCGAGACTCGATGGTTGGCGACGACTTCGTCGTCGCGTTCTGCGTCCAGCCCAAGCCCCGTCCCTCGCCCAAGCAAGTCGAACAGGACGAATCAGCCAAGCAGGCACCGGCGTTCTAAGTAAAGGTGAAATGAACGATGAGCACGTGCAAATCCATAGAGAAGAAGCAGAGAACCAATCTCGTCACCCCGGTGTTCGCCGATGGCATGGTTGTCACCGCTGACGATCTGAACGCGGCCTCCGCCCACCCGGCAGATCTGATGCGCACGCTTGTGCGCGCTGCTTTCGGCTGCGGGATCGTGTGTGGCCTCCGTGTCACGCTAAACCCCGACAATGATGAAGCCCGGGGCCCGGACGCTAATTCGCTCCAGATCAGGCTTCATCCGGGCACAGCACTCGACTGCGTCGGCAACCCGCTCCAGATCTGCGAGGACATCGTCTTCGACTTCAAACGCGACCCCTGCGACTGCAAGCCGAGCACACCCGAGGAGGTCTTCATCGCTGTTGCCCGCTGCGTCGTCGAAGAACCGGCGGAGTCTGATGACTGCACCGACCCGTGCGCCGACACCTCCGCGACGGGCAGCCGAAGGCGGGACTACGTCCGAGTCCGCGCGTTCTCGAGCTCGGAGTTCACCGAACTCCAGTCTGTCTGCATTCTTTCCGACGAGGATCTCAGAATGATGGAACTGCGTCAGAAGGAGCGTGATCCGTGCGACTGCCTCAAGCAGTGCCTGCCCTGCTGCACGCCCTGCTGCGACAGTTGGGTTTTCCTCGCCCGCGTTGTGCTCGATCACGAGGCCTGCCAGGTCAAGACCATCGATCAGCGCTGGCGGCGGTACATCAAGCCCACGCACTGTCTCTGCGGGCCCGACGGTATCTGGGAGCGAGACGACGCCCGTATCGCCAAGGAGACAGTTCTGAAGCGAAGGAAGAAGTCTGCGGAAGAGAAGCCCGAAAGCACGTCAACCGAGACCTAAGCATAATGGCACGAAGGGGCTCGGCTCGCCGAATCCCCGTGGAGGTGCGCCCGCATGCCCAAGGAATGCAAAGCGAAACGGAAGTCGCCGGCGGCGCGGTCCCGCGGGAAGCCTCGCCCCGCCCGCAAACGCGACCCGGGCGGCCCGCATGGCGCGGTCCAGAGGCGCCTCGGCGATGCAGGCTCGCTCGCGCTCCGCAGCTTCGAGTCAGAGCACGAGCCCGATGTTCAGCGGTGCGTGCGCACCAAGATGACGGTTGGGTCGCCGGACGACCCCCTCGAGCGTGAAGCTAACGAGGTCGCCCGCGCTGTCACGCGCAACAGCGCCACCCCGACTCAGCCGAAGAAGCGCGACCGCGCCGCGGCTCGCACACTCCGCCGCCTCTGCCCGAAATGTCGGGCCGCTCTCGCCAGGGCCGGATCGGGCAGCGGCCAGACCGTCCGCGGGCTCACTGACGACCTCTGTCCCGAGTGCCGGAAGAAGCTCTTCCGCAAGTCCGGAAGCGCGGGCGGAGGGCCCGAGCAGATCGAGCCGCACGTCGAGGCGTACATCGCTCGCAGCCGCGGCGCCGGTCAGCCGCTCCCCGGTGCCATGCGCGAGTCGATGGAGGAGAGCTTTGGACGAGACTTCGAGGCCGTGCGCGTCCACACGGGTCCGGGCGCCGTCGAAGCGAACCGCAGCCTCAACTCGCGCGCCTTCGCGACCGGATCGGACATTCACCTCGCACGCGGCGAGAGCCCGAACGACGTCTCGCTCATGGCGCACGAGCTCACCCATGTCGTGCAGCAGAGCCCCGACGCCCACGCCGTTCGACGTACCGGAGGCGAAACCGACCCGACGCCGATGGAAGTCAGCAACGGCGATGAGAGCATCCTCGACGAACTCCTCGATGATGTCATGGACGCCGGTGAGGCTGTTTATGACGCAGGCGCCGCCGCGGTCGACTGGCTCTCGACGACCGCCGGGAATGCGTTGGTGGATCTCGCCGCAGGCATGGGCGTGGATGTCTCCATCAGCTCGGGCAGCATCCGTCTGCGGACGCCGCGGTTCTGTCCGGCTGGTTCGGTCGAGTTCCCGGTCGAGCTCCCGTCGTGGTCTGAGGACATCTCCATTCCGCTGTTCGCGGTCCCCATTGGTCCGACCATGGCGATCACGGGCTCGGTGGGTCTCACCGCTCACGCTGAACCATCGATGGGCCTCACGCTGGGCCCGATCTGCATCGAGAACCTCGACCTGCTCATCGACCCCACCAGCGGGAACTACTCGATCAGCGGTAGCGTGACGGCCCCCGCGGTCGCCGCCGCCGCCGCCGAGGTCCGGGGCGGGATCAAGGGTGAGCTTGGCGTCACCGTCTTGACCCCCATTCCGATCGAGTTTCCGGGCGTCGGGGTCGAGGGCGGCTTGGCGGGCAAACTCGAACTGCAAGGCGGGAATTCGGTGTCGATCGCCGGAGCGCTCGGGTACGGCAGCGGCACAATCTTGCTCGCCTCCTCCGGCGCACTCACGCTGGCGCTCCAGGCGGCGCTTTCAGCCGGTGCCTATCTCGACCTGTTGGTCATGGGTGAGAGCGCTTGCCGGATCTACTGGGAGCCGTACTCCAGCCAGTGGAACACGGGCACCTCTCTCAGCGGCGCCATGCAGCTCGCCATCCGGGCGGGATCGACCACGATCGGTCCAACCGCCCCGTTCTACGGCATGCCCGTCACCGTCCCACAAGCCCCGATCGCCTCGGTCCTCCAACGCCAGGGGCTGAAAGACCAGTGCCCCCTGATCGACGATCTGTGCAGTTGGATGGCGAACAACCAGAAGTTCCCCTCGCAGAACGGCGGCGTCTGGGACTGGTCGCCCCAGGCGCCCTGGGGCCCGGGCCCAGCGGTGGCCGCTCTCAACGACCCGTTGCAGGCGCGCATGCGAGCCCCCCCTCGTGTCAGCGGTTCGCTTTGCCGAGGCGCTTGCGGGCCGAACTGCGATACGTGCGAGCACTACGCGATCCACCACGAGACAGACCCCGTCACCGGGCAGGTGTGGGAGTACCAGAACCTTGAGGTCTGCCCGTCGCACGGCGGATGCCGCCAGCACGATGCCGCCTACGACTGGGCCGACGACGTCAAGGGAGAGAAGGGGGCGCTGTTCAAGACCTGGCACCGCGCCGCCGACACTGAGTGCGCCTGCACCCACGGACCAGGAAAGTGTGTCGGGTGGATCTACGGGCAGCCGCCCCACGACAGAATCATGTACTTCGCCGACCGGGCCGCGCCGATAAGCAGCGTTCGCAGCACAGAAGGGTGCAGCATCCAGTTCCCGGGCGCCCTGATCTGCGACGAACAGAGAGCCTCCCGAACCGATGTCCTCATCGAGTGGGGACGCCTGTATGGCATCGGCGAGTTCGGCGAGTGCGGCGTCGTCAACGACTACACCAACGCTTCCTTCGAACCCTGCGGCGGCGTCCCCGGACGTGAGTGGCACTGCACAGCCGTCTTCCGCTACCCCAGTCGTGGCGAGCCCGTGGGCGTTGATCTGGAGGTCGAACCGGTCACCGTCAGCATCCTTGAGTGCCTGTGCTGCGATGTGCGAGACAACGAGTCGGCCCAATGGCTTGAACCGGGAGTTGTCCGCGATGACAGCATGGCCGGGGATGCCATTCTCGAACTCTGCGCGATGGGCCTGATCGACCCCGTCGTCTGCGGCCCCATCGAGCAGGAGATGCTCGACCGCTTCGGGAATCGCTTCTTCGAACGCGACATCCCCGGGATGAATCCCGATGAGGCCGCGACCAGGCACCGACGTCCGGAGGACGTCCCGATCATCCAAGAGTTCAAGCTGGTCTACAACCGGCTCGACAGTTGGAGGCAGTTCCTATCGGTGAACCATCCGGGCGTGGATCCCGGTATCGACGGATGCAACATCACAGGCCGATCGAGTGAACATCCGGACCGCCAGACGGACCTCGAGAGGTGGATCGCCGCGATCAAGAGACACGAGGCCAGCTACAAGGCCCGGTTCCGAGACGCCCGCGAGACGGACCTCGATGCCATCCAGGCCGAGTACGAGCAGAACGTCCGTCGCGACGCCCTTGATCCAATGAACCGCTGTCTCTGGGCGATCGCGGATTGGTACCGAGGGTTCGCCAACCGACCGGAATCGCCAGAGGAGATCATCGAGGAAGTCCACCGCGTCGGCACCGAGATCTGGCGTGAGCGATGGCGCAACGCGATCCTCCAGGTCAACCGGATCCTCTCGCTACTGTGGCCCCCGGCTCTGCAACGCCTCAACCTCTGGCTCGGGCAAGAACGCCGCGACAACCCGCACGTGGACCTTTCGGGCCGCATCGGCAACCTCGACTACATCGGCAGCATCGCGGCCGGCTTCAAGAGCCCCACCAAGCAGAACATCCGTTTCGACCCCACCGGATTCGATGTAGACGCGAATCTCGTTGTCTCGCCCCAGCAGAGCGCACTCGGGCGGTGGGCCGCCGCGCTCATGAATCCGCCGCCAACGATCAAACGAGAGAGTATCAAAGCGCGAGACACCGACATCGGGCCGATGCTCGCGTTCTGCAATGATGCGCACGCTAGGCTCAGCCAACGCGTCGAGGGCTACGACCGCGACGACCCGTTCGATGTCTACATCCCGGCGATCGAGCCCCCCGAGCAGACGCACGAGCGCCAAGCGTCCGAACGCCTGTTCCGAGCACGCCGGGAACTCAACATGGGGGCATTCCAGAATCTCACCCGCGAACTCGCTGACAGCCACCTGCTCATCGACGAGGGAGGTCGGCTTATCGTTCGTCCCGACATGAACGCCGAGCAGTTCGAGCTGTTCAAGCAGATTGTCGCGCGATACATGAACTGAGACCGCAGAGAGTCCGTTGGAGTTGCTGGTGGATCCCTTCCCGTTTAGATACCTGCGCGACTTCCGGTCGATCGAGGCGCTCACGCGGCTCGACGAGCGGGCACGCCTCGAGATCCGCAACGAGATCGCCGCAGCGCCTTCCGAGCGGGCCTGGTCGGCCCTTATGGAGCTGCTCTGCGAGTGGCCCGGTATCGATAACGCCGACAAGATCCTGCGAGAAACCGATGAATCGCTGGCCGATTGGGACCCGCAGCTCCGGCGTGCTCCCGCCGATTGGCGGCGACTGAACCGGGACGGCGAACTCGCCCCGATCGCCAGTCTCCTCCGCGTCTGCACGTTGCGAAGGCATGAGACCGGCACCGGCATCATTCTCCGACGCCTCGCAGACTCCCCGTACGCCGAGCGCCTAGAACGCCTCGAGATCCACGAGTGTTCAATGGAGACCACCGGTGTGCGCGCGATCGTCGACGCAGAGCACCTCCCCGCGCTGAACGCGCTCGAGTTCGCGCATACGGTTCTCTCGGCTGAGGACGTCGCCGCGCTCTTTTTGTCCACCGCGCTGCCGGCGCTGCGCCACCTCCGTATGCACAACGCCAGCCTCGGCGACGACGCAATAGAGGCGATCCCAGACGAGACCGCACTCAAACTCGATTCGCTGGACCTAAGCCGCAACGTGCTCCGGGGCGAGGGTGTCGCAGCTATCTCCGCAGCGCCGTGGGCGCAAAGCCTGCGGGCCCTCAGCCTCCGCCGAAACCTGCTCGAGCCGGGGGCCTGCGAGACGCTCGCGGGTTCACCCAATCTCCGGGCACTTGAGTGGCTCGATCTGTCCGCCAACCGCATCGACGATCCGGGCACCCTCGCGCAGAGAGCCGCCCTGCGCGTCATTATCTCGGATTGACGTTCGAGCGACCCGAGATCGGCAGGAACAGCTTTGAATAGCGAGCGACGGGCCAGCAGTTTGTTGTGCAGTAGCGGAAGTAGCGGGCGAGCTCGATAGATAGCAGCAAGTACCGCGAGGCGAGTAGCGGGCGAGCGATGCTAGTAGCAATAGGAACCGCCGAGCGATCCGCCCCACCGTTCTTCACAGGCTCAGACTGAATGTCGCCGCTCAATGCGGCTCGTTCCGCTCCCAGAAGCCCAATCGTGTGGGCCAGCGAGTTTGTGGATCCCCAATGAGCGGATTCTGGGCTGGATTACAGGCAGCGAGATTGCCGGTCCGGTCGCTGGACCTCCCGTCTGCTTGATTCCCTCGGGAGCGGATCCGGTGTCACAACACCTCCTTCTTGTGTTCCTGTATGCACCCCAGCGGTTACCTATGACCGACGAGCCACACAAGCCTACCGACTGTCTCTGCTGGAGAGCACACCCGGTCTTCGCTCAACAGAATCACCAGTTTACGGACGATACCCCGGGGACATTGACGGTTCGTATCACACATCCCCGCCCAGCCCGCCAAAAGACAGCTACACGAGTGAACCCTGAGGCGGTAGCTCTTCGCACAAGGATAGTGTTGCAATGCGTTCGCGCGCGTGATCGACGCGGCGAGACTGCGGTGCGAGTGCCACAAAGGTCTTCCAGTCGCCCAGTGCGCCGGCATGATTGCCGAGACGATCACGAACGTCAGCGCGCATCGCGTATGCATCGACCATGCCCGGCGAGTAACTGATTGCGTGCGTCAGCTGCTCCTCGGCTTCGCGCAGCCGCTTCCTAGCGCGGAGCAAACGAGCCAGCGCATAAGCCGCGTTCGCATGGTGCGGCGCACGGACAAGTACCTCATGAAACATAGCCATGGCCTCGTCGGTGTGCCCCATCGACGAGAGCAATAGCCCGAGGTTGTACCTCGCTGATGCCCGCTCCGGATCGACGCGAAGAACGCGCTCGTACAGCTCGGCCGCTTCCTCGGCCCGCCCACGGTCCTGCGCATCAATCGCCTGCCGAAACAGCTCGTCGCTTTCTGCGGTGGTCGCTGCGCTGACCTCAGTAGATGCAAACGGCTTGGGATCATCCGATACCGCGACCGGCACCCGACGAGGATTGCCGAGCCAGTACTGACCCGAGTCCGGCTGGATCAGCCGATCGCCCATCCGCAGCAGCAAGTCATTCCCGACAACCTCCACGCGATCCAGCAGCGCGAGCGGATCCCCGATCGACAGGTTCGTCCGCAGCCTGTCGAGCCGACGCCGCAGCTGCGCCGGCCCAACGCCGCGATTAACAAGCGACGCAAACTGCTGTAGCACAACCAGTGACGCAAGCGGCACATGACCCTCTTCATGGATGTGCACGAGCCCGGCCTGCGCCGCCTCCTGCACCACCCCGCGATCCTTGATACCCGCGACAGTTTGAACCCGGTCAAGCTTGGCGCGGGGTGCCAAGACCGACGTGGGCAAGCCAAAGCGTGCGAAGATGTAGCTCTCGGGGACAACTTCAATACCGAGTTCTCGCGCCCTCTCAATCTTCCTGTGCTCTCGTCCTGGTTGATGGACACCGGGCAGCGTGCGAAGCGGAACACCGAACATCCCGACAACGACGAGTGGGCGGTCCGATTGTGCGAGATTCTCTTTGTAGCTCAGCCCCGCTTCGCGAAAGGCTGGGACCTCGTAGACAACGTTCTTTCGCCCCTTGTAGCTCCGCCAAGCGAGCGGGTGTGCAGACATTCCGGTGTAGACGATGGACCGCCCAAACAGCCCGCCTGTCTTGTTTGCATTCTCGCCCATTGCTCATCCCAAACCGCTGTGGAGCCGACTACGCTTGTGCCTGCCTGAAATTTCGCAGTTTCTGAAATTCGATATAGTCTTGTGTGTTGTTTGGTAATGCATCAATCGTTCGATGTGGTAGACGAAAGTGCTCGCGGGCGTCTGCGCCGACAATTCCAACCGAGCACGAAGTAGCCGACAGCCATCACGACACTCGCCGGGCCTGGGCTGAGAATTCCTGCCACTTTAAGCAGGACGGCCGCTGCTAGGAGAAAGTACGCTGACTTGGCAACATGTTCAGAATGCATCACACAAAACTCCGTCAATTTGGAAATTTCACCAATTCGACAATTGTGTGGGACGAGTCTACATTGGTGACTTGTGACCGTGGGCATCTGCGTAGCTTTTCGATTCATATTCGTGTAAATCTGCGCTTTTGATCTATTTTTGTTTGGTATTTGTTTGATTGCGACCCTCTAGCCACGAGAAAATGCGATGAACGCATCCAAAAAGCGGCCGGCCCCAACCTTGTATTGGGCTGGCCTAACAGGCGCAGAGGCGGAAGAAGTCCTGACCCGCTGCTTTGGCCTGGAAGACCGCGCGAAGCGATACGCGAACGCCTGGGGCGAACGCGATCGTCCCGAGCTCTCACAGGCAAAGCGGGTCGGTCTGGTGGCCGCTCACGTGCTCGAAGTTGCCCGCGAAATCGTCAAGCGAGACGGAGACGGCGAGAGGTCCTTTCCGAACAACAAGCAGTTCAGCACTCACCTCAACCTGGGGTCGGATTCTCAGACAACCAAGCTGCTCAAGGGCGCGGGAAGCGACAAAAAGTGGGCGTACTCGAGCGCGAAATCAATCATGCGCTTTGCGATCCTCGGCGTGAAGGACGGCAAGCCCGACAAGTCTGCCGTGGAAGCTTGGAACCGAATCAGCGATGTCTTTTTCGGAATCGATTGGGACGAAGGCGACGTCCCCCGGTACTTTCGCGGCGGTCGAAGCGTGTGGCCGGCACCATGGAGCCGTCGCGAGCTTGCCGACGAGCTCCGCCGCGTCGCCGGCTACACGAGACTCCACCCGGACACGGCGAACAACGCCGGCGTCACCATCGTCGCCAGCGGTGAGACGATCGCGGCTGCCAAGCAGCATAACGCAGATGGCGGGCGGAGGCTTGTCCCCGACGCGCTCCGCGAGATCGCATCGCGGGTGCCGGTCACCTTGATCTGCCCGAAGGGGTCTGTGGCGGAACGCGAGTTCATGGAGCTCATGAAATCCGTCAATGATCCGAGCAATCTGTTGAGGCTACGAACCGCTGAACTCGATGCGGGCGACCAACCTACTCGGGGTGACTTCTTTGTCCCCACTTCGGAGTTTGTCTACATCGAACGCCCCTCCTCCGATCCGGACAGGCCGATCCAGGAGTTCTTGTACCAAGTGCGGTCGCGGCTCTACGACCGTGGAGATACCGACCTCGACGGTGTGGCGATCGCTACGCAGAGGCATGAACGGGAGATGTTTGTCCAATGGCTGAAGGGCCTTCAGCTCAACGAAGCGGAACTCGACACCGCGACGAGCGTGCAGGACGATGATCCCGCCGACGGAGGGCCCCCCGTGGCGGATCAGTCTGATGACCGTATCGATGAGCGTCGCAAACCGGGCGCTTAGTCTCGTTCGAAAACCTGTACCGTGAGGCAAGGATTAGCAATGGCACGGCAAGCTGCTCGACCCAAGAAGCACTACAAGCTCGTCGCAACACCTCCGGCGGCGGACGGCTCGCTCGCGAAGATTGTCCAGGCGATACAGGACGGCCATACCACGCCTGAAGCCATAAGTTTCCAGAAGAGCCTTGGCATGCGCGTCGTCAAGACCGGTCTGCGCAGGCTCCTAGCTGACAGGGTCGTGGATCAAGTCTAACTCTGCATTTCTTTGCAGAGGAAGGGACGAACGAAGCTGGTAGCAATAGGAACCGCCGAGCGATCCGCCCCACCGTTCCTCACAGGCTCAGACTAAATGTTGCCCTTGAAACGGCCTTGTTCCGCTCCCAGAAACCCCACCGTCGTGGGCGAGCGAGTTTGTGAATCAGCGATGGGCCAGCAGTTTGTTGTGCAGTAGCGGGAGTAGCGGGCGAGCTCGATAGATAGCAGCAAGTACCACGAGGCGTCACGCCTCGCCGTTCGCCACGGCATGGAATCAAATGTCGCCTCCCAGAACGGCTCGAACCGCTTCCAGATCCCGCCATCTTGGTGGGCCAAGGAGTATGTGCGTCGCTCTACGCAGCATCTGGACAGCACTCCGAGACTCGAATGACCGGATACGCCAGTCGCCGATCGCCTCGAACATGCCGACGATGCAGCCGGATGCGCGGTGCTTCATCTCCTCTCTGTAACACCAGACTTGGCTCCGGAAGGGGCGGCCCGCTTCCACTTCGATCGGTGTCAGGATACCGTGAGCATTATTGGGGCGGAACCGGTTGTGCCAATCGCGGTAGCCATGGAGACGGTGCTGAATACCAGCGGCCGTCGGTGGCAGCCAAGCCCGCTTCGCCCACTGCAGATCCACCAACTCGCTGGCCCACCACAGACAGGGTAGAAAGGAGGGCACCCCGGCTCATCACCCGATCACGCCGCTAGAGCCCCAATGACAAAGGCCGCCCCATGGCGGCCCGAGAGACTGTTCGACATGTCTGGGATCGCCCACCGCTCGGATTAGTTGCTTTGGGCCCTACCCGTCTCGAAGGCCATTCGTATCGCTGCAGGAAAGAGCTGTGCCAGCTCTGCCATGTACCTTTCGGAATCGACGGTGTACTGCGTACCGCGACCAATATCGAAGTCCGATTCCTCCAACACGATGTCACTGGACAGCAGCGAGCGCTCAAGCTCAAGATTACCAGCCGCATCGTTGGAGTACACCCATGCTCGCGAACCGCGCTCGATGCTCGCGTGACCGCGAAAGACGCCAATACGCATTCGGATACGCACGGCGGCATCAGCGCCGATCTCTTCGAGCAGCCGAGCCTCGACATCCTCGATCTCACCGTTCAGAATTTCAACGATGCGACCGGTGGAGCGAGACGGCTGTGTGACGAATGCCTTCGTCCTACCTGTATCCGATGCAACGAGATTCAGTCTTCGAACACCAGAGGATGTTGAGCGATCGTCGGCAAAGCGGAGTCCCTCGCTTACCGATTGTGATGCCTGGACTTCCGCTGCATCAACAACTTCTAGGCCCAGTTCTTCGAGACTGCTCGTGAACTGCTCATACATGCGTTCTGTTGCGCGGCTGTACAAGGCATCTTCGTACTGTACGACTTTTTTCTGAACCCCGGCCGCAGCAATTCCGCCACGAACCACAAGCCCAACAGGCGCTACGGGGGGTGGAGTCAGAATCAACTGGCTTTCACCAAAGTTCTCAAGCTTCACGGTCACGAAATCGACGGCAAACTCGGTGATGACGATCCTTCGATAGCCACGGTCACGCAGAGGTGGAAAGTCGTGTCGGCTCCAGTACTCGCTCGCGACCTGACGGATAACTTCTGGCGACTCCAAGTCTTCGGGCGTGAAACGTTCCGGCGCTGTGCGGCAGCCAGACAGCATGAGCGTTGCTAGGACCGGGAGAACACATACGAAGAGGACCGACCAGGAATGCCTCATTTCCATGAATGGCTCCAGCTGTGAAGGTGCAGGATCGAATCGTGCAAACCACGAGCATACCACAGAACCTGCTCAGTCATATGCCGAGGCTTGCTTCCAACGCGCTGTCAATGCATCAGAGACTGAATAGCCAGTTCATTGATCCGCCATCTGACGGCAATCACTGTGCTAGTAGCGGGCGAGTTCAATAGGTTGAAGAAAATACCGCCAGGCACGTCGCCTCGCCGTTCACCACGGCATGAAATCAAATGTCACCGAGTTGTGGGCGAGCTTCATGGGTGACAGCAATCACCGCGAGGCATGTCGCCCAGCGACGAGCGAGCAGCCGACCGGATTTCGACCCAGTTCCACTCTGATCTCGGATTCACGGGGATCATGCAGCCCTCAGCCAACTGCCGCCGAGAGACAGTTTGACATATCTGGGATCGCCCACCGCTCGATCACAAAGGCCGCCCCTGGGCGGCCCGAGAGACTGTTCGACATATTGAGAATCCCCCACCACTCCTAACCCATGCTGCTGGACGAACTCCATCTGGACACGATCTCGCTCAGCTTGCCGGACGCATCTTGGTTCGGCGGACCGCTGAAGAAGGTCTGCTCGATGGTCGCGATGTCGGCTGCGAGTTGCCGGACACGAGTTTGATCGGATCGTCGCTCGGCGTCGGCGAGCAGTTCGCGAAGGGCATAGATCGCTCCGGTCGCCGTCTGGCGAATCGGTTGGGGGTTCGAATCCGTTACCGTTTCCGAGGACCTCCTCCGCACGATCATGGTCCAGATCCCGAGCGCTGCCCCCACCGCCGCTGCTCCAGCGGCAATCGTCGGCACACGCCAAGAGCTTGAACGCGCGAGTTCTGCGACCCCCCCGGACACCGCGAAGATGTCGGTGTCGCCGTACTGCTGTGACACCAACGTCCCTTCGAGTTCGCTGACGAGTTCGGGCAGAAGAAACCTTCCGTCGGTTGCAGACTGTTCAGGCGTGTAGGACAGTATCCAGGTGCGCTCCGTCGTGGGCCGGAGCACGCCGAGCTCGTCGATCGGTGGGGTGACAGAGGTCTCGGTGTCGGGATCTGGCGGTGGCTCGGGGATGACAGCCACCTTCCCGGCTTCGATCGCTTCTCGATCGAGTCGATACCCGCCCGCCGCCTCGTCGAGTCCGACGAGCAGGTCGTCCAAGTCCGGTACCACGCCCCTTCCGACCGCGGTGACTTCGAGAACAACGGGCGCGTCCTTTCCGGAGATGCCGCGTGCGTCGAGGGTCTGCGTCACCTGAAGATCCTGCACGAGCCTCGGAGCTGCTTCGCTCACGACCGAGATCGGCTGCGCGTTGGACGAGAGCACAACGACGACTTCACCGCTGCTGTCGTTCAACGAGACCTCCATCTCGACGCGTGGCAGCCTGTCGATACTCGAATCGTTCGGTCTGGCGTAGACCATCGCGAGTGGGAGTTCGAGCCACCCGTCCTCCCCGTCTTCGACAACGCCATATGGCAGCACGCTGCCCGCGTCGAAGAGATGGATCAGATCGACATCGAACCCCTTGGAGAACGCCGACTGTACCGCGCGTTCAAGCGCGCTGGATCGATCACGCCGGAACGACGACCGAGGATCGGGGAGGAACCGCGAAAGATCGCCCGCGGACTGCTGCACGGCGTTCGTGTAGCGAAAGGACAGCATCGCAAGGAAGGCTCGGTCTTCCTCCACCCGCGGCGAGCCGTCGACGACAAGCCTGAGCTTGAGCTCGCTTGACGCGTACTCCTCATGCACGCGGACCATCTCGCGGAGCGGGCCGGCGGCGGGGTGATCCCCCGCCACACGAACCGCGTGGCGAAGGAGACGCGGGCGAACCTCGGGAGGAGCCCGGTCGTACGCCTCGATCAGCTCGGCGACGAGGGACTCGATGTGACGGTCGGCCGCCTCCGCCGGGAGGTCATCGAGCCGGGAAGCGATTCGTGCGAACTGGTCCTTTCCGAACCCCGCGTCGCCCGACAGCGTCTCGGCACCGAGCCGCGACACATCGCTGGCACCCATCGCTGCGCGGAACCACCGGCCGTAGATGTCAGCCGACTCGATGCTCTGGCCCGCTCGGAGTGATTCCGCGTACGACCCTGCAGCCTGTTCGAAGGCGATGAACGCCAGCGATGTAAGTTCGAACTCCTGCCCGGGCGAGATCGCTCCGATGCGTTTGTTCAGTTGCAGCCGGTCGTAAGACACCGACGCACGGACCGCGTGGACATCCCAGAGATCGGCGGACTGCGCCTCCGCGGCGTCCAGAAGCTCAAGTGCCGTGTCGTAGCCTAGGTTGACGATGCGGACGATCTCGGTGCGAGGCGTCGCTGGCTTTCCGTCACCGGGTGGGCGGATCCGCGTTTCCCAGTACCGCAGGATGCGTTCGCGCATCGCGTCCGCGAGCCGGGCCGCTGTGAGCGGGGGGATGCTCTCGATCGCTCCGAAGACTGTCTCGATGTCCTCGCGCCGGTAGATCTCGTCGGGCTGATGGCTCGCGCTGAACAGCTCGGCGGTGGATCGGAGTCGTGCGGGTTCGAGCCCGAGCTCCCGCGCGACCTCGAGGACCTCTCGCAACGCCTCAAGCCGGCGTCTCTGCTGCCCACGCGTGAGAACACCCGATTGGGCGTAGGACCAACCCCAGTCATAGACATGGAGTACACCCGAGAGGTTGCTCCGCAGGTACCGGCCCCAGGTGTCGAGGAACTCCTCCGCCATCGTGCGCCCGGCCTCGGGCGATCGGCTGGCTACTTCTCGCAGCACACGGATCGCGCGGTCGGTATCGCCGAGGGCGATCGAGGCCCCCATGATGATGCGTGACGCCCGGATCGACGACGTGCGGTCGATGGTGCCGAGCCAGACCTCGCTCGGCGCGGCGTTGAGCAGTCGCCTGAGATCGCGGATGCTCGCATCACGCTCGTAGCGTCGGACCTCTTCATCCAGCAGGCCGTCCAGCGTACGCTCGATCTCATCCGAAAGGGCATCGGCAAGAATGGTCAGCGGGATCGCGAGAGAGTCCCGTGTTCCCGGGCGGAGCATGATCTCGACGGCGTGCGAGAAGCTCGACATCGCTTCGGCTCGTGACCTTCGCTCCTGCATGCTGGCGCCGACTGTGGTTGCGCGCTTTGCGAGAATCTCTGCTGTGAGTTCGATCAAGCCGTGCCTCTCGATGACATCGGTCAGCCACGGATCGGAGATCGGCCGCGGTATCTCTGGGAGCAGCGCGATGTTGCTCTCGATGCTTGCCCGGACCTGCTCGGGCGAGGCCGAGTCCAACGCCGGGACCTCGGCCAGGATCTCAAATGCACGACGCCGATAGCCGTCGACCACCGGCCCCGATGCGCTCCGTTCGGCGAGTTGCACCAGGTACATGCCGTGGGTCAGAATCGCTTCGGCATCGGAATCAGCGCGTGCCCGATCGAGCGGGTCGAGAAACTCATACGCGTGCTCGTACAGACCGGCGAGCGACAGAAGTGTGACCGTCCGTCGCCGCGTCTCCTCATCGGTCCGACCGAAGTGCCGTGTCCCCTCTCGGATGAGCCGGAGCAGCTCCGAAGAATCGTTCTCCTGTACCGCTTGTGCGAGCAGGCGAGAGAGCGGCACCAGATGCACCCGATCGGGTGTTCCCGGCAAGACATCCGCGACCGTGAGCACATCCTCCGGGCGGAGGTTGTGGTCTCCGGACGACAGGCTGTTGTAGAGTTGGAGCGTGATGCTGCGAGCCTCCGGCTCGGGGTAGCGGAGCATGAGCGAACCGATGCTCCCCCACTCGCCGGCGACAGCGTGGCGAACGATCCACGACGCGATGGCGTGACCGCTGGCCGTCTCGGGGTTCGGCATCGAGCGCGGACCGGCGAGCAGGGCTCGCTCGTGGAGCACTCGGTCCGGCGTGCGAGAGATGCTAAGGTCGGCCAGCACAGCAATGACCTGACGCGACCGGCCCTGCCACTTCTGCCTGGCCTGTGAAATGCCGAGCACTTCTTGCAGGGTGATGTCGTAGAGGTCCTCGTAATAGGCCTCGAGTTCCTGCCGAGTAACCTCGTCTGCTTCTTCGTAGTAGACCCGGATCCGTTCGAGCTCATCCTCGGTCAGACCGTCCTCCTCGTCCTCGGATGGGGCGTCTTGCCCGTCGACCTGCCGCTGCGGAGCGGTCGGCTGCGGCCCGTCCTGCTCCGTCACTGCCGGCTGGCTCGCCGCAGCGCCCCAGACCGAAGCAACCGCGACCACAAAGGTGCTCACCACGCGCGATCCCTCCCACATGACGAGCCCCGCCGAGCGATCCAGCCACGTTCCCTCGTCGTGCTCTCGGGCGTTCAGGAAACTCACGACCCACCTCCGGCCTGCGACGCCGCGTTGCTGCCCAACTGTGTCCTGTCATCGCTTGGGAGCCTGGACTTTGCTTGGCGCTGCCACGGCCAGGTGTCAAGATTCAGGTTCCGGCAGCTCCCTCCAGGGCATTCGCTCGGGAGCGGCTCCGCCTCAAGATCGCCGAGCGGCCTTCGTTCAAAGTCGATGATGATCTCAAGGTTCTGCTGATGCCGAGATGTATCCGCGGATCCCGATTCGGCCAGGACACGAGCATGCTGTCGGGCGCGTTCGCTGACGCGACGCCACTCGCTGTCTGCCGCGCCACGCAACCGGAGCAACCGAGCCCCGTGGTAGTACGCCGAGACCAGGTCTTCACGGGCACGATCCCTTTCGGGAATAGAGACCACGGGCGGCGCAGTCGCCAGCATCTTTTCGAGGTCCGACGCGGCCCCGGCGAGGTCTCCCGTGCCGGCGCGTGCTCGATGGCGCAGCCGGTGCAGCTCCCATGCGCGTTCACCCCTGGGGTCGGGAACATTCGTGATGGCGTGCTCGGCTGTTGCCAACGCCTGTTCCCAGAACTCGGCGGCCCGCTCATGGGCGACCCGCTCCTGCTCGACCGCGGCTGTTCGGGTCGCCAAGCTGGCGGGCGAGTTTGACCGAACGTGTGCGGCCTGTGCTTCCGAACGCGCGATGCTCGCCAGTCCGGCGGCGGCCTGCTCGCGTTCGGCCGCTCGGAAGGCGGCATCCAAGGCTTCGAGCAGGTCAGCTGAGTCTCGGCTCGAAATGTCCCGCGTCATCGCGAGCATGACGGCGCCGACGAGCAACGCCCCGAGCAGGAGCCAGAGCACAAGCAACCAACGCCGATTCATGACAGTCCTCCGTTCACGATTCTGCTAGGTTGAGCGAGCCGACCCCGTGATCCGAACCAAGCGAGCGCGGGACCGATCATCACTGCGATGAGTGCGCCGGAACTCAGACACGCGATGGCGATGTTGCGCTCACGGCGGCTGACAGGCGGTTCCGGCGGGCTCATGCTGAGCCATCGCGAGTACCGCGGAGAGAGCGATGCCCGGTTGCCGTCGATGTACTCGCCTCCGAGCGCGGCAGCCAGCCGGCGCAGCGATGCCGCATCCTGACGTGTCTTCCGGTTGCCGATCGCCGAGTAGCGTTGCGTGTCACCGACGCCGATCACGACCGTCTGCGCGATGGACGGCGGAACGCGGGGTGGGGCGAGCATACCAGCATTCGAGTCTCCGTCGCTGACGATCACGAGCGTAGTTGAGCCCGGCGCCCACGACCGCGCGAGTTGGAGCGACTCGGTGACGCCGCCAAGGAGGTCGGTCTCTCCCGCCTCAAACGCCGTGCTGATCGGCAAACCATCGATCGCATTGTTCACCAGATCGAAATCGATCGTATCAACCAGCAGTGGTACGGCCCGTGTATAGAAAGCGACAACACTCACCCGTGTATCGCTCGGATTGACACTCGAGAGCATGGGTCCGACAATGTGCCGGACACGTGCGGCCCGTGTGATCGGGGCGGACGCCGCGCCGGCATCGGCGACGTGCATGCTGGGCGACACGTCAAGGCAGATCAGGATCCGCTGCGAGTGCTCGTCGGTTCGGACGGTCTGGAGCATCTCCGGGCGGTACTGGAGCAGCGTGACGGCACCGAACACGACCAGACACATCGCCGCGACCCGCCCGGCCGGTACAGCGCGTGTCCAGGGTGAAGGCCGCCTCGCGCCGGACGCGCCGAAGCCGAGTGCTAGGGCCTCTGAGCGGCGGCTGCGGCGTTGATGCACGGCTTCCGCACCGATCACGACACCGCCAAACGTGATTGCGAAGATCATCGCGATCACCATGGCGTGTACCTCAGCCCCAGCAGGCCCAACAACTGAAGCCCCGCCGCGCCGACCGCCATCCACACGAACGGACCGAGGAACTCTCGCGGCTTGGGGGCTTCCGAACGAAAGCTGCTCTTCGTCATGGTGTCCAGCGTGGCGAACACGGTGCTGAACGTCGCCGCGTCACGTGCGAGAAATCCTCGACCGCCCGTGAGCGAAGCGATCTCATACGCGGCCGGTTCGTGCAAGCCAGAACCGATGTGGAGGTAGTAGAGCGTGATGCCGCCGACGATCAGCCTGTCGGCGACATCGAGATGTCGGCCGCCGTCGAGATCTCTGCTCATGCCGTCGGAGACAAGAATGATGATGCGTTCCCCGGCCACCCCTCCCTCGGCTTCGTTCTGGGAGCCGGCCCGGACGGCTTCGGCGTCCATCGCGTCGGCCGCGAAGTACAGGGCGGCGCCGATCGCCGTCCCGGACATACCCCGGGGTTGCAGATCCGGATCCGCAAACGGAAGGGCGAGCCGGATCGCTTCGAGGTCCTTGGTGATCGGCACCCAACGGAGCTGTGACTCGCCGAAGGTGGTCAGGCCGATCGCGTCGCCTTCGCGTGCGTGTGTGAACCGCTCGATCGCGTTGCTCGCGATGTCGTAGCGCCTCGGCGAGTCTGCCCTCATGCTGCCCGACACGTCCAGAAGGATCTGGATGTTGGTCAGCTCACGAGTGCGCTTCGATTCACCGAACGATCGCGGGCCGGCCAGGATGAGTATCGCCGCGACCAGCAACATCGGCGCTCCCAGTTGGGCGATCGCGATAAACGCGCTAAGGACGCGTTGCCTCTTCGGGGCCTCGGCCTCAAACGGCAGCCTCGCGCGACCCGTGTGTCTGCGACCCGACCACTCGGCCACGACCAGAACGAGCGGGACAGTCAGCCCCAGCAGCACCCACGGGTACGCGAACATCATGGCTGATCGCTCTCCGCGTCTGGGTCCGCCCCCTCAACAAACGTTGCCTGCAGGACAGCTCGGAATCGCTCTTCGTCTGCCCGCGACGTCTCGGGAGTGTGAAGCCACTGCTCAAGCATGGCAAGCACCGGCCCGGCCGACTCGTGTCCCCGGAGCCCGCGGTAGAGCCGCGCCGGGTCACGAGTCGGCTCCGCAAGATACCGCTCGCCAAGCGCGCGCAGCGTGAGCAGTTCCAGCCGCCCCCGCTCGGCAACGGTCATGCGCCGGCGACCGACCGCTCCGATCAGTATCCGGTGCGGATCGGCTTCCTGGGTCGTAGGTGCCGGCATCGCCGCGTTGCGAACAGAGGGCATGAGCTTGATCCACACCCATACCGCCGAGGCCCCCGCCCACGCGATCAGCGCCACCAGAGGCCAGCGTGTACGCGTCGTTGGCGCATCAAGGACCGGCCGGGGTGAAACGCCGAGGTCCGCCCGGACCCCGGGGGGGAGGGTGCTGACAATCAGCACTTCGATGGGCTCGAGCTGAGCCGGACTCCCGTCTCGACACTCGAGAAACGCAGCAAGGTCGTATCGGCCTGGCACGTAGCCGACAAGTTCGAGTTGGTACGTCTCCTTTGTGACGCCGGGTTGCACGCTGAGCGTCAGCGGACCGAAGAGCGGGTCGTTCGGCTTGGCCCGAAGCTCGCATCCCGCATGGCTCACCTCGTGATACGACGCGACACCACGCAGCACCACAGGCGCGCCCGAGGCGTCTGTCGCAGAGGCGTCATCCGGCTGCGCGAGCGCGACGAGCGAGGCCAGTACCAGCAGGCTTCCCTGGATCATCGAACCGCTCTCCGAACGATGCGGCGTTGCTCGAGAGCCTGCCGGAGCGAACGAACGATGGGTTGGTCGAGATCGATCAGCGCACTCCCGCACCCGGCAGATGCGAAGTCTCGGGCTGTTCGGACCGCGGATGGGTCGGGCGTCGTGCGAGTCGCGAGAACCGGCCTCCCGGACTCACCGCCCGCGGCCCGCACGAAGCCGAAGCCGCGGAGCGATCGCTCGGCCGGGTCCGTGAGCCTGATCGCGAGAAGGTCGTGCGCGGCCGAGGCGACCCGCACCGCCTGCATCGACTCATCATCCTGAAAATCACTCACAACGATGAACTGGCTCATCGATCGAGCGCGAGCGGCCGCGAGTGAGAGAACATCCCGCAGACCTCGTGGCCGGTCGTACCCGGCGCGGGCCGCAGCGCTCACCGCAGCCAGGAAGGTGCCGGTCTGGTTCATCAGGGGCAGCGCCGGAACGGACGCATCTGTGGTCCACATGGTTACGCCGCAGCTCTCGCGGATCGCGGTCAGCCCGAGCGCCGCGGCGATCCAGAACGCCGCATCGACCTTGCGGACTGCTGCCGACCCGGCGAGCATGGAGCCCGACGTGTCAATGACAAGCACCATCGGAACGCGAAGCAGAGTTTCCTGTGTCTTGGTGAGGGTCAGCCCCCGCCGCGCGGTGGCCCGCCAGTCGATCCTGCGCACCGAATCGCCCGCCTGATACGCCCGCGACCCGGCGTAGTCATGCCCCTCCCCGCTTCGTGCAGACGCCGCGGCCCCCAGATAGATGTCATTCGCCAACCGGTGAGCGATGACGGAGAGCCCCTCTTGGGCTAACACGCCTGGGCGTCCGAGAGCCTGGATCGTATAGTCGTACATGCGTTTGCTCACACGATCTCGCGCATGATCTCTTGCAGGACCTCAGCTGTGGCACGCCCGTCCGCGATCGCTTCATGCCGCAGACGCATCCGATGTAGCAGGACATCTTCGGCAAGCTCGAACATGTCTTGTGGCGTGACGAAGGTCCGTCCGTGGATCATCGCTCTCGCACGAGCGGTCTGGCCCAGCGCGATGACGGCGCGGGGGCTACACCCCAGTTCGATGTCCGGGTGACGACGCGTCAGTCCGACGAGCTCGACGCAATCGCGCAGGAAAACGTCGCCGACATACACCTCCTGAACCATCCGCATCGCTTCGGTCAGCGTTGCACGTGATGTGAGCGCTTCGGTCTTGATCGCGTCGAACGCCGACATGGGCACGGCGCCCTCGCCGGACGTGCGTAGCCCGAGCGCGAGGCTGCGCTTCGCGATATCAAACTCCTCGGTCGGCTCGGGATAGGGCAGCACGACCCGCATCATGAACCGATCGAGCTGGGCCTCCGGGAGGCCGAACGTACCGGACTGCTCGGTCGGGTTCTGCGTCGCGATGACCATGAACGGCACGGGCAGCGGATGCGATTCGGTACCGATCGAGACCTTGTGCTCCTGCATCGCTTCCAACAGCGCAGACTGCACCTTCGGCGACGCTCGGTTGATCTCATCGGCGAGCAGCAGGTTGGTAAAGACTGGGCCCAGGTGCGCCTCAAACAGCCCGGTTCGTGCGTTGAAGACCTCACCGCCCGTCACGTCGCTGGGCAGCATGTCGATCGTGAACTGCACCCGACCGAACTGGAGATCGACCGCCCGCGCAATCGCGTTGGCCAGCAGCGTCTTGGCGAGCCCAGGCACACCTTCCAGCAAGACGTGCCCCCCTGTGAGGAGACCGATGAGCACGCGTTCGATAACGCGCTCCTGCCCGACCACAGTCTCGGCAACCTGAGACTGGATAGCGGCAGGCAACCGAGCGGCAGCCTCGCGAACCCCCGCCTGATCTGGAACCTTCGTCGTGCTCAACGCGCATCCCCTGTCGACTTTGAGGCAAATGGTGTGTGGTAGCTGTACTCCGCGGCGTGCCTGGCGATGGGCTCGGCCTGATTCCAGCGGAAACCCGCGGCGCGGATCAGGCCGTCGCCATCGATGAGCACCGAGGGCAGAAGCGGGCCGATGGAGTAGTCGTCGGCCGTCTGTCCGGTCCGAATCGCGCCGCGTCGTCCGCGGGCCAGCGGCGGATTCTCCTGATCGGGAAGGTACTGGTCTCGCATGATGCTGAATGTCCAGCCGCGCGACTCGGCCAGCGTCTGAACCTCTTGCCAGTCCGCGTCAGGCGGGGCAACGGCGACTATGTGGACGCCCAGGGACAAGAGATCGGCCTGGATCTCCGCGAGCCCGTCGAGTGCCTCCAGCGACCTGCGATTCCCGACGGAGAAGAACTGCAGCAACTCGATCGAAGCGTTCCCATGAATCAACCGCTCGTTGTTGAGCCAGAGATCCGCACGCAGGGGCGGCGCCGGCTTGCCTTCCAGGCGCCTGAGCGAAGAGGGCCGGTTCTCCCTGCCGAGGTAGAACTCGGGCGGGAACTCGGGCGGTGCAACCGACTCCGTGTCACGGTCGAGGATCCAATCGAGGGCGGCCGTGATCCGGTCCGGGCGAAGCCCGATAGCACGCACGCGGCCCTGGCGGTCGATGATCGCGTAGGACGGGAAACTCGTGATGCCGTAGCTTCGCATCGTGTTGTGCTCGGGGTCATCGCTGTCTAGGGCGTGCGGGAAGGTGACGCCATGCTCGCGCGCACTCTCGAGCCACTCGCCGTCCTGTCCGCTCAAACCGTCGTGGATCGCGATCACTTCGACCCCCTGGTCGGCGTAACGCTGCGCGATCCTGGCATCGTTCCGCAGACACGGGAAGCAGTACGGGCACCAGTGAGCCCAGAAGTCGATGACGATGATCTTGCCAGCCATCTCGTGGAGGCTGCGGGACTCACCGTTCCATTCTTTGACTTGCAGGGGCGGCGCCGGGCGCCCTTCGAGCCTGCGCAGGATGTGCACATCTTGACCGCTGCCGTACCAGGAAGCGGGCAGCGGCTCTTGCTGGCTCGCCTGTCCGGCCGCTCCGAATGCCGGAGAGAGCGTGATAACAAGCAGCCCGACGAGAGGGGCACGAAGCCACCCGACCTTGTCCATCAGTCGCACGATCATTGCTGCTCACTGCCTCTGGGTTGGTCGTCGCCTGTAATCACGGAGAGTGCTGCGGCCAGGTGGCGGTCGCAGTCACATTCGATGTGGTGCGCTTCGATTGTTCGCCGGAGGGCCCCGATGGCTTCTCGCGCGTCTGCACGGCGGTCGAGCCTCCACAGTGACATCGCGATGTACGCGCCGTTCTCGGGTTCCCAGAACTCGGGTCGATCGGGATCTCCGAGGTGCGCGTCCGCGCGAGTCCGCTCGCTCCGCTGCAACGCGTCAAGGGCCTGCTCGTGATCCCCGTTTCGGTAGAGGGCGATGCCGTAGCGTGTCAGGCTCTCCGGGGCGTGGGCACTCAGCTCGACTTCACGCCGGGCTCGAGAAACCGCGAGCGCCAACTCATCGGCCTCCTCGGCGTGCATCGTCTGGCCGGCTTCGCTTTCAGAACGGACCGTGTGCAACGCCGACGCGAGAGCGCGTGTGTCGAGATCGGACAGACGCGCGTCGACGAAGTCTTCGCCGTAAACCTGCGTATCGAGAAGACCGCGGGCCGTGAGGACTCGGATCCGCGATTCAGCGCGCGACCGTCGAACCTCGAAGTCCAGGATATCCCCGACGCGCTGGTTGGCATCTCGTGTATCCCACAGTTCGACCCAACGAGGGCCACCGGAAACCAGCATCGAGTCCGAATCCGCGAACGAGAGGAAACGCGGAGCATGATCCCAGCCACGGACGGTCAGCATGAGCATGCCGCGCTCGGTGTCCCAGATCTGCACCCGGCCTGAGCGGGAGACGGTCGCCATGCGGTCCGCGTACTGGCTGAACGCCGAGGGAGCGCGCGGGTCCTCAAGCACCATACGGCTCAGCGTTTCGCCCGTCGACGGGAGAAGGACATCGATCCCGTCGACCGAGCGTGCGAAGACCCGGTATCCATCGTTGGTCAGGTGGACCAACGCATCGTTGAAGAGCTGGGCGTCGATGCGGGTCTGAGCCGAAGAGACCGTGGTCTCGGCTTCCGAGTCCCAAACGGTCAGCACACCGCCCTCGGCAAGTGTCGCGAGCAGGCGGCCGTCGGTGGAAAAACGGATCGCGTGTACCGCCCTTGATTCAGGCAGTTCCCACAGCAGCGTGCCATCGACGGCAGACCAGATCCGGGCTGGGCCTTTGCTCTCGGCCGTGACGATCCGGGACCCCGAGGGATCAAACGCCACCAGAGCGACGTCAGAGCCGTGCCCCCCGAGCACGAACGCCTGCGTTCCTGATCTCCAGTCGAAGACGACGACCCCCCCGGCGGGATTGTTCACGGCAACCCGCCTCCCATGCGGTCCATAAACCACCCCGGAGACCGCGAGGTATCCGAACTCATTCACGAGGTTGACACCGGACGTGATCGGGCTCATGTTGCGCAGGTCGCGCAACCGCGCGACCATCTGACCGCTGAGCACATCAAACACCGCTCCGTCGCCGTGCCATTCCGATCCCGGTGCGTGGTTTCGCGCGATCACGTGCTTGCCATCCGGAGCGAACGAAGCGCTGTGCACCGGCATCCCGGCACTCTCAAGACGGCTGATGATCTCGGCGGTCCTCAGATCACGCACGACCACCACGCCGTCACGAGCGATCGCGATCGCCGACCCATCTGGAGAGACCTCGCCCCCGGACCATCGGCGGGTTCCCGGTACGCGGAGACGGTCGTCGCTGTCTCGTGGGTCCCAGAGACGAACAGTCTGATCGAGGCTGCCCGTCAGCAGCACACCGCTCTCGGCCGCATACTCAATCGACACCGGAGGGCGCTCGTGCCCGAGATACGCGGTAACCATGCGCAGCCCGCTGCCAGATGAGTCGAGCACCGAGACCCCGGCTTCGGAGGCGACGGCGATCATCCGGCCGTTGGGAGACACGGTCAGCGCGTGATCGCCCCGCCCCCCGAGTTGGAAACCCCAGGCCGCGCCCGTCGTGTCGTTTAGATCGATGAGCTGGACATAGCCGTCGTCGTCCACAACTGCCAGCCTGCCGGTCTGGGTAAACGCGGCCTCATCGACCGAGGATCCCGGGTGCGTCTCGATCGACCGGAGCAACTCGGCGCTTCGCGGGTCGTAGATGCGCAGCCCGCCTCCGGCGCCGGCGACCGCGACCCGTGCCCCTGACGGCTCGATCGCCAGCGCTGAGATCCGCGATCGGAAGGCTGAAAGCTGCCGCACGCCCTCTTCCCGTCCCGAGTCATCATCGGTAGAGAACAGGATCACGGTGCCGCTGTCATAGGCCGCGGCGGCCGTGGCGCTCTCGCCATCCCAATCCAGAAACCGGATCGGTCCTCGGCTGGTCATTTCCGACGCGCGGGCATCGAGCACGAGCCGGCCGGGGGTGCTGCTTCGAGTCTCGAACAAGCGGACGCTGCCGTCAGCCGACGCCACGATCACCCGGCCGGTCGATGGATCCGCCGCGATAGCAACAGCGCGGATCGATGGCTGGGTTACCTCCCGGATGATCCGCCCGGCGGCGATATCGATGAGACGCACGATGCCGTCGACGGAGAGGCTCGCGGCTCGATGCGCCCCGTCTATGAACACCACATCGAGCACGGGCGACTGATGGCCGCGGATCAGCATCACCGATCGGTCCGCCCACGCCTGCAGGTAGTCCCACTCCCAGTTCCGGTACCGCTCTGAGGTTTCGTTGAGGGCGTCGCGCATCGGCCCTGTCATGGAGGCGTCCATCGCGGACGACGCCCGCAAGACGTTTGCCCGTGCGCTCTGGAACTCGGCGAGCTCGGCATGCGCGATCGCCTCGTGGCGGCGGGACTCCGCGAGCGCGGCCTGTCGCTCCTTTTCGCGAAGCGCGTCTTCGAGCCTTTCATTGCCCGACTGAACCTCGGCAACAGCGTCCTCAAGGAACTCACCCCGCTCGAGCGCCTGCATCCAGCCCGCGGATGCAACAACGGAGAGCGCGGCCAGCGAGACCACAAAGAGCAACGCGACGGCGATCGCCGGACGATGCCGTCGTACCGCCTTGGAGATCCAGTACAGCGCGGTGTGCTGCCCGGCAGCGATGGGCTGGTCGAGCAGATACCGCCGAAGATCCATCGCGAACTCGCTTGCGCTCTGGTACCTTCTCGATGGCTCACGCTCAAGGGCCTTGAGCGCGATGACGTCGAGCTCCCCTTGAAGCGTTCGCACGAACTGTTTGGGGGCGAGCGATCTCGCTTTGGCTGCGCTCCGCACCCGATCGATCAGGGCTTGGTCGTCCGAGCCGAGCGCGCGAGCGACGGCCGAGCTTGGTCTCGGTGGGTCTGTCTCGCGGATGTGCCGGATGAGCTCGACCAGGCTGGCATCCTGAAGCCCGCTCGCTCCGCAGGTTGTGAACCCGCTGATCAGCTTGTAGAGCATGACGCCCAGCGAGTAGATGTCGGTGCGCGTGTCGATGTCGCGAGAGCCGTTGATCTGCTCGGGGCTCATGTACTCCGGCGTTCCGATCAGCGAACGCCCCGCGGTGTGGAGCGTCCGATCGGTCAGGCGCATCTGCAGAGCCTTGGCGATCCCGAAGTCGATCACCATCGCGTGTGCGGCGCCATCCCGGCGGCTCACGAGGACATTGCTGGGCTTCAGGTCTCGGTGGATGATCCCCTTGGTGTGAGCATGGTGGGCGGCATGGCAGACCTGCTCGAGCATCTCGACGCGTTCGCGGATGGACAGGCCGGCATTGTTGCAGTACACATCGATCGGTTCACCGGTCACGAGTTCCATGGCGAAGAACGGGCGACCGCTCTCGTCGGCTCCCGCTTCGAGAAACTTCGCGATGTGCGGGTGTTCCATCAGCGCCAACGCCTGCCGCTCGGCCTCGAACCGCGCCAGCACCTTCGGATCGGCATGCTCACGGTGCAGCATCTTGAGAGCGACGCGACGCACGATCGGCGCGCGCTGCTCGGCGAGGTACACCACGCCGAACGCACCCTCACCGAGCACCTCGAGCAGGCGATACGACCCAACTTCCCGCTGCACACCCGCCGGGAGCGCCGCCGACCGGTCGGACGCGAGCGTCTCCGCGGTCGGTTCCGCGAGCAGCCCCGGGAGTGCGGCCTTCGCCGAGAGCAAACGCTCAACCTGTTGCCGGAGGTCGGGATCGCCCGCGCAGGCCGTCTCGAGATACCCAGAGACCTCATCCCCCGGCAGCGATGAAGCGGCGAGATAGATGGATTGCAGCCGATCTCTGTTGGGCATGGTGCACAAACCCCCTCGGCTGCGATCAGGTTCGCAAGATCTCGTTGGCAAGAAACGCACGCGCGAACTCCCAGTCCCGAAGCACGGTTCGCTTCGAGATTCCGAGCGACTCGGCCGTCTCGTCGACCCCGAGGCCGAGATAGAACCGAAGCCGAACAACGTCCGCGGCACGGCCGTGGACATCGATCAGGCGCAGGAAGGCCGAATCGAGTGCCAGGATTTCTTCGGGATGCTCGGCGTGACGCACGCACGAACCCAGCCCGTCGAGACCAACACGCTGACCAGGGGGGCGGCGCTTCAGCGCGCCCCGTCGCCGGGCTGAGTCGATCAGAACGCGGCGCATCTCGTCAGCGGCCGCCGTGACCCACTTCGCGTGGTCGTCCGGAGGGATGTCGTCACGGCGAGAAAGGCGGATCACCGCCTCGTGGGTTAGCGATGTCGCCTGGAGCGTCAAGCCCGGGCGTTCCGACGCCATCAGGGCTCGAGCGAGCGCCCGGAGTTGATCGTACACATCGGCAAGGGAAGCCCCGATCTCTTGAACTCGAACATCACGGGATTGTGATGAGATGTCCGGCCGCTCCATCATGTATCGTACTCCTTCCGACCATGGTACATAATTCAAGGAAGGCGTCGAGGCATATCAGCACTCGAAGGCGAATGAGACAGGAACGTGCAGAGACAACTGAGTACTCCCCCTCCATTGCCCCAGACAGGCCTCGGACTGACTTCGCCCCCCACACGGCCCTCGCTGCTCGCTGAATCCCCAAGCGTGCCGGTCCACAGATTCTGTGGGCCGGTGACAGGCAGGCCGTATGCTCTGATGAGTTCGACTACTTCTTCATACCACCGAACTGTACTTGAGCCGCAATGAACAACGGACGAGCTCGATGGGTAACATCAATGACCGCTCGGTCACGTCAAGCCGCCGGCTGACCTCAGGGATCTTGTACCCTTGGCCCAGCAGCACCTCCGCCTCGCGCAACTTGCCGATGATCTGCTCCGCAGAATGGCTGATCCGTGCCATGAAGCCCCGCCTTCTCAGATGCGTCCAATGCCATGCATGCTCGCGTAGCACATGGACTAGGTTCTGGGAATAGGGGTCAGTCTGATAATGCCAGATTCGAACGCAACCCTCAGCCACATGCCGTAGTGTGGGTCCGTTTTCGAATCTCCACATAGCGAGCGTGGCATCACTGTGCGGAAGCAGCACAAAACTGTGTAACTCCCAGGCAGAGGTATCCACTCAGACACGACGATGGCAGTCGAGAATCCCCCGCCAACGAGCGGAACAACTCCCCCCAAAATGGCAGATCTGAACGATACAGGAGACACGGCCTTACGTGGCGTACAAAACAGGCCGAAATCATCTGAGTTTGTCCTTTATCCCCATCACGAGTAACCGTGTTCCTGATGAGATCGATACCCCTTCCGCAGCTGCTCGCTCTTGGACATGCCTTCGCGACTGCCATCGTCGCGTCGATGATGGCGGCCGGGTCGATGCTTACACGCCAGACGCTATCGCTGCAAGACAACAACGCCCGAGCGGTGAACCTCGCGGTGCCGCAGTATCCGCATGCGCGGTTCCTGCGGATGGCCCGTGAAATCACACTCACTCATCACGAGCAGTTCGAGGTGACCAGCTATCCAAGCAGGCGCCGGAGCGGCGTCACGCATGTCGATCTCGTGCCCGTCGGGGTGTTCGTCGAGAGCAAGGCTGAGTTTGTGCGCATAGATGACGCGTTTGACGCAACTGTTGAGCGAGTAGCATGAAGTTCAGAGGGCGAGACTATGGCTTACATACTCATCGCGGACGATCTGGCAGTGATCCGAGACTCGGTCGCATTTGCGCTTGAAGGAGCGGGGCACGAGACGATCTCTGCTGGAGACGGCTTGGAAGCACTCTGCTCGATCACCGCTCGCATACCTGATCTCATCATCCTCGATATCGAGATCACCAAGACCAGCGGCCTCGATGTGCTGAGGACACTGCACGCCGATGAGCACCTCGCTGGTATACCTGTTCTGATACTGACCGGAGCCAATGATCTGCAGACCGTGGAACAGGCCGCGAGCCTCGGTGCTGACCAATACCTGCTGAAATCGGCGTTCTCGATCGATGAACTTCTGCTCCGAGTCAGCACGCTTCTCGCAGGTCCGGCAGACGAAACACCTCTCGATGCACAGGCTGCCGCTACCAATGCCTCGCCGGACATTCCGGCCAAGCCAGTCCTCAAGCCCCACAAGCCCGCCAACAACCTGAGCGACTACAAGCCGGTGATCAGACGATCCGATTTCAGGGAACGCGTCATGTCCTTCGGCGCGCTCACGGCGATGTCACCTGCGGCAACCCAGATTCTCAAGCTCTGTCGGAGCGACGCGAGCACACCCGAAGAGATCGCGAAACTGGTGCGCAAGGACCCGGCGCTCGCGATCAAGCTGCTAAAGCTGGCGAACTCGTCGGCTCACTCCACAGGCGAATCTGTGGAATCCATCGATCGCGCGGTCGTGCTGGTCGGCACGGAGGCCATCGAGCATGCCATCCTCGCGATCAATGTCGTGGACAGCTTCAAGGAACTCCCGGAGGGCTCGCCGCTTGATATCCGCCATTTCTGGGAGCACTCGCTTGTGTGCGCGATCATCGCGGCTCGCTTGGCGCGTATCACCGGATCAGTCGAGCCCGCTGCTGCATTCACGACAGGGTTGATCCATGACATCGGCAGGCTTGTCTACCTCCAGGTAATGCCTGACGAGTACGCCGCTGTTCTTCAAGCGGCTGTGGAACTCGGCGAGCCGGCGCATCTCGTTGAGTCTCGGATGCTGCTCATGAATCATGCCGAGGGGATCGACGAGCTGCTGTTGTCCTGGAAGTTCCCGAGGGATCTCATCGATCCGGTCGTTTACCACCACATCGACCCTGATCAGATACGAGCAAAGTCGCGGAAGCGTCACGAGAGTGTCTCGCTGCTTTGCCTGGCTGATCGCCTCGCGCATGCGCTCGGGTTCGGCGTATGGGATGCAGACACGCTGCAGCCAATCGACACCCTCGCGGACACGCTCGGACTGACCGCGCCCACAATCGCCGAGGCAGTAGCCGGAGTCGACGAAGAGGCTGACGACATGAAGCTGACCATGCTCTCACAATGCGGGGGCGAGGCCTGGAAACCGAGATTGGCATCCATCTCAATGGGGGTCTGCAGTGGCTTCGAGCTCACAGACGCACGAGACTGTTTCACTCCTGATTCGCGAGTGAGCTTTCTGCAAAGATTGTCGTGTTCCCAAGAACCTTGCTCTCGTGATCTGTTCGTGGCCAAGCTGGCTCCCGGACAGAGCATTCGGAGCGGAGCGGACTCGCACAGCAGTCAACGGCCATTGGTTCTTCTGTCAAAGGAAGTAAGCCCAGAAGAACAAAGTCAACCCCCACTGCCCGGCGTGCTGAACATACCTGAGACTGTACCGGTACTCAGTGTTGTCCGAGCAATCGGATCGCTTTGCGATGCCAGCAGCGATTCCTCACTGGCCGCATAGTGAATTGCAACGTGGTCAGCCGGAACCTGGGTGAGTACTACAACACTGAGTGTCCGCTCTCGAGCCCGGGCTGCCAGCCTCCGGTGCCAGAAACACGATCATCCGAGCCCCGCGCCGTATCGCTGCGCGGGGCTCGGATGCAGAAGGTGGGGCTCACACAGACTCCCGGACAACCATGACTGCAGGTCAACGACCGACAGCCGTATCGGAATTGTCTGAGCAGCACGGTGTCTAGCGCATTCCGCCCGATGAGCAGGTGAACACCGGCAACTGACCAGCGGCCTCGTTCGCCTGCTCCAAGAGGTCGTTCGTGCGCTTTCACTCCTGGTTGTGACCCTATTCTTTCTAGGTCAGGCGGTTCATGCATCGAAGGTAGACCTCATGGACGTGACTCCGTTCGCCCAGGTTGGCCTGATCCTCGCCATCGCGGCCGTCGTTGCTGCGGCAGGGCTCTCGCTCAAGCAACCCCTCATCATCTCTTTCATGTTCGCCGGGATTCTGGTCGGTCCGGCAGTGCTCGGCTTGGTCGAGGACGCAGAGCAGATCGAACTGCTCGCGAGTATCGGCATCTCGTTGCTGCTCTTCGTCGTCGGGCTGCGGCTCGATCTTGGGATGATCCGGACCGTTGGTCCGGTTGCGCTTGCCACCGGGCTCGGGCAGGTTTTTTTCACATCGCTCATCGGATTTCTGATCGCCATCGCGTTCGGGCTAGACGTGGTTCCTGCGGCCTATGTCGCGGTCGCATTGACATTCTCGAGCACGATCATCATCGTGAAGCTGCTCTCTGACAAAAAGGAGATCGACTCACTACATGGCCGCATTGCCGTGGGCTTTCTCATCGTTCAAGACATCATGGCGATCCTCGCGTTGATTGCGCTGACCGCGCTCGGCGGCTCCGCTCATGAAGATGGAAGATCGCTCGTCTCCAACGCGGCCTGGATTGCCGGCAAGGGGCTGTTACTGCTCGTGGTGATCGTGGCTCTCATGCGGTGGGTGCTGCCCGCGGTTACGGGCTACGTCGCCCGATCCCCCGAACTGCTCGTGCTGTTCGCCATTGCTTGGGCCGTCTCGCTGTCCGCAGTTGCAGACATGCTGGGATTCACGAAGGAGGTCGGTGCGTTCCTCGCAGGTATCGCCCTGGCTTCGACGCAGCATCGCGATGCGATCGGCGCTCGTTTGGTCGTGCTGCGGGATTTCCTGCTGCTGTTCTTCTTCATCAGCCTCGGGGCGCAACTCGATGTCGCTTCGCTTGGGGCCGAGATCGGCAAGGCGGCCGTGTTCTCGCTCTTCGTGCTCGTCGGGAATCCACTCATCGTCATGATCATCATGGGGGTGATGGGCTATCGCAAGCGGACTGGGTTCATGTCAGGACTCGCGGTCGCGCAAATCAGCGAGTTCTCACTGATTCTTGCAACGCTCGGTCTGAGTCTCGGCCATCTCGACTCATCAGCGATGAGTCTTATCACGCTCGTCGGGCTGGTCACGATCTCCGCCTCGACGTACATGATTCTGTACTCCGGTCCGCTCTATGCCCGGCTCGCGGGTCTGTTGAGCATCTTTGAGCGTCGCGTCGCATCACGCGAGCGGGGCTCGGATGCTGACATTGCAACTACTGTAAGCCAAGAACACCTTATTCTGGTCCTGGGACTTGGCGACTACGGCAGCTCGATCGCCGACCAACTCCGCGAGCACGGCTGGAATCTACTCGCTGTAGACTTCGACCCCGACGCCCTCAAGCGCGCTCACGCGAAGGGCATGGCCGTGCTCTACGGCGATGCCGGGGATCCCGAGCTGCTCGCCCAACTTCCCCTCGACCGCGCGAATTGGATCTTGTGCACGGTAAGATCGCACGAGACGACGGTTGCTCTTGTACGCCTGCTTGCGGAAGCTGAATACGGTGGTCGACTCGCCTTGACCGCCACGGATTCCGCAAAGGCCGACATGTATCGCCAGCTTGGTGCGCATCTAGTTCTCGAGCCGTTCTCCGACGCGGCCGAGCTTGCGGTCGAGGCGATCACCGGCTCCGTACAGTCGCTGCCCGGGCTGCGCGACTGGCCGACGGCACTGGAAGAAGTCGCGCTCCGGCCCGGCTCGGTCTACACGGGTAAGACACTCCGCGAGATGGACCTGCGCGACGAGTTCGGCGTGTCCGTGTTGGCCATCAGCCGGGCGGGGAGGATGCACTTCAGCCCACCTCCCGACTTCCAAGTCTTTCCCGGCGATCGGATCGTGCTTCTGTGCCCGCCCGAGGCCGGCCAACGAGCCGCCGAGCGGTTACGCCAGCGTGAACTCGGCGGGCCCGCGGAGCAACAGAGCGCGTTCGCCGCCGACGAGTTTGTCGTTACGGAAACACACGAGTGGTCAGGTCGGTCGCTGGGTGACCTCGACCTGCGCGACCGTTTCGGAGTCATGGTGGCCAGCATCCGACGCGGGACCACCCGCATCACCGAGTTACGCGCAGAAAGCCGCATCGAGACCGGCGACACACTCGTCGTGATCGGCAGTCGTGAGGGTGTGCAGCGTCTGCGGACCGTGCTGCCCGCTGCGGGACAGTTGCAACATCCGGACCGCCGTATCGGCGATGACCCTTGACCGATTCTTCAACGCACGCCGGCGTTTGGTATCTCATGGGGGAATACGCTTAGTTGAATCTTGACGCCGTGTTGGTTCGGAAGGAGACAATCCGTGCGAGTCGCAGTGTTTTCCGCCCGCCCTTACGACCGACGCACTCTCATCGACGCGAACCGCAAGGCGGGCTCGCCTCATGAAATGGACTTTCTTGATGGGCGAAGCACCGAGGGCCAGACAGGTCCTCGCCTGACGCCTCGCACCGCGGGGCTGGCCGCCGAGCATGGCGCGGTGTGCGCATTCACGAACGATGACCTCGGTCGTGAGACACTAACGGTCTTAGCCGATGCAGGCTGCCGCTCAATCGCACTGCGATGCGCTGGCTTTAACAACCTCGATCTCGACGCCGCGAGTGAACTCGGCTTCCGCATCGGCCGTGTTCCGGCCTACTCGCCCCACGCGGTCGCCGAGCACACCATCGGGCTGCTGCTCTCGATAAACCGGAAGATCCATCGAGCGCACGCACGCGTCCGTGAGCAGAACTTCGCGCTCGAGGGCCTGCTCGGTGTCGATCTGCATGGCAAAACGGCAACGGTCATCGGGGCTGGCGCCATCGGGGCCGTACTTGCGAAAATCCTGCTGGGCTTCGGCTGTAGGGTGATCGCTGTCGATCCGAGTGAGTCGGACGAACTTCGTGCGATGGGTGTCGAGTACCTGCCGCTGGAAGAGGCGCTCACGAGGTCAACGGTCGTGTGCCTGACCTGCCCTCTCAACGAACAGACATACCACATGGTTAATGCCGAGACCATCGCGTTGATGCCGAGGGGTACGTTTCTGATCAACACTGCACGAGGGGCGGTGATCGACACGACCGCGTTGATCCGCGCCCTGAAGGATGAGCACTTTGCTGGTGTTGGACTCGACGTGTACGAAGAAGAGCAGGCCCTGTTCTTCGAGGATCGCTCGACGTCGATCCTGCAAGACGACGTCTTTGCACGTCTCTTGACGTTCTCGAACGTGCTGATCACGTCGCACCAAGCTTTCTTTACACGAGAAGCCCTCGACGCGATTGCGACAACGACGATCGAGAACCTGACCGCCATCGAAACTCAAGGCAGTCCACCCGCTGCAAACGCGATCCCGGGGCTGCCGGCCACGGTGGACTGACCACGGCACACAGTGATGCACCCGCTCCTGGCGTCGATCCCGATCATCGGACTTATCATCGCGATGACGGTCCGCATGCCGAGGCTGATGCTCCCGCTGCCCGCGCACATTGCTCTCCCTTCTGCTGCAGCGGCAGCCCTCGCGATCCAGTCGCTTGCCGCACGCGATGCCGATGCAATCCTGCTCACAGCGCGGGTGATCGAAGGCTTGCTGACCTCGCTCATGCCCCTCTCCATCGTGTTCGGCGCGATCGTGCTCTTTCAGACGATCCGGGCCTCGGGCGCGCTCGACAGCATCACCACCGCGCTCGCTCGCTCGGCACCGGATCCGGTGATGCGTGTTGTGCTCATCGCTTGGTCGTTCTCGTATCTCGTGGAGGGGCTGAGCGGGTTCGGCACGCCGGCCGCGCTCGCGGCGCCGCTCCTCGTGGGCATGGGCTTCCCGCCGATCCGTGCCGCGGCGGCTTGCCTGGTGATGAACACCGTGCCGGTTGTGTTCGGCGCGGTCGGCATGCCGATCTGGTTCGGGCTCGAGCCCGCCGGTCTGACCGACGAGGAGTTCCGTGCGATCCGGCTCGATGCCGCCCTGCTGCAATGTGTCGTCGCGCCAGTGATCGTTGCATGGGGGCTCGCCCTGCTCTTCCCTTGGTCGGAACTGCGACGGCGTGTAATCCCCATCGGTGTTGTCGTGATGTCGACGGTCGGCACTTCGGCAGCGGTCGCGTTGATGAGCACCGAGTTCCCATCAATCGCCGGCGGAGCGGCGAGCCTTGCGGTCGCGTTCGCAGTCTGCCGATTTGTGGGCCGCACGAAGACCCTCAATTGCAAGTCGCCAACGCCCCCTGCACCCTCGCTGTCGATCTGGCGATCGATCGTTCCCCTATTGTTTACCGTTGCGTTGCTAGCCGCTACACGCATCGAGCCGCTCGGCTTGAAGGGGCTGTTCAACGCCGATTCGCCGTCAACATCACTCGATCTCGGGGCGGCTGGTGTTGTATCGATCTCGGCATCTCTTGTCACGCGAGTGGATGCGATCATGGGGACATCCATCTCGTGGACGATGCCGTTGCTGTACGTGCCGTTCATCATCCCCTTCCTGGTTGTTTCGCTCGCGTCCGCACCAGTGCTGAGGCTCTCGGCACGCGAGACCGCGCGGGTGTGGAGTCACTCGGCGCGAGGCATGTTGCTGCCGACGATCGCACTGAGCGGCGCATTGGTCTTCGTCAAGCTCATGATGCACGGGGCTGACGAGGCACCGGTTGTTGTCATCGGCGGGGCCCTCGCCGATGCTGTGGTCTCCGTTCACGGCCCGCTCTGGTTCGGTGGCGCACCGCTCGTGGGCGTGCTCGGATCGTTCTTCTCAGGATCGGCGACGATCTCGAATCTGACATTCAGTACGGTGCAGGCCCAGATCGCCGACGGCCTGAGCCTGAGCCAAACGCGTGTGCTTGCCTTGCAGAGTATCGGGGCCGCGATCGGCAACATGGCATGCATACACAACATCGTCGCCGTCGTCGCCGTGCTCGGGCTTTCACAGAATCGCAGAAAGGCCAGGGGCAATGGAACGCTCACAAACCGACGCAAAGACGATTGTGTCACCGACCCGGTTTCGAGTATTCTCCGGCACAATTTGAAGCCGTTGGGAGTAGCAGCCATAGCGACGATTCTGGCCGGTGTAGCCATACCTGAAACGCAAATCAGATAACAGAATCACCTGCGTGAGTTTCTTGTACTCGAGCGAGGACACGGTTGCAATGAGTTGGACAGACTGGCGGCTGCCTGATCATCTTCGTTCCGTGCTCACCGGAGCGCCCTCGGTAGCTGTGGCCCACGGCGTCGATGAGCTCGTCGACCTCGCGGTGCGCGACGCAGGCCCCGATGGCCAGCACGAGATTGCATACGATGTTGCGGGCGGCGAACGCATCGTCGAGGCCTACGCGCATCGTGTCAAAAATGGCGTCAGCGCCAACTATGTCGAGCCGTACATGCGTCGACGCGATCCCGACTGCATGGTCATCGGTGACAACCGCCCGACCAACAAGCCAACTTACATCGAGCGGTTCGGCGAACCCTTCGCAGCGACGCGCGACGCGACGTTCGAGTGGCTCGCCACCCAACCGCTCGCCATGTTCCCGTTTATGGCAGGCGGCGGCGAAGAAGGCACACCCGCACTCGCGATCGTCCCCGACAACGCGGGCTTCTTCGCACTGGGCTTGGCGATGCTCCAGGGGATCTCGTCGGACGTCGAGACGCCGGACAGTTTCGAGCCGAGGGCGATTATCTATGCCGCGCCACCCTTCCGGCACAGCCACTTCGATGGTCGTCAGGTTGTCGTGCACGATCGCTCGGACAACATGCACGAACTGTTCAGCTACAACCTCTACCCGGGTCCGTCCGCCAAGAAAGGCATCTACGGCGTGCTCTTGAACATTGGGGAGAGCCAGGGATGGACAACCGCACACTGCTCAACGGTCCGCGTACACACTCCCTATGACAACACAGTCGTCTTCATGCACGAGGGGGCTTCGGGCGGTGGCAAGAGCGAGATGCTTGAGCATATCCATCGCGAGCCCGACGGCCGGCTGCTGCTCGGGCGGAACATAGTCTCAGGCGAGCGTCGGCATCTCACACTGCCGCGAGGCTGCGAGCTCAGCCCGGTGACCGACGACATGGCGCTCTGCCCGCCGCGCATCCAGACACACGAGGAAGGCGTTCGCAAGCTCACGCTCACGGACGCGGAGGACGCGTGGTTCGTCCGCGTGAACCACATCGACAAGTACGGCGTCGACCCACATCTCGAAAAGCTGTGCATCGACCCGGGCTGCCCGCTGCTCTTCTTGAACATCGACTCGGCCCCCGGCGCGACGGCGCTGATCTGGGAGCACACCCACGACGAGCCGGGTAAGCCCTGCCCGAACCCGCGTGTCGTCATCCCTCGTTCCGCCGTGCCCGGGATCGTGGACGGGCCGGTGACGGTCGACGTGCGCTCGATCGGCGTCCGCACACCGCCATGCACGGCTGAGCACCCAACCTACGGCATCCTGGGGCTGTTCCATGTCCTGCCGCCGACGCTCGCGTGGCTCTGGCGGCTCGTTGCGCCGCGCGGGCACGCCAATCCGTCGATCGTTGATACCGAAGGCCTCAGCAGCGAGGGCGTTGGGTCCTACTGGCCGTTTGCGACCGGCCGACGTGTCGATCAGGCAAACATCCTTCTCGAGCAGATGCTCACGACTACGGATACACTGTTCACGCTCGTGCCCAACCAGCACGTTGGGGCGTGGGCGACGAGCTTCATGCCGCAATGGCTCATGCGTGAGTATCTCGCGCGGCGTGGGTCGAACCCGTTCAGTCCTAAAGCGTTGGAGCCCGCGCGGTGCCCGCTCCTGGGCTACAGCCTGAAGGGCCTTCAGGTCGAGGGCACGGTCATCCCGCACTGGTTCCTTCGGACGCATACCCAGCCGGAGGTCACCGAGTCGGGCTACGACGCGGGCGCCGAACAGCTCTACGCGTTCTTTCGGAAGGAACTCGAGCAGTTCCTGCGTGACGATGACCTGCACTCGTACGGCCGTCAACTCATCGAGGCGTGCTTCGACAACGCATCGACGCACGAGTACGAGTGTTTGCTCGACACCTCTCCATTCGGAGCCTTGGCTCGGTAACCCTGCACACCCATCGTGCTTGAGAGGAGGATCCGAGGCATGCAGCGTTTCAAGAAGATCCTGTTCGTCGGGCGGGGCACACAAGACGAGTCGCACGGCCTGATCCAGGCGATCAGCCTCGCGAGAGAGAGTCGAGCGGAGCTGACGGCCGTCCATGTATGCCCTGATCTACCAGATCAGCTACAGCCATACAAAGACACCCTGCTGCGGTCGCTGGATCAGGAACTCACGGCAGCGGTCGACCGTGCCCGGGACACGATCGGTCTGGAACCAGAACAGATCCGTATCGTCACGGAGATCGAGTGCGCAAGCACCCCGGTGATGCACATCATCCAACGCGTGCTCCGCGAGGGTTACGACCTCGTAGTCAAAGAGGCTGACGAGGGCCCGGATCGGAACGGGTTCAGAGCCTTCGACATGCAGCTTCTCCGAAAGTGCCCCGGCGCGGTGTGGCTGTGTCGACCGATCACTCGAAGCCGCAGCGAGATCCGCGTTGGCGTTGCGATCGACCCGGCGAGTCACGAGTCGGCGGACCACGAACTCTCGCTCGGGTTGCTGAGACTCGGACGATCGGTCGCCGACACGTGCAGCCGTTCTCTGACAATTGTCTCGTGCTGGGACTTCGAGTACGAGGACTTCCTCTTTGAGAGCCCGTGGTCGAGCATTCCGAGAGAGGAGGTCCGTGAGGCAGTCGCCGGGACGCAGCGTCAGCATCGACACGAGTTGCATCGCGTGATCTCCGAATCCGGCATCAGCGGCGACTATGACGTTCATCATGTGCGTGGACATCCCTCGGAGTCCGTGCCTTTCCAGGTCGAGGAGTTGGGCCTTGACATCTTGGTGATGGGAACCGTTGCAAGGACGGGTGTCCCCGGGTTCTTCATCGGGAACACCGCCGAGAACATTGTTCAGAAACTCGCGTGCTCCCTCGTCGCCCTCAAGCCTCCCGGCTTTGTGTCGCCGGTTCGAGTAGAGTGACGATCGGAGTAGCGGGCGAGCAAAGCCGGTAGCAGCAAGAACGACCGAGCGTACCGTCCCACCGTTCAGCGTAGTCTCAGACTGAGTACTGCCGCACATCGCGGCTCGATCTGCCCCCTTAACCCACCGGCGTGGTGGGCCAGCGAATTTGTGGATCCCCAGCACGAGGGTTCTGGCAGGGTTGGCGGGTATCGAGGAAGCCGGACCTGTCACTGGACTTCGCGTCTGCCTGATCCCCTCGGGAGCTGATCCCACGCACCGCACCTCCTGGCCATGTCTTTGTCTCTCAACCGGCGATCACCCACGACAATCGAGCCAAAGCAAACTGCCGCATGCCACAGGCTCGTAGTGTGTCCGATCCCAGCTTCACAGGTTCACGGACGAAAGCCGGGGAGAACACCGAAGGTACAGACCACGCAGTTTCCACTGATCGTGAGTGACCAGCCCCGGTTGCCCGATCTTTCCAGCGGCGGTATCACTTCCCAAGCTCACGCTTCAGCCACGCCTTCGCGAACCGCCAGTCCGCTTCGATCGTGCTCTCGGACACACCGAGCAGTTCGGCCGTCTCACGGATCGTCAGACCGCCGAAGAAGCGACACTCGACAACCCGCACAAGCCTCTCGTCCTCATCGGCCAGCCGTTCGAGCGCCTCGTGGATTCCAAGGACATCGATCGACTGCGATGGGTCGTCACTGTTGCCCACGCCGCTCAGCGTGATCCGTTGCCTGCTCCCCCCCCGCTTCTGCGCGTTGAACGCTCTCGCGTGATCAACCAGAACCTGACGCATGATCCGTGCGGCACGCCCGATGAATACGCCCCGGCTCAGCCCATCGTCATCGCTGTCCATCCGTAGATATGCCTCATTGACCAGAGCGGTCGGCTGGAGCGTGTGGTGCACCCGCTCGGAGCGCATGCACGCCTCTGCGATGCCATGGAGCGACTCGTACAGATGCTCGTCAAGGCCGCTTCGAGGTGGGGTGGGCTGTGCTGATTGCTCGGACATCCACAGAGCCTACCGCAAGTTACAGGTCTTTTTCATCGATCGCCAAGGAGCGGGCGTCGGGATGACGCACTTCAGGGTGTCGGGCCCCCAGCGGGCCTTATCGCACCCCCCGGAGGAGATCCACGTATGTTCTCGGACACGACCCGAACTCGAAACCGAACCCTCGCAATGACTCTGGCCGCCGGCCTTGCCACGAGCCTGAACGCCCAGCCCGCGACGTTCGGCGTCGACGATGAGTCGTCCTACCAGTCGTTCAAAGAGGCGGTCAGGGCTGCGGAGTACGTCCGCGAGGACTACATCGTTGGCTCTGTCCCGGTGGTCGATGCCGGCGGAAATGTGATCGGCGAGATCGAGGTCGGCACCAAGCCGCGTGCCATCGCCGTGATCGCCGCGACCAGTGCATTTGTGGAACGCAATCCGTCGGCCGATTCAGCCGTCGCCGGGACGTACATCGACGCCTTTGACGCCAAACTCGCGTCGATGTTCCCCACCGATCCCGACCTGACGCGTCCGGAGAACTTCATGGCCGCCCTGCGATTCGGGACGGTCGTTGGGCAGGCCGGGTCTGCCTCGCTTAGCGCGTTGATCGGATACGACACCGACGTGAACGATCGCGCGTTCGAATTGCTCGGGCTCGAGCTGCCCGAGGCGACCTCCAAGCCGCAGATGGAACGAAGGGTCCGCGCCCACGAGGCGGCAACCGCTGCCAACCTCGGGGCGTCTCCCGAGTTCGGCGAACTGCTGGTCCGGTTGTTCACCAATCAGACACCGTCGGGCGAGGACCTCACGTTTGATATCGCCCCCTCGGTCGCGAGCTATCTTGAGGCCAACGGCTACGACCCCGAACTGGGCGGCGAGCGTCCTGAGCTGATCGGCGTGAACGACGCGATCGCCCAGCTTCCTGTGAGCTACGCAGTGCTTGAAACCGAGCTAGCCCAGCAGTTCGTTGATCTTGAGCGGTTCGATGGCGAAACCGACGAGGACTTCCGGAATCGCGCAGCACCGAGCCCGCTCCAGAACCGCATGCGGGCGGCTGTCTACGGCACGTTTGATATCACTGGCCTGGCGATCGACGAGATCGGGCCCGAGGTCACCTATGACCAGAGCTCGGGGCTCTCCCCAGCGGAGCGACAGGCCATCCTCGACGAGATGCGCGCGGATATCCGTGCCACCTCGGCGCCGCGGACGAGTCTGCTGGCCAACTCATTCCTGCTCTACAACGACATCCAGCAGCCAGCCGACTTGGTCTTCGAGGCCCACGAGACCGGCTCGAGCGCGATCGGCATCAGCAACGCGCTCTCAACCAGCGTCGCCGCCGCCAAGCTCGGTGTTGCCGCATCCAGCCTTCGCAACGCGTTCGCCGCGGGGAACGCGGCGGGCGCCGTGGGGCCCTTCATCACCACGACCGACGGGCTCATCAAGATCCTCGGCATCAGCGAGAACAACGTACTCGGCGGCCGGACCAACGGAGATATCTACAACCAGATCACGCAGCTCCAGGGTCAGCTCGTGGAGATGGAGCAGCGCATCGACGGCCGCTTCGACCGAGTTGATGCCAAGCTCGATGTTCTGTTTGCCTCGCTGAATGATCAGTTCGAAGCCGTGCTCGATCTGACCGCTACGGTTGACTTCGCGGTAGACGTGCTGCTCGATCAGTCGAACGCCATCCGCCGGCTCGATGACACGGTGCGCGCCATCGGACGCGACGAGCTGAATCAGCTCTTCAACATCGGTGTCGATCTCTATCTCGGTGCCCGCCAAAACAACAGCGATCTCCCGTGGATCGGCGGATTCGACACCGCCGCGAACCTGTTCTTCACCGCCGCGACATCAACGGCCGATGACACCGCCTTTGTCGGCAACGCCTCGAGCCCGTTCCTGCTCTCCGAGGCGGACGAGACCATCGGTGACGGCGCGATCTCCGGTCGGCTCGCAGAGCTGCTCGCGTTTGCGCCGCCCTTTCTCGATAGCACGGTCGGTCTCGATCCGGAGGTCGTTGGCCCCGAGCCTTGGAGCCTTGCGGCGACGGCCTACGCGCAGCTCGCCAACGAGAGCCCGTGGTACTTCGCCAAGTGGATCGCGAACCAGACCAACTCGCCCCGCGACATCGACGACATCATCGCCGAGGGCGAGAAGCTCGAGCGGTCGATCGGTGTCCTGCGCCAGACCGGGTTCTACGGCTTCAGCGACGACAACGGTGACCCCGTGCCCGAGTACACCCTCTTCGTCAACCTCATGCAGGAGTACACGCTCGCCGCGAATGCGCTCCAGACCGAGATCAGCACCGCGATCGAGAACACGCTCGCCGACACCAGCATCTTCGCCACACCGTTGAGCAACGGTTCCGTGACGATCGATCTCTGGGCGGACGACTTCGACCAGAACCTCGCACCGCTCGTAGCGGACGTTGACAGTATCGTGACCGGCTGGGGAGGCCCCTCGACGCATCTGATCACGGGTGATCCGACGATCGGCGACTTCGTGAAGGGCTATTCGCATCTCGCCCGTGCCAACGTGCCGGGCCCGACCGGCTCGAACTTCATCCCGGTGATCTACGGCGCACAGACCAGGTCGCTCGTCCGCCAGGCTCGCGACGGAGGCGTCAGGGCGATCCACTGGTACAACCAGCGGGTGAGCGACCGGGCGTGGAACATCGTGTTCGAAGTGAGCCTCGACAGCACCCAGCCGACCGCCGGCGACTACGACATCCGCCGACGCATGACCTACCTGCGTGAGCTCGATCTGTTCCGAACCGGCAACTGGATCGCCAACCCGCCCTCGAACGTGTCGGACGCGGGCAACATCTTCCTGAATCTCCAAGCAGCCGGCAACACCGTCATCTCATCGCGATGGGACGACTCCCTCGCGCTGCCCGGTTTGCTTGGGACCTCGCCGTACGTGTACTCGGCGACCGGGGGCACCGGGCTCGCTCGCATCAAGTTCACCAGCGACGGCATCGACGAGAACCCAGAAGCCATCAGCCTCTACCAAGACGATCTCCGCTGGGTCCGCTCGCAGGTGCGGGCCGCGATCCAGGCGGAACTCGCCGACGAGAGCTCGCCTGTCGCCCAAGCGGCCGCTGCGCTCGACGACGTCGAAGCCCTGATCGACGCGTACGTGGCCCTCGCTCGCCCGGGGCTGCTCGAGAACAGCACGATTGCGCGGTCGATCCTGCGTGGCTCGACGAACGCTGCTGACGCGATGGGCAACCCCATCAAGGCCACAGAGGTTGGTCTGCGGTCCGAGATTCTGCCGGTCATGATCGACCGTTTCGAGGCCGCGGACACGGGTGAGTGGGGCACGCGGGACTTCGATGTTGGCAGCATCGGCGACCAGCTTATCTTCAACCTCCAGCTGCTCCAGGAGGAACTTGTCAACGCAACCGAGCTCCCCGACGAGTCCGCCCCCTACTTCCGCTGGGCACTCGAAGAACTCAGGCACCTGCGCGATAACGCGGGCCGACTCGCGGCCGATGACACCTACGCCTCGCACCGTGACGGGCTCACCCGGAGCGTGCTCGACAACGACACGCGCCAGCTTCGTGCACAGGACGTTGTCGGCGGGCAGGTGATCCAGGACTTCCGTCCGCTCGAGGTCGATCTCACGTTTGGCCCGGGTGATGCCGGGTACGATGGCCCGGACTTCGGCCAGGTCACGTTCAATGCCGACGGCACCTTTGCCTACACGCCGAACCCTGGCTTCACCGGGCGCGATCAGTTCACCTACCGCGCCATCTGCGACATCACCGCCGACGCCAACGGTCAGAACGGCGGCACGATCGCCGAGAGTCTCCCAGCTTGGGTCGTCGTCAACGTGGACGACATCTGCGTTGCCGACACGAACGGAGATGGACTGGTGAGCCCCGCTGACTTCAACGCCTGGATTATCGCCTTCAACACACAGTCGCCGGCGTGCGACCAGAACGGCGACGCCGCCTGCACCCCCGCAGACTTCAACGCGTGGATCATCAACTACAATTCCGGGTGCTAGACACACTGCTGCCCTCCCGGGAGACATCCCGGGAGGGTGACTTGCTCTGTCAGTTGACATACAACGCGGGACTCACGAATGGGCTTCCAGGAAGTACGCCGCATCTTTGCCACCGTCAGCGCCGCACCGATGCACGAGCGCGACCAACTGCTCGACCGGCTCTGCCCGCCCGGCACCGACGTGCGCGGCGAGATCGAAGAACTCCTCGCGTGCGACTCGGCAGATACGTCCGGGTTTGAGCCGCCGGCCCTGTCGAGCCGCCTCGATCTTGATGATTCCATTTCGGCGCTCCTTCTTCAGCCGGGAGACCTCATCGGCCCGTACCGGATCGAACGGCTCCTCGCCGAGGGCGGCATGGGCTCGGTCTATCTCGCCGAGCAGGCCGAGCCAATCAAGCGAACCGTCGCTCTCAAAGTCATCAAGCTCGGAATGGACACCCGGAGCGTCATCGAACGCTTCCAACGCGAACGCCAGTCGCTCGCGCTTATGAACCACCCCAACATCGCCGGCGTCTTCGACGCGGGGGCGACGCCCTCTGGGCGCCCGTACTTCGCGATGGAGTACGTCGAGGGCGAATCCATCATCGACTTCTGCGATGCTCGCGAGCAGGACATCAGCAACCGGCTCAGGCTCTTTGCCGAGGTCTGCCGGGGCGTTCAGCACGCGCACCAGAAGGGCATCATCCACCGTGACCTCAAGCCCGCCAATGTTCTCGTCGTCGAAAGTGACAGCGCACCCACTCCGAAGATCATCGACTTCGGCATTGCCAAGGCCACATCGAGCACACGTGACGAGCGATCCGATATGACCCTGCCCGGCCAATTGGTCGGCACCCCCGACTACATGGCTCCCGAGCAGCGTCGCGGTGCGGATACCTCGATCGACACCCGAACCGATGTGTACTCGCTGGGTGTGCTGCTGCACGAGCTGCTTGTTGGTCGCCTTCCCAAGACCACAGAGACCGATTTCTCGCTGATCGGCCGGCCGAGTGACCTGATGAGCGGAGATGCCGAACGCAATCCGGGCGCAGGCGTGCATCGCAAGCGCCTCCGAGGTGATCTCGACTGGATTCTCCTCCGGGCGCTCGCGCCCGAGCCCGACCGCCGCTATTCGACCGCGGAACAGCTCGCTCAGGATGTCGAGGCTCATCTCGCCCACGAGCCCGTGTCGGCTTCACCCCCGAGCCGGTCGCTGGCGTTCGCCCGCTTTGCGCGACGCAACCGGACAGGTGTCATCGCGACAACGCTCATCGCGGCGATAGGACTTCTGGGACTCGTTACCACCACCATTGGCTTCAGCCGAGCCAGCATCGAACGCGACGCGGCGCAGACGGACGCCCTGACCGCCTCGCTCATCGGCGACTTCCTTGCCGACCTGCTCGCGAGCGCCGATCCAGATCGGTCCGGCGGCAACGACCTGACTGTCGCGGAGCTCCTAGCCGATGCCAGCCGAAGCCTCGACACGGGCGAGCTCACCGAGCGTCCCGCGGTGCAGATCCGCCTCCGCACCGTGCTCGGCAGGTCCTACCAGGGACTCGGCAAATACGACCTCGCCGCCTCCGAGTTCGGCCACGCGCTCGCAATCGCGCAAGCTGAACCCCGGTTCGACCCACTCGAAGTCTCACTGCTCCTCGATGAGCTCGGCAACAGCCAGACCTATCTTGCTCAGTATGACCATGCCGAAGCAAACTATCTCAGAGCCATCGAACTCCGGAAAGCAATCGGACACCCAACACCGATTGTCTCACAGTCGCTTGGCTCGCTCGGCGCCGTGTACCATTGGTCGGGTCGGTTCGAAGAAGGTGAGCAATACTTCCGACAGGCACTCGCGGAGCTTGCAACCGACCCGAGCGACCGCACCGCCGACACCGCACGCATGCTCGGTTGGCTCGGCGTCGAACTCGGAGTGCTCGGTCGCAGCGACGAGTCCATCGAGGCCCATCTGGCAGGCATCGACGCCGCGATCGATGCCCACGGCGAGATGCACACCACCGTCGCGGCCGCCCTCAACAACCTCGCGAATGCCTACGAAGCGGCCCGGCTCTATGAGGACGCACGCGACGCCCACGAGCGGAGTCTCGCCATCAAGCGGGCGTTGCTCCGGGAAGACCACCCTGATGTTGCCATCGGTCTCAACAACCTCGCCCTCGTCATGATCCGCCAGGGCGACCCAAAGTCGGCGGAGCCGCTGCTGCGCGACGCGATCGCGATGCACCTGAACGGTCTGGGCGACACGCACCCCTCCACCGCCGTCGCCCACGCGAACCTCGGGCAATCGCTCCGCGACCAGGGCCGGTTCTCAGAGGCCAAGATCGCTTTCGAAGAAGCCATCACGATCGCCCTCCGCCAGCTCGATGATGACCACCTCATGCCCACCGCCTTCCGTATCAATCTGGCTACGTGCTACACCGGTCTCGGTGACTTCGACACGGCCGAAGCACTGCTGCTTGCCGGGCACGGGCGATTGCTTGAGTTGCTGCCATCAGACCATCGCCGAGTTATCACATGCAGGCAACATCTTGCGGACCTCTACACGGCATGGGGGCAGCCTGAACAAGCTGCAAAGTGGAGCCGTATGTTGAGCAATGATGACAGTTGAGCCCTCGCGCGTCATGAGTAGCGGGCGAACGACACTGGTGGCAGGAGGAACCTCCGAGCGTTCTGCCTCAACGTTCATCACTGCCTCAGAATGAATGCTGCAAGCTATGTTGTCTCGATCTGCTCTTAAAGCCCGTCAAGGATCCGTCGTGCCGATGCTCGGCTGATCTGGATGCCGGCCCGCATGACATGCCGTGCGATGCCGCGATCTCCTTACCAGACCAGCCTCGCAGTAGCATCAGTTCGAGAATCTCGGCACGCTGCACGGGCGAGCAGTACGACCAACGCTTCGGCGGATAGTTCTTGCCGGTGGGTCCAGAAGATCGCCAACTCACGCTCGAGCAGAACGGCGTCTGAGTGGGCGTCATCTCGCTGGGCCAAGAGCCGCACCATCGGAGATGCGTTGCTGAAGGCGCGGATCCGGGCCGCCACGTAGGCTTGCATGAAGAGGACAGAGACCGCATGCACAAGGGCCCACGCCGTATGACGATCGCTTTCAGGAATGCAGACCTTCCGGTGTCCGGCGCATAGGCATCGAACACAGTTAAGATACTGCCAATGAACCACTTAGATCTTTCATCACGCTATCACGACCGGACACATCAGACACTCCAAACGCCGCTTCAGACGCACAAGAATTCCCTGGACCATCGCCGTGGCAGTCGAGAGGCTGTTTGGCATGTCTGGGACCACCCACCGCTACCCTCCGATGCACCGGAACCAGTACCCGCTCGATGACTGAAAGCGACCCACCAACGGGAGGACGGCGAGTGACGACCACCGCGGATCTGCTTGTGCAGTGCCTTGAGGCTGAGAACGTGCCGTACATGCTGGGAGTCCCGGGCGAGGAAAACGCCGATCTGCTGATGTCGCTTGAAAGATCTTCGATCGAGGTGATCAATACCCGTCATGAGCAAGGGGCGGCGTTTGCTGCATCCGCGTACGGCCGACTCACGGGGGAACCTCTGGCGGTGCTCGCTACGCTCGGACCGGGAGCCTCGAACCTCCTCACAGGTGTCGCCGACGCGAACATGGACCACGCGCCGATGCTGGCGATCACTGGTCAGGGCTCGACGGAACGTCTGCACAAAGAATCACACCAAATCATGGATGTTGTTTCCATGTTCGAGCCCGTGACGAAGTGGGCGACGTCGATCCGCTCGCCGCGGGCCGTACCCGAGACCATCCGTAAGGCCGTGCGGGTCTGTCGGGGCGGCAAACCCGGCGCCGTCCTCATCGAACTCCCCGAGGACACCGCCGGTGCCAAGGCAACGGGGTCACCGCTCGAACCAATCCGATACCGAAGGCCCATACCGGACGCGGATCTGATCGCGAAAGCGTGCGACGTCTTGGTCAAGGCTCGCAAGCCTGTTGTACTCGCTGGGAACGGCGTGATCCGGTCGCACGGCAGCACACAACTGCGGACATTCGTCGATTCGTTCCATGTACCAGTCGTGTCGACTTTCATGGCCAAAGGTGTGGTGGCCCGCGACTCAGAGCAATGCCTCTTTACGGTCGGGATTCAGCAGAGAGACCAGGTCGGCTGCCTACTCGCCGACGCTGATGTCGTGCTTGCCATCGGGTACGACCTCGTCGAGTATCCTCCCTCCAACTGGGTGGGCGAGAAGACAACGGTTGTCCACATCGATGTCGAGCCGGCGGAGATCGATGGCGACTATCGGCCAACGCTCGAACTCATCGGGGATATCGGGTCCGCGCTCGATGCAATTGTGCAACGGCTCAAGGAACACAATTCCACGGTCGCTCTGCACCCCGATGCGAGCCTCGCTCGTTCATCGATGCTCGACGAGTTTCGCGAGTATGCGGCGGATGACACAGAGGGCAGCATCAGACCGCAGAAGCTGCTGTGGGACACGCGTGAAGCGCTCGCGCCGAACGACGTCCTGCTCTCGGGAGTCGGTGCGCACAAAATGTGGATCGGTCGGCACTATCACTGCGACGAGCCCAACACGTGCCTGATTCCCAATGGCTTCTGCTCAATGGGACAGGCGTTGCCTGGGCTGATCGGTGCGAAGCTCGCTCGCCCGGATGCCAGATGCGTCGCGGTCTGCGGCGACGGCGATTTCCTGATGAACGTGCAAGAGATGGAGACGATCGCCAGACTCGAGCAGGACGTGACCGCGGTCGTGTGGGAAGACCGGTCCTACGGCCTGATCGCGTGGAAGCAAGAAGCCGAGTTCGGCAGGCATGTCGATCTGTCATTTGGGAATCCCGAATGGGTCGGGCTCGCCGAGTCGTTTGGTTGGCGGGGCGAGCGTGTCGAGAACAGCCGTGACTTTGCGCCGGCCCTGCTGCGGGCGCTCGACCACGCTGGCCCGGCGTTGCTCGTTGCACCCGTTGACTACCGAGAGAATATGCGGCTGACCGAAAGGCTCGGCGCGCAGGTCTGCCGGATCTGAGAGGAACACCCATGCCGCAGCTTGCAAGGACGTACCCGATCTATCTTGCCGGCGAGGCCATCGAGCCCAACTCGGATCTCGCCGTCGTTGACAGATTCACGGGTGAGGTAGCGAGCCGGACCGCGTTCGCGACTGCCGATCACATCGAGTCGGCTATCGCGGCGGGCTTCGATGCGATCCGCCCAATGGCGTCGATGGGGTCGTACGAGCGGAAGGCTGTGCTCCGGCACTGCGTCGATCGGTTCACTCAGCGTCGGGATGAACTGGCACATGCATTGTGTGTCGAGGCAGGCAAGCCAATCGGCGACAGCGAAGGCGAAGTGACGCGGCTAATCGAAACCTTCGAAATCGCGGCAGAAGAGTCTGTGCGTATCGGGGGCGAGGTCATCGCGATGGACATCTCACCCCGAGCGGCCGGGTACCGCGGGATGACCAAACGCGTGCCCGTTGGGCTGTGCTCGTTCATCACGCCGTTTAACTTTCCGTTGAATCTCGTAGCTCACAAGGTGGCGCCGGCAATCGCATGCGGGTGTCCCTTCGTGCTCAAGCCGGCGGACAAGACCCCGCTGGGTGCGCTGATCATGGGTGAGATTCTCGCGGAGACAGAGTTGCCGCCCGGCGCGTTCTCGGTGCTGCCGTGCCGGGTCGCAGATGCAGGACCACTCATCGAGGACGAAAGGGTGTCGCTGCTGAGCTTCACGGGGTCGGATGTCGTCGGCAAGAAACTGATCCGCCAAGCCGGGATGAAGCGGGCCGTGCTCGAACTCGGCGGGAACGCAGCGTGCATTGTTGATGACGGTGTCGACCTCGACGACTGCGTCAACCGTATCGTCTTCGGCGGCTACTACCAATCGGGGCAAAGCTGCGTGAGTGTGCAGCGCATTCTCGCCCACGATCGCATCTACAATGAACTGAAGTCGAGGCTGGTCGCGAAGGTAAAGTCGCTGGTCATGGGTGACCCAAAGGACCGCGGGACGGACATCGGCCCGGTCATCAACGAAGAATCGGCCGAGCGGATCGAGACATGGATCGAGGAAGCGATCGCAGGCGGCGCAACCCGACTCGTTGGCGGCGAGCGTAAGGGCCCGATGATTCCCGCGACCTTGCTCGAAGGCGTGCCCGGTGATGCCAAGCTCGTCCGCCAGGAAGTCTTCGGACCCGTGACTGTTCTGTCATCGTTTCGCAGCTTCGACGAGGCCCTCGCGGAGGTAAATGACAGCCGATTCGGGCTCCAGGCGGGTGTGTTCACGAACGACCTTCGCCGCATGCACCGGGCGTGGGACACGCTGAACGTCGGTGGTGTGATCATCAACGATGTCCCGTCGTTCCGGGTGGATCACATGCCCTATGGAGGAGTAAAGGAATCGGGCATCGGACGCGAGGGGATTCGCTCGGCGATTGGACACATGACTGAGGAACGCCTGCTGGTCGTCCGTGATATCTAACCTCGCCATCGATTCTTTGCGGGCCGATCGGGTACCATCGCGTCGTGTCAAGCAATGAACGACCATCGAGCGGGCAGCCGGGCGGGGAAGCGACTCGCGATGATCGCCACGCGTTCCCGCAGTTGACCGGGGCGCAGATCGAGCGGATCCGGCCCTTCGCAACCGAGGAAACGCTCCGCGAGGGAGACCTGCTCTTTGAACAGGGCGAGCGGTCGGTCGATTTCTTCGTAGTCCTGAGCGGGTGTATCGAGATCATGCACGGCGGACCGGATGAGCCGGATAACACCGGCGTGGTGCACATCCACCGCGAGCGAGGGTTCACGGGCGAGTTGGACCTGTTCAGTGATCGGAAGATCCTCGTCAGCGGCCGCGCGATGCCGGCGGAATCTGGTGAACCTCCGCGTGTGCTTCGTGTGCCGAGGCAACAGTTTGCAAAGCTGATGACGGCCGAGCCTGAAATCGGCAACATCGCGATCCGGGCGTTTATCCTGCGGCGGATCGGACTGGTCGACAACGCTCAGGGCGCAGTCACGCTCATTGGTATGCCGAGGACCGAGGGCATGCTCGAGCTGGAGCGATTCCTCAGGAGGAACGCGCACCCTGTGCGAGTTGTTCGGGCGGGCGATGCCGCCAGAGAGGTCGCGGGCGCGCTTCCCGAGGGCGTGACCGGCGCCGATGTGGTTGACGCGAGCGCTGCAGGGCAGCTGCCGCTGGTGGTGTGCCCCGGAGGAGCCGTCCTGCGCAGGCCGGGCAGGGCCGAGTTGGCGGAGTGTCTGGGCGTAACGGAAACGCCAGACGATCGGGTGTACGACGTCACGGTCATCGGCGCTGGGCCAGCGGGACTTGCCGCTGCCGTGTACGCCGCGAGCGAGGGGCTCTCAACAATCGTCCTCGAGTCTGAAGCGCCCGGCGGGCAGGCGGGCAGCAGTAGCCGGATCGAGAACTATCTGGGATTTCCGACTGGCCTGAGCGGGCAGGAACTGGCCGGTCGGGCCCAGGTGCAGGCGCAGAAGTTCGGTGCAAGGCTTACCGTGCCGAGGCGGGTGGAGCGACTCGAGCCTTGCGGTGAAGGGCACACCGGGTATGCGTTGCACCTCGACACCGGTCCGGCCGTGCGCACACGGAGCGTTGTGCTCGCGTGCGGCGCGAGGTGGCGACGCCTTGATCTCGAGAATGCACGCCGCTTTGAGAACCGGGGCATTCAGTTCGCGGCGACCTCCGTTGAGGCGGATCTGTGCGATGGTGACGAGATCGTCGTGGTCGGAGGTGGCAACTCGGCGGGGCAGGCGGCGGTCTACCTGAGCAGGTTTGCCAAGCGGGTCCACATGCTCATCCGTGGTCCCAGCCCGGCTGCGAGCATGAGCGACTACCTCCTGCGCCGAATCGAGGCATCGGACGCAATCGACCTGTGCACGAACGCACGGCTTACGCGCCTGGAAGGGGACGATTGGCTCGAACAAGCAACGTGGGATGTCAACGGTGACCCGGTCATGCGACCGATCCGCCATGTATTCCTGATGATCGGTGCTGTCGCGAACACGCGCTGGCTCGAGGGTACGATTCAGCTCGACCGCAACGGCTTCGTGTGCACCGGGGGAAGTGTGGAACGCGAGCACGCCAATCTCCCCTGGCCGCTGGCTCGTTCACCCCACCCACTGGAGACCAGCCTGCCTGCCGTATTCGCAGCGGGTGACGTTCGGGCAGGGAGTGTGAAGCGCGTTGCGAGCGCCGTGGGCGAGGGATCGGTGTGCATACAAGATGTACATCGTGTGCTGGACGAACAGCATGCAGCAGCCAGGGAGTCCGTGTGACATCGAGGATTGGGCTGAACGAGTTGATCGCCGACGTACCGCTACTCTGTCGCAAGAAAGGAGTAGTCCGTGTACCCGGCTGCTCCCCCGGAGTACAGCGTGTCCGGATCGGCAGCAGTTTCGAGCGAGCCCGCATGCACATCAATGCGGTCAAGCGGCACTATTGCAACAAAGCCATCCGAACTGCCAGAACACTGAGAACGGTCCTGTTAACCCCTGTCGCAAACGATGCGACGTCCTAGAGCTGCAGGAGTCGCCGTACCTCATCGCGTGCTTCTACGAGTGTCATGCGAACATCAAAGAGCGGTCCATCGACTGGTTGAAAGATCCGACTGTCGGCCAGTGAGCCGACTTCGAGTGGCTCCAGCTTCGTGTCGCGGGCGAGCACGCTTGCGGTACCCATTGCTTCGGAATCATCGGACGCCAGGAACATCACGAACCCGTCGCCCTGATCGCCGTTGGCGTAGCGCTCGAGTACCTCACCGCCGATCATGCTGTACGCCTTGACCACGCGGGATTCGGGGTGCTGCTTCGCGACCCAAGCCGTGTGGGACAGGCCACCAAGGTTGATATCACCGTCACGCTGGGGGAAGTAGTTGCTTGCTGAGAGCAGGATCTTGCCGGCAAGCTTCTTGCTTGGCAGGTTCGTCACGGCATGGAACGGAACCGCTTCGAGAACGATGTCGGCTGCCTCGATCGCATCCTCCGGTGAGCCAACCGATGCGTTTGGGCCGGCTGCTGCGATCAGCGCCGCGTGTTTCTCCGGCGAGCGGCTCCCGAAGACGACCTTGTGCCCTGCCGCAGCCCAGAGCCGTCCGACGGGTGCTCCAACGTTTCCAGTGCCGATGATGGCGAGGTTCATGGGCTTGTCCTTGCGACTTGTGTTCCGAGCTGTTGGGCGCCTTGGACATACCCTGCAAGTCACACGGTTTGCGATCTACCGTTTAGGCGTGCTCAGTACGACCCCGGTTTACGGCCACCGAATCGCGGCTCCGATGCCGCAGGGATCTCTCGAATCTGTGAGGTGAAGAGGAACTTGCCGTGCCCGAACATGGCTGCACGGATGAAGTCCGCCTGCATTTCAACAAGATCCGCGTTGTCACTCCCACCGAGATCGAGCGGAGAGAGCCCGATGTCTCGAGCAAGTCTCGCGACAACCGCACGGGCCTCTTCGTCAGCGCCCGCGATGAACGCTGTGACACCAAAGCTCGCGAGTTCGGCCGGCTCGTGATCAAACACCTCCATCGCCATCGTGTTGAAGCACTTCACGAGCCGGGCGTTCGGCACATCTGCTCGGTTTTGCTCGTAGAGACTCGGGAACAAAGGCGAGTCTTTGATCGTGCGCGGAAAGTCCCGGTTGTTGATGTCGATCACGATCTTGCCGTCGAGATCGGTCACGGATCTCAAGAATGTGCTTGGTCCCGAGCGGACGGTATGGATGACGATCTCCGCAAAGCCTGCGACCTCGTCGTTGGTCCCGCCGCGAGTGCCGGCTCCAATCTCGTCTGCGATCGCTTCCGCCTTTGATGCATCCCGCGATCCGATCATGACCTCGTGTCCTACGTGAGCAAGGGCACCGCCGAGAGCGCGGGCCATGTTGCCCGATCCAAACGTACCAATCTTCATGACATCTCCTTCAGCGAGGGCGTCGCGGCCTGTTGGGGCAGAGCTGCCGCAGCCCGATTGAGGAACGCACCTCGCTGCAGCGCGAACAGCGCGCTGAGCACCACCGGCACGAGCACGAGGGTGAACACGGTCGACACGAGCAGCCCGCCAACGACCACGGCGCCGAGGCCCCGGTAGAGCTCGCTTCCTGAACCGGGCATGAGCACGAGCGGCAGCATGCCGCCGACGGATGTCAGCGTGCTCATCAGGATCGGGCGGACGCGGCTCTCGACAGCGCGGCGGATCGCGTCGCTGTGCGAGATGTCGCCCGCCGACATGAAGTTCAGCGTCTGGTGCACGATCAGGATCGCGTTGTTCACCACCACGCCGGCCAGGATCACGAAGCCGAGGATGGTCAGCACGTCGAGGTTCTGAACAGGCATGTAGGGGTCGGCGACCGACCACTCGTGCACGATCGCGAGCCCCAGGAAGCCACCGAGCGTTGCCAGCGGCACGCTGACCATGATCACGATGGGGTAGGTCCAGCTCTGGAACAGCACGACCATCACTAGGTAGACAACGAAGAACGCGAGGAACAGCGAGCTGCTGAGAGTGCCGACGATGGTGCCGTCGCCCATGAGCGCTTCGCGGATGTCGTTGAGCTTTCCGGCCGAGCCAGCTTTCTGGATCTCGATGCCATCGGCGATGCGATCGTCAGCCCGGAGGTCCGCGATGATGGCATCGACACGGTCGATGGCTTCCTGGAGGGGCGTGCCCGTGGGCGGAGTGAACTGGAGCGTCACAGCGCGCTGGCGATCAACGTGGCGGATGCGGTCAGACTCGCGGATGCGCTCGACCGCTGCGACGGATTCGAGGTCGACGACCGAACCGCCAGGCGTCGCGATCGGGGCGTTGAGCATCGCCTGGATGGGATCGTCTCGGAACGAGTCGGGCGAGATGATCTTCAGATCCTTGAGCTCGCTGCCGACTTGGAACTGTCTCGGAAGCACGAGCCCGTCGCCGTTGGCCGCGACCGCGAGGCCGACGTCGCTGCGAGACATGTCGAGGTCGCGGAGCCGTTCGTCGTTGGGCGTGACGCGGAGCTCGGGGGTCGGCAGTGAGAAGTTGGGCGGGTCGGGCTGGACGGTGCCCGGGCCGAACTCGTCGAAGAGCGCAACAAGCAGCTCACCGGCGGATTCGTTGACCGAGTCGAGGTCGTCCCCCTTGAGGTCGATCTTGATCGCCGAGCCGGTCTGGCCGCCGGTGCGGAACAGCGGCATCTGGAAGCTGAAGCTGAACACGTCGGGTGCGTTGGCGCCGGCGACAGACTGATCGAACAGGCCCAGGGCGTCGGCGATCCGCTTGTTGTCCTGCGCAATGGCGGCGTGGAAGACCAAGCCATCCCAGGCGACGAGGAAGTAGTGCTCCAGCTCGGGAGGTAGCACCTCGCGGCCGTCACGAGTCGTGATGACGGTGCGGTTGTCCTCGTCGGGTGACGGACCGCCGCGGAGATCGTCCTCGAGCTGGAACTTGTCCTCGGTGACTTCCCATGCCGGGCGGATCTCATCTTCGAGGCGATCCCCAAGTGTGGAGAGCTGGTCGAGGTTGTACCCGGGCGGCGGAACGAGCACACCGAAGATGATGTTGCGGTTGCCCGCGGGCAGGTAGTCGAGCGGGGGGAGCAGCGCGGCGATCCCAGCGAGCGTGCCGACGGCGAACGTGCCGATGACAGCGAAGCGCGTGATCCATCGCGACGTCAGCCTCTGAATGGCGGCGCCGATCAGGGTTGGGACGGAGCTGATGCGTTTCGGCACAGAGAGCACGGTGTGCATGAACCTGCCGAAGCGGCCCCCCGTCCTCGAAGCAGTTGGTTCGGTGTTGTTGGCGGTAGCCCTGGTAGCACGTTGCTTCAGGATCTGCGCCGAAGCGGCAGGGATGACCGTGACCGAAACGATCAGGCTGATGCCAACGGCAGCCATGATCGCGAGCGCGATGTCGCGGAAGAGCTGGCCTGCCGAGTCCTGGATCAGCAGGATCGGAAAGAAGACGACCAGGGTCGTTGCGGTCGACGCGATCACGGCACCTGCGACCTCCTTGGTCGCGTCGAGGGCGGCCTGTCGCTTGGGTTTGCCCATCTCAAGGTGCCGGAAGATGTTCTCGATCACGACGATGGCGTTGTCCACGACCATGCCCGTGGCGAAGGCCATACCTGCCAGCGAGATGATGTTGATCGAGCGGCCCAGCAGCACGAGCACGGTGAGCGACGCGATGACCGAGAGCGGGATGGCGATGGCGATGATGCCAATGGTCCGGAGCGAACGGAGGAACATCAGCAGCGTGACGATCGCGAGCGCGCCGCCGACGAAGATGTTGCTGCGCACCAACGCGATGGCTTCTTCGACGTAGGTCGAAGAGTCGTAGGTTTGCACGAGTTCGAGCGTGCCGTCGATTCCGATCGAGCGAGCGTGCTGTTCGAGGAGCCCGCCTGGGGCGTTCAGGCTGTCCACCTCGGCCTTGATGGCGCCCATGGTGTCGAGCAGGTTGGCGCCCTGCTGGAGCTGGAAGTTGAAGAAGGGCATCTGGACGCCGCGGGCGCGGACCCACTCGTCTTTCTCCTTGAAGCCCATCTCGATGTCGGCAACGTCACCGAGGTACACCGGGCCGGCGTCGTCGCGGCGGATGACCAGGTCACCGACCGTCTCGGGGTCGTGGAAGCGGCCCACGGCCCGAACGCGGACGTCGTTCTTCCCGTCGGGGAGCAGGCCGCCTGAGAAGTTCTGGTTGGAGACCCGGAGCGCTTCGACCAGCTCGGCGTACGTGATGCCGCGTTGGGCGAGGCGTGTGGGGTCGACCAGGATCTGGACCTCGGCTTCACGCGCACCACGGACGCCGACCTCGCTCACACCCTGGATGCGTTCGAGCCGTGGGCGGAGCCGGCGCTCCATGAAGTCGTAGAGCGTGGTCGCGTCGAACTCGGGGTCGGTCGAGCTCAGGCCGATCCAGGCGATGTAGTCGACGGACTCGGGGTCAACCGCGACGACCTCTGGCTCGTCAACGCCGTCCGGGTAGCGAGGGACCTCGCTGAGCTTCTGATCGACGGCGCCCATCGCGTCGTCGATGTTCGTTCCCGTCCGGAACTCGAGCCTGACGTTGCCCCTGCCTGCCTGGCTCACGCTGGTCATCGAGACGAGACCCGTGATGTCGCCGAGCCGGGCCTCCTGCTCCTCGATCACGTCGGACTCGATCTCGGCGGCGGACGCATTCTCCCAGCTTGTCGACACGGAAACGACGGTGGAGTCGACCGAGGGCGTCATCTGCACCGCGACGCGTGTCGCCGAGAGCATGCCTGCCATCACCGCGAGGATGACCCCGACCGTGACGGTGATGGGCTGTCGGACGGCGAGTTCAATGAGGCGGTTCATGGCTTGGTCTCCTTCGAGGAGCGAGCTGTTCGAGGTTAGCGGGAAGAGGAGGATGTCAGGGCAGCCACGGTCAGCTCGGCGTCCGGTGCCAGACGCTCGTTGCCCTCGATGACGACTTCATCGCCGGCATCAAGATCCTGTGAAGTTACGGCGAGCATGTCACCCCATGAAAACAGCACCGTCACAGGGGTCTTGTCGGCTTCGGGCGTGTCGTCGCCGTCCACGCGAAAGACGTAGGCGTCGCGGCCGTCGCGGATGACCGCGTCCTTCGGGGTGAGCAGGGCCAGCGACTCGTCCGATGTCGGCACCCAGGCGTTGACGGCCATTCCGGGCGCGAGCTCGCCCGACGTGTTGTCCAGCGTGACGAAGACCTGGAAGGTCCGAGCCCGTTCGTCCACGTCCGCGACGGGGCGCACGTCCAGCGAAGGCACGGAACGCCCATCGGAGGCGAGTTGAACGAACATCGACTCAGGGTTGGCCAACACGCTCGACGCGTAGCGTTCGGGAACTTCCAGCCGCGCTTCGATCGTGCCCGTGGAGACCAGCGTGACCACCGGGCGGCCCGGCTCGGTCCATTCGCCCGGTTCGACGTGACGGGACACGACACGGGCGTCGAAGGGCGCACGCACCTCCATATCACTCAGTCTGATCTCCAGCAGATCGACGCTCCGTGCGGTCGATTCGACGACACGCCTGGCGGCCTCGAGCTGTGACTCACGAACTCCGAGCAGAGTCTCGACCTCCGAGAGCTCACGCTCGCTTGCAGCACCGCGGGCATGCGCATCACGAACACGGCCGAGGTCGAGCTTCGCGAACTCCAGTTCCGCCGCTCGCTGCGCGACGACGGCTTCGTAGTTGGCGTGCTGGGCCCGTGCCTCTTCGAGCTGAGCTGTCAGGCGGCGTGCGTCGAGTGAGAGGATCAGGTCGCCCTTGCGGACGGACGATCCCTCGTCGACCAGCACGGACTCGACCAGCCCCGACTCCTGAGCGGCCACTGAGGCCCGAGACACGGCCTGCAGGCTCCCGGTCACGCGGCGGTGCTCTTGGACGATCTCTTCCGAGATCTCGGCGGTGAGCACTGCCGTGGGATCGGCGGCCGCCGGGGTCGCGACGAGCGTGACGCCCGCGAGAGCGGCCCGGATCAGGTTGGCCTTCGCGGCGTAGCGGGCGGACTCGAGCACCTTGCCCGACAGGGCCAGGTCCAGTTGCCTGGCGCGAGTCTTGGCGAGCTTGGCGTTCATCTGGTCGTGGCGGGTGGTCTTGGCGGATTCTGGCTTGGTCGTGAGGCGGTGCATTTCAGGCTCCTGACTTTCGATTTGAGTAGACCAGTCGTCTACAGTCTGGGCAAAATAAAAAGGGGGGTTCAGTGCGAAGCGACCAGACGCTCCAGCACGGTGTCCATGAACTCGGTCAATGGGGAAACATCCTGATCGATCTGCATGCGGATCGTGGCGCCCTCCCAGGCGTGCAGGATCGCGTTCCCGAGGGCTTCAGCGTCCACGGACGCATCCAACTCGCCCTCGGCCTGGGCCTCACGCAGCAGTTTCGCGTGCAGCAGGCCCCATTCGTCGTACCCGCACTTGATTGCCGCACGCATGGGCTCACTGAGCTGGGCAATCTCGAGCGCGAGCTTAGCGATCAAGCACTGCCGCGTCGGGCCGTGCTCGGCGTAGTGATCGTGGGCCATGGTGTAGAACGCACGCAGGCGGTTCAGCGGTGAATGCGAGCGGTCTGTGAAGTACTTCCTGAGATTGGCGGAATGTCCGTCGGCCGACTGCTCGATCACAGCGACGCCGAAGCCTTCCTTGCTCTTGAAGTAGTGGTAGAACGACCCCTTCGGTACGCCGGCGGCGCCGAGGATCTCATTCAGGCCGCAGCCGTTGTAGCTCTTGGCGACGATGGCCTTCGAGCCAGCCTCGAGGATGCGGTCGCGGGTTTCGGCTGTGGCGGTTGTCATCGACATGCTCCAAGTATTAGACCAGTCGTCTTGATTGTCAACCCACTTGATGTGGAAAGTAATCCAAAACACGAAAAATTTGGTTGACCCAAACAATATGCGTACATTTGTGCCCTCGGTGGCCTCCCCAGATCAGTGGTGCCGAAACACCAGATCTGAGCCAGCAGCGCCGGATGCTGCACGCGGAGCGGTACCTTTGCGATGCGCGAGCGACCGGGAGACATCGAGCCCTCGCCCGAGCAGTGCGGCATCAGGGCAGGCGCGTCTCGCGGGCCCGGTATCCGCACGATCGGCAGCGTGCTTGCGCCAGGACGGCAGCACGTGCAAACCCGATTGCTCAACTGGACACCGCCCAATCAGATCGTTGCAACTCTGGCTTGCCCCCCACCGCTGCTCAGCAGAAGCTCGGGCCCGCGGAACTTGCGGCTCTGTTGCGATGAGGGCCTCGCATCGATCCGTGGCTATGGAGTGCGCACCAGCCCTGCACCTCCCTGGTTGAAAGCAATGCTCTGGCTTGCCCCAAGAAACGAATCCACGTGCTATGCGAGACTGCACGGCACAGGACGCATCCGGGAAGCCAGGCTTTGCATGGCACGGATCAGGCATTCAGCGGAACAGATCATCGGCAAGCCGCGGGACGATCTGCTCACTGGCGGAGTCTTCACCTCGCTGCCCGAAACATGCGTGCTGATCGGGCGGCGGCGTACGCACTACAACACGGCGCGAACGCACTTATCGATGGGCTACCGCCCGGATTCCACAGAGGGTGGTAGCACATCCCCGCCCATCCCCGAGAAGAATCGATTGTTCCCGAACTCCGGTCCTGCAAGGATTTCGCCCTGGCTCCCGACTACATAGCCGAGCTCTTCAAGTGTGCGAGACTCCGCGTGGCCATCAACGAACTGGACATTCGTCCTGCCTCGGTGCCTGGCGTGCGGTGCCGATCGATCTTCGAGGGTCCCGCGTGAACGGGGATCGGCAATGTCGCCTTCCTGCGAGATTCGAGGCGGGTCGAGCGCGTAGCCGTGACCGCCCTCGGCGAACCTGCCGGGATCGCGGCTTCCATCGGGCCGGTTGTCGGTCCTGAGTGCCTCGGGCTTGCCGGCCGCGCTGCCCAGGCTGTCAGCCGACATCACGGTCCGTGCGCCGTCGATCGACGAAGCCCGAACGGGGAAGTTCACGAACCGGCTGTCGCTGCCGTCCAGGAACCCAAAACGCGTGTTGCCGAGAAATTGGTAGTTGTAGCCGTACCCGTAGTTCCTTGAACTGCTCCACGTGTCTGCCTCAGGACAGACAAACACGTCGGAACCATCGACGGGGAGCGAGTGCTCGTCCTCACGGCGTTCAGAAGGCACGCTGTAGGCATCGAATCCCGCCGCCGCCCCGATCACCGCGAACCACTTCGGCCTGTAGTGGCGCCCGTTGCCCAGCTGATAGATGTTGTCCTGCTCGTTGTCATACCTGCCGGGCTGCCCGGGAACAGACAGATCGTCGTTCTCGTTCGCGTAGATCTGCCAACCGATCGCGGTCTGCCGCGTGTTCGACAGGCAGACGAGCTTCTGGGCCGCATCGCGTGACGACGCGAGGGCGGGGACAAGGATCGCAATGAGCAGCGCGATGATGGAGATTGATACCAGCAGCTCGATCAACGTAAAGCCTGTACACCAAGGACGCGGGAGGCTCACCGCACGCCTTGAAACGCGAGGCGGCGACGACGAACGGAATGGGGCGGCTTTGAATTCCACGCTGTGCTTGATCCGACGCAACCGAGTCCCAATGTGAGACGTAATTCTCAGGCGAGCTGTATCCAGATCGGTATATCTGCACGTACAAAAACGGAACGCACGAACGTCGGTTGATGCTGGTGCCGCAACGAGCGACGACGCGGTGCCTCCGCGGGGAGAGAGTCATGACACGGGAACATGCTTGGGTTCGCACGCTTCTGACGATCGGTTCGGGGCTGGTTGTACTGGCTGGTGGTTGCACGACGCACAACGCCACGGAGCAGCAAGCAATCGATACGACAGCCGATGGAGTGCTCACAGCCGATCAGTCTGCGGCCGCCCTCGCCAATCTCGAGAAGAAGCAAGCCAAGTACGACCGCCGCGGCGGGCCCAAGCGGGCCGATAAGCCTCAAGAAGCGATCGACTTCTTCATGGCGCAGCGGCTCGCCCCAGGCATGGACGGCTACCCCATCCAGCAGATCGAGGAGACCGCCCGTCAGATCCGCGTGAGAGAAGCCCAGAATCGCGGCGCATCTCCGGGCGGCATCCAGGGCTGGGAGCCAATCGGCCCCGGGAACATCGGCGGCCGAACCCGCGGATTCGTCATCGACCCCTCGAACCCTGACATCCTCTATGCCGGCGGTGTCGCGGGTGGTGTGTGGAAGAGCACCGACGCCGGCGCCAGTTGGATCCCGACCGGTGACACCCTGATCAACCTGGCCGTGAGCTCGCTGGCCATCGATCCCAACAACACCCAGGTGCTCTACGCGGGCACGGGCGAGGGCTTCTTCAACGGTGATTCCGTCCGCGGTCTCGGCATCTTCAAGACCACCGATGGCGGCGCAAGCTGGACTCAGCTTCCCTCGACCGTGGGCAGCAACTTTTTCTACGTGAACCAAGTCAGGATCAGCCCGACCGACTCGAACCGCGTCTTCGCGGCGACGCGTTCTGGTGTCTGGCGCTCCACCGACGGCGGCGCAACATTCGACCCCGTTCTCAGAAACCCCGCGCAGCTCAGCGGCAGTGCGCCGGCCTCGAACGGCTCGACCGGCGGTGCGCTCGATCTGGATATCCAGCCCGGTTCCGACCCCGAGGTCATCCTCGCCGCTTTCGGCACGTTCCAGCAAGACGGCTTGTTCCGCTCAGCCGACGGCGGCAACACCTGGACCGAAGTCGGAACCGGAAGCGACCTGAACATCTTCAACCAGGGCCGCATGAACGTCGAGTTCGCGCCCTCGAACCCCAACGTGGCCTACATCGCGATGGCCGACAACGGCGACACCGGCAACGCCTTCGGCACGTTCGTCAATGTCTTCCGTACGGCGGACGCCGGCCAGACCTGGACCGCGCAGGCCAACCTCGGCGTTGGGCTGAACCAGTTCCTGTTCTCCAATGTCCCGTTCGGCAGCGGGTGTTTCGGGAACTCAAACTTCGCCCAGGGCTGGTACGACAACGCGCTCGCGATCGACCCTCTGGACGAAGACATCGTCTGGGTCGGCGGCGTCGACCTGTTCAGGTCCGACAACGCGGGTCAGACGTTTGGCCTCGCCAGCTACTGGTACTTCGATCCGACCGATCCGAACTACGTGCACGCCGACCACCACGCGCTGGCGTTCCACCCCGACTACAACGGCACGACCAACCAGATCCTCTACTCGGGCTCCGACGGGGGCATCGCCCGAACCGAGAACGCCCGGGCCTCCACGAGCCAGAACGATTGCCCGTTCTCAGGGGGAGGCCCGCTCCCGGGCATCTCGTGGACGCAGTTGAACAACGGCTATGCCGTCACACAGTTCTATCACGGCGATGCCGCCCAGACCGGTGAGCTCTACATCGGTGGGTCGCAGGACAACGGCACCGCCCGCGGGAACTCGGCCAACCCGAACCAGCCCTGGGACCGCATCGTTGGTGGCGACGGCGGCTACGTCGCGATCGATCCGACCAACCCGGACATCATGTACGCCGAGACGCAGAACTTCCCCACGATGCGGAAGTCCACGAACGGGGGCAACAGCTTCAGCGACGCTACCAACGGCATCACCGATTCCGACGGACTGTTCATCACCCCGTTCATCATGGATCAGAACGACCCGAACACCCTGTTCACCGGTGGTGGACGCCCCTGGCGCACCACCAACGGCGCGGCCTCCTGGCAGGCGGTCGGACCCAACTTCGGGAACGCCGGGCGCATCAGCGCGATCGGTATCGCCCAGACCGACGGCGATGTCGTCTACCTGGGCTACGAGGACGGCTATGTCGCAACGTCCACCAACGCCCGCAGCGCGAGCCCGACCTGGACCCTGCGCAGCAACGGGCTGCCCGCCGAGGCCGGCTTCATCTCGTGGATCGCGGTTGACCCGACGGATGCTCAGACCGCGTACGCCACCAGCACAACGTTCGGCATCGATCACATCTACAAGACCACCGACGGCGGTGTCTCGTGGACATCGATCGACGGCATCGGGGCAGCGGGTGTGCCCGACATCCCGGTGCACTCCATCGTGGTCCGTCCGACCGATCCGGATACGCTGTACGCGGGCACGGAACTGGGCGTGTTCGTTACCACCGACGGCGGCACCTCCTGGGCCCCCGCCAGCAGCGGCATGGCTAATACCGTGGTGGAGAACATCGAGTTCGTGGGTGACGACGTGCTCGTCGCCTTCACCCACGGCCGCAGCGCCTTCATCACGCAGCTCTCGACGCAGGGTATCGACATCGAGCCCGTGGGCGATGTGATCACCACACTCCAGCCGGGTGTCCCGATGACGCTCGCGTTCAGCGTGACCGTCACGGATGACACGATCGTCGGCACGCCCTCCGTGTCCTTCACCCGTGCGGATACCACCGGGGGCAGCGTGAACCTTGCCGAGATCTCGCCGGGTATCTGGGAGGGTGATCTGCCGGGCTTCGACTGCGGCGATGACCCCACGTACTCCGTCGCGTTCGTCGGCGCCGCTTCTGGGGCAACGAGCTTCCCCCTTAGTGGCGCCATCAGTACTTTCGTCGGGACCAACAGCACGCTGTTCGCGGACAACGCAGAGACCGACACCGGCTGGACGGTGAGCGGGGACGCAACCGACGGCCAGTGGCAGCGTGGCTTCCCGCAGGGCAACGACCGGGGCGATCCCGTCGCAGACGCCGACGGCTCGGGCCAGGCGTGGCTCACCGACATCGATCTCGGAAACACCAACTCGGATGTCGACAACGGCACTACGACACTCACCAGCCCGCTTCTGGATGCCCCGGCCGGCTCGACGGTGTCGTACCAGTACTGGTTCAACGACATCCCGGGCGGGCCTGCCGACAACGATGCCTTTGTTGTCGAGGTTTCAGAGAACGGCGGCGCGACCTACAGCACAGTACGCACGATCACTTCGGTCTCGTCGTCCTGGCGAGCCGACTCGCTCATCGCTGGGATCGACTACCAGCCGTCTTCGACCTTGCGGGTCCGGTTCTCTGCAAGTGACGGCGATCCACAGGGAGTCATTGAAGCCGGGCTTGACGACATCGCGGTAACGGTTCAGTCATGCGATGACGTGACGCCCTGCGTCGCGGATACCAATGGCGACGGGCTCCTCACGCCCGCGGACTTCAATGCCTGGATTCTGGCGTTCAACAACCAGTCACCTCAATGTGATCAGAACGACGACGGGCTCTGCACCCCGGCCGACTTCAACGCGTGGATCCTCAACTTCAACACCGGGTGCCCGTAAGCAACACACCCTGTCAGCAAGCTGCATTCATGTCTCACATAATCCAGGGCCCCGGCACACGCCGGGGCCCTTTCCATGCATTGGCGGCTCCGCAAAGGAGACCGGTGCGCGCCTCGAAAGCCGCGTCGATCGCCTCGTTGCCACGGGAACGTGGGGTTCTCGAACAGGCTTTCCCCCATCATGGCTGTTGGTGAAGCCCTGAAGCCAGACGACCGAAACCATGTTGTTCTCAAGGCACAACAGCAGTTGCCGCGGGATATCAACTCGGATCGAGGCGGGTAAAGATCGCGTGCCCTACTCGCCGGGCGAGAAGCAGGCCCCATGCGCTGCTCGGTGCGGTTGCCAGTGCGCTTCAGGGTGCGCACTGCGAACGATCGAACTGTTCAACTCCAACGATCCATCCCAATGGTCCGCTGCTCGTCTCGAGGCATCGCCCCAAGAGAGCTCGTATTGCAGGCTCCCTTGAGCATCGGAGATGGTCAGCACATCGCCCGCGTTCGTGAGACCGAGGCCGTTCTCTGCCCACTGCACAACCGCCCCCGAGAAACTCCCGGTTGGCACCCCCCCGCCGAACACGACCAGCTTCGCGCCCGGACTCAGCACCGTTCCGAGCGGAAACACATGCCTCCGATGGTTTGATGCATCCCCCAGCGTCCAGCCACTCAGGTGGATCGGATCCTGTCCTGTGTTCATCAATTCCACGAACTCATCGTCTTGCGCATCGCGGGCACCGTCGCCGTTGCTGTCACCCGCAGCACCTTTGGGCGGATCAGCGAGAATCTCTGTGACAACGAGGCCTTGGGCCTCGGCTGCGACGGCGGGTGGCGTTAGATCATCCGGAGAATCGAACAGGAAGAGCGCCGCCGAGTCGATCATCTTCGCGGCGTCGTGATCCGCATGCGGTACGATCGCATGGCGCCAGCGCAATTCTGTGTCCAGAGCGTCGGCCTGCGCAGCGGCTGCATCGAAGTAGTGTCGACCTCTCGTGAATCGGTTCGCGCCTTGGGCCTGCGCCTGCGTCGTGCCGCGTAGCGAGCGATCCTCGCTGGCTGTCGCGGTATCGCGCTCGCCGAGCATGATGACGAGGGAAGCATCAAAGAGACCCGTCATCTCGCGTGCCCGAACGGGTCCACCCGCGAGCCCGTACGGCATCGCGTGATCGCGGGCGTGCTCCTCGATGGGCATGGTGTACCAGCCCGCGTTCGCGGCAACAGCCCTGATCACCCGAGCCTCGGGCAGGAACGTCAGCAGCCGATGGGTGAACTGAGCGCCGGCGCTGTGCCCGAACATGAAGTAGCCCGGCTGATTGCCCAGCAGCGTCCGACGGATCACCTCGAACGCTCGCTCGACCTCGACGTAGACCGTGTCCTGAGGCTCGGACCACCGACGCCACCCGGCGCTGCCGAACCGATCGGACCCCGTGACGCCCAGCGTGTAATCGGAAGACCGCGGGTACTCGTCCTGGGCGAACTCGAGAACGATCGCCAACGCTCCATGACGCTCAGCAACAGGTGCTGCGATGCGGACGTACCGGTCCGCGTTGCGGCCGACGCCGTGCATCACGAACCAGATCGGCCCGTTCGTGTCCTGAAACCCGGTTGCGCGATACGTGCGCGCAGAGAGTGTGTGCCCTCCGATTGCCCGCATCGAGATCCGACCAAAGCCGTCGTTGTGCAGCCCAGCATCTTCGATGAGCTCCGCAGAGTTGATCGCATCAACGTAGGAATGCGACTCCGAGGTGCGCGGCTGCGCGCTCGTGGACATCGCTGGGACAGCGACGAGCACTGCCACGCAGAATGCTCGGAGCCAATCGCGTGCCGGCATGCATCGCCCCCTGCTCGCAGTCATCCCAAGCCGATCGTGTTCCACGGCGCTCGCACGAATGTCATGGTGCGGGGACGGCCAGCTGTGCCTTCTCGTGATCGTGATCGGTGCTGTCACGCAGGATCTCTGGCT
>JANQQZ010000175.1 GCA_028284805.1 Phycisphaerales bacterium
CAGCCCGCTGCCGAATTGGCTGACACGCACCACCGCGTCACCGAGGCTGCCGGAGCGCTGCTCGATGGTGGGCTGCTTCCCGTCGCCATCGGAGGTGGGCACGATCTGACCTTCCCGTTCGTCCGTGCGCTCGCGAGCCGGGCGGAGGCTCTATCGGGCATCTACCTCGACGCCCACCTCGATGTGCGAGATGCGGCGGGATCGGGCATGCCGTTCCGTCGGCTGATCGAGGACTGCGGCATCAGACGCCTCGACGTGATCGGTCTTGATCCGTTCGCCAACTCCGCGGAGCACACCGAGTGGTTTCTCGGGCACGGGGGGCGGATCGACGAGCTCACGCCCGACGCAGACTGGCCGGCGGATGACCTGTTCATGAGCATCGATCTGGACGCGATCGATGCAGCCCATGCCCCGGGCGTGAGTGCGCGCAACCCGTGTGGGATGTCTCCCGCTGTCGCCGCTTCATGGGCGGAAGCTGCCGGGCGATGCGAGCGGCTTCGATGCTTCGACATCATGGAGCTCTGCCCGCCGAACGATGAGAGCGGCAGGACGGCGCGGCTGGGCGCACACCTCTTCCTGGCCTTCCTCCGTGGTTTCGCCCGGCGCGGCGGCGCATGAGCACACTCTTGATCCAGAATGCAGTGCTCGGCTTGGGCGGAGATCACGGGGACATCCGTGTCGAAGACGGGGCGATCACAGCAATCGGTCCCGGTCTGTCCATCGAGGGAGCGGAGAGCTTCGACGCCCGTGGTCGGTGTGTGATGCCCTCGTTCGTTGACTGCCACACGCATGCCTGCTGGGCCGGAACCCGGCTCGATGAGTGGGAGCGGTGCCTCTCTGGGGCGACGTATCTCGAGATCCTCGAATCAGGTGGCGGCATCATGTCCACCGTGCGAGCCGTTCGCGCCGCGGATCAGCAGGAACTCGAAGATGCACTCCTCGCACGTCTGAACACGTGCCTGCGCCACGGCACCACAGCCGTCGAGGTCAAGTCGGGCTACGGGCTGACCACACGAGACGAACTGAAGATGCTCCGCGCGATCGACGTCGTCGCCGATCGCTGGCCCGGAGCCGTTGTTGCGACGGCATGCATCGGGCACGCCAAGGATCCCGATCAGCCCGATCAGGTGCGGCAGACGATCGTTGAGACGCTCCCGGCCGTTACGGCGGAGTTTCCAGGTATCGCGATCGACGCCTACTGCGAGGAGGGTGCCTGGTCGCTCGGCGAGTCGCTGGAGCTCTTCGATGCGGCGCTCCATGCCGGGCACCCGGTGCGCGTGCATGCCGACCAGTTCAATGACCTTGGCATGATCCCCGAGGCGATCCGGTGCGGGTTCCGAAGTGTCGATCACCTCGAAGCCTCGTCTCCCGAGCACCTCGAGATGCTCGCTGAGTCGGACACCTTCGGCGTGATGCTCCCCGTTTGCGGCTGGCACCTCGACGACCGCTACGCCGACGGGCGATCGTTCGTCGAAGCGGGCGGCTCGCTCGCGATCGCGACGAACCTCAACCCTGGCAGCGCGCCCTGTCCTTCGATGGCGACCGTCATCGCCCAGGCAACACGGAGGCTGGGTCTTTCTGTCGAGACCGCGATCGAGGCCGCGACGGCAGCCCCTGCAACCCTGCTTGGGCTCCACGACCACGGGCGGCTGGAAGTCGGCGCGAGAGCGGACCTCGTGTTGCTCGACACGACAGACGCCCGCGATGTCGCATTCATCGGCGGCTGGAACCCCGTCCTCGAAGTGTGGGTCGCGGGCGAGCGGATCTAGTCGACGGGCGTGAGCACGCGTAGTGCGCCGGGCTGGATGCTGATCGTGAGCCGGGTACCTTCCCATGCTGAGGGGTCGAGCAGATCGCCGTCGACCTGCACCGCCGGAGGGGCCACGCATTCGATCTCGATCCGTTTCGCGCCGATCGCCTGCCGATCGGGCACGATTTCGGGATCCCGTGCGATGCCGGCCAGCAATCGGAGCGCGACACCGATCGCTCCGTGACCGGGCAGGTGCACCACGCTCAGCTCGCCGCTGTCGGGTTCGGCTTCCCATGCCGGGTTCAGTCGGGCCGCGTATGCCGGAAGATTGGCGACCACGAGCATGCCGATCGCACCATCGAGCATGGTTCGCCCGTCGCAAACCACGCTCCCCGACGACGTCAGTCCGCGCACCAGGCGTGTCGCGATCGGGCGGGCGTAGTCGAGCCTGCGGATCGAGCCCCGGCGTTGTGTCGTGACCGCGTCGACGACGTCGGCGTCGGGGCCGAGGCTGACCATGATCGAGAACAGCCGCCCGCCGCAGCACCCGAGATCGATCGAAGACCACGATTGCTCACGCACGGCTCTCACGAACCGCGAGGGCGTGGGCCCGTGCTGAAAGGACCGAGCGAACAGGTTCTCGGTGCCCATCGGGACGTGCCAGACGGGCGTCCGAGCTGCGACGAGCTTCGGGAGCCAGCGGTTCAGCGTGCCGTCGCCTCCGATGACCGTCGCGACGTCGTGACCAGACAGATCGTCGGTCGCCCCGGGCTGATGGTCAACAGCCTCGACGGTCATCCCGGCACTGCGGAGCGCCGAGGCGTAGTCCGCGACGAGCCTGCGGGCTCGCCCGCGACCGGCGATCGGGTTGACGAGCAGGGCGACGCGCACGGCTGCAAAGCCTATCCACGCGAGTGCGTCGGAAGGCTACCATCGCTTTGTGCCACGGATCCCGATTCTGAACGAGCGTGAGGCCGACGCCGCCCGTGCGGCAGCCGGCAAGGTCGTCGAGACGCACCGCCGGCTCGCCGAGTTCGTTGCGCCCGGTCAGACATTGGCGCAGATCGATGCGTTCGTCGCGGAGACACTTGAGGACCTCCGCTGCCGGAGCTGCTTTCTCGGCTATCGGATCCCGCGGACCCCACCCTTCCCCTCGCACGCCTGCCTCAGCGTCAACGAGTGCGTGGTGCATGGCACAGCGGGCTACACCCTGAAGCCGCTCGAGCCGGGAGATCTGATCTCCATCGACATCGGTGTCTGGCACCAGGGCTGGGTGGGCGATGCGGCGTGGACGTACGCGATCGGCGAACGCACCGACGAAGCCGCCGCGTTGATGGCCGCGGGCGAGCGCAGCATCGCGGAGGGCGTCAAGGAACTCCGCCCCGGTGCACCGCTGATGAACTGGGCCAAGACCGTTCACCGTGTCGTAGAGCTCGAGGCGGGCTTTCATCTCACCCGCGGCCTGGGCGGGCACGGCTACGGGCGCTCACTGCACGGCCCGCCGTTCATCTCGAACATGCCGATCGAGCCCAAGACCTTCGCGTTGCTGGACCGATCCGAGAACTACTGGCCGGACGGCGCGACCCAGCTCGAGCCTGGCATGCTGATGGCTGTGGAGCCGATGCTCGCGATCGGCACCGGTGACAAGCTTGAAACCAAGGGCCAGTGGCCCGTGTTCACCGCGGACGGCTCGCTCAGCGTTCACTACGAGCACGACGTGCTCATCACCCCCCACGGTCCCGAGATCCTCACCGCCGACCTGCACGACTTGCCCGAGATCGTCGGCTAACGCCAGGACACCCAGGCATGCCCACCGGCCTCGAACGCCTCGAATCGATTTTCACCACTGTGCGCACCGAGGGGCGCGGTGCGCTGATGCCCTTCGTCGTGGGCGGTCACCCGAAGCCTGGGCAGACCGGAGAGCTCATCCGAGCCATCGATCGGGCCGGCGCGGATGCCATCGAGGTCGGGTTCCCGTTCTCCGATCCGATCGCCGATGGCCCGGTCGTCGCCGCGGCGATGCACGAGGCGCTGGGTGCCGGGGCGACCCCGCGAGGTGTGCTGGACGAGATCGCGCAGACCCGTGCGAGCACCGAGGCCGCTCTGATCGCGATGGTCTCGGTCTCCATCGTCGAACGTCTCGGTGGTCCGGATCGTTTCGTAGCCGATGCGTCAGAGTCCGGCTTCGATGGTTTCATCTTCCCAGACATCGCGATCGAGGAGGCGGAGCCCTACCGGCGTGCCTGCGAGGCCCGATCTGTTGCGTGCTCGTTCCTGATCGCGCCGTCCACCCCAGCGGACCGGGTCGGGCGTATCGCTTCGGCATGCACCGGCTTCATCTATCTGCTGGCCCGCGCGGGAGTCACTGGTGAACGCGCCGATGCTCCGGACATCGCCCCTCGTGTCGAGACCCTCCGTGCGGGAACTCGCCTGCCGATCGCTGTCGGGTTCGGGATCTCCACACCCGAGCACGTGCGAGCGGTCGTCGAGCACGCCGACGCGGCGATTGTCGGGAGCGCTCTCGTCCGCAGGATCAGCAGCGAGCCCGGGACGCCCGCAGAAGCGGCGGCATGTTTCATTGGCCAGCTCGCGCCCGGTTGCGTCCGAGGCTGATCGCCGCGCGCGATCAGGTCCACGACTCCAGAGTGTGATGGCCTGTATGCAGCAAGCGCGCATACTGAAAAAACACGCTCCCGAACGACCTCTCCGCTTGCAACAGCACCGCAGGCTGAAAGAATCGGCTTTGATGAACGCCGCACCCGAGCCGAGAGGGGATGACGTGGGCAACGAGCAGATCCGTCGAGATGCGATCGCGGCAGCCACAGCGTGGAGCATGAGCAACACCCCGGGCAGTTCGCCGCAGATACGCGTCGACGACGAGTTTGGTGCTGACTGCTTCAGTCTTCCCGAGATGAAGGAACGCCTGCCCAAGCAGACCCTGCGGGCGCTGCTGGCCACGATCGAGCGGGGCACACCGCTCGATGAGGACGTTGCCGATCTTGTTGCCTCGGCGATGAAGTCCTGGGCGGTGGAAAACGGTGCGACGCACTTCACGCACTGGTTTCACCCGCTCACCGGGTCAACCGCCGAGAAGCACGATGGGCTGTTTGACCCAGACGAGAAGGGCGGGGTCATCGCCCAGCTTTCCGGCTCGAACCTGGTTCAGGGCGAGCCCGACGCGTCCAGCTTTCCCTCGGGCGGGCTTCGCCCGACCTTCGAGGCCCGCGGGTACACCGCGTGGGACGCGACGAGCCCGGCGTTCCTCGTCCGCGGCGCCAACAGCGTGACGCTCTGCATCCCCACCGCCTTCGTCTCGTGGACCGGCGAGGCCCTCGACAAGAAGACGCCTCTGCTCCGTTCTATGGACGCGCTCTCCGAGCAGGCCCTCCGCGTGCTCCGCTTCTTCGGGAGCGACGCGGGTGTCAGCCGGGTCCACAGCACGATGGGCTGCGAGCAGGAGTACTTCCTCGTCGATCGGAACTTCTTCAACGCCCGCCCCGACCTGATGCTCTGCGACCGCACCGTCTTCGGCCGCGTCCCGCCCAAGGGCCAGGAGCTCTCGGATCACTACTTTGGCGCGATCCCCGCGCGCGTGCTCGCGTTCATGGCTGAGGTCGAGCACGAGCTCTATCGCATCGGCGTGCCCGTGAAGACGCGTCACAACGAGGTCGCGCCCGGGCAGTACGAGATCGCCCCCATCTTCGAGCAGGCGAACGTCGCTTCCGATCACCAGATGGTCCTCATGGAGACCCTCAAGCGTGTTGCCCCCCGCTTCGGTCTCGCGGCGATCTTGCACGAGAAGCCCTTCGCTGGTGTCAATGGCTCGGGCAAGCACACGAACTGGTCCCTCTCGACCAACACGGGCGTGAACCTGCTCGACCCCCGCGACGAGACGCACACCAACATGCAGTTCATGGTGTTCCTCTGCGCCGTGATCCGTGCGGTCCACCTGCACGGCGATCTGCTCCGCTCGGCGATCGCCTCGGCCGGCAACGACCACCGGCTCGGCGCCAACGAAGCCCCGCCCGCGATCATCTCGATCTTCCTTGGCGACATGCTCACCGACCTGATCGAGCAGCTCGAGAAGGGCACGCCCACCCGCACGCTCAAGGGGGGGCAGATGGATCTGGGCGCGCTCACGCTGCCGCAGCTCCCGCGAGACTCGGGCGATCGCAACCGCACCTCTCCCTTCGCGTTCACGGGCAACAAGTTCGAGTTCCGAGCCGTTGGTTCCGCGATGACCGCCGCGTGGCCCGTCACGGTGATGAACACGATCATCGCGGAGTCGATCGGTGAGATCGCCGACGAGCTGGAGGCCTCGGCAGGGAAGTCCCCCACCCCCGCCAAGACACAGGCCGCCGTCCGCACGGTCCTCAAGAAGGTCGTCAAGCAGCACAAGGCGATCATCTTCAACGGGGACAACTACGCGCAGGCCTGGCACGACGAGGCCGACGAGCGGGGCCTGCCAAACCTGCGCGAGAGCGCCGACGCCATACCCGTGCTGAATTCGCGGTCCAAGGTGGCTCTGTTCAAGAAGCTCAAGATCCTCACCAAGCAGGAGGTCGAGAGCCGCACGACGATCTTCCTCGAGAAGTACGTGATGCAGATTCAGATCGAGGTCGGCACCATGCTCGAGCTGGCCCGCGCCTCGATCCTGCCGGCGGCACGCCTCGAGCAGCAGCGCGTTGCGGAGGCCATCGCGGCAGCCGAGTCGGTCGGCGTCGAGTCCACGGGCGAGCGTGAGTCGCTCGACGAGCTTGTCGGCCTCATCGCTCGCTTCAAGGCCGCGATCGCGGAGCTCGCGGACGCCAACGAGGGCTTCCCGGACGATCCGAAGAAGGCCGCGGAGCACGTCCGCGATCGCGTCAAGTCGCGCATGGACGACCTCCGCGAGCTCGGCGACGAACTTGAAGGTGTCGTGTCCGCGGATCTCTGGCCGCTGCCGACCTACCGCGACATGCTGTTCATCAAGTGAGGCAAGGGGCGTTCCACGCTGTCCGGTTGCTGGGGGCGGTCTGTATCGCATCGACCGCGTCTGGGCAGCGAGACGAGCCACCAGAGCCACTCCCCCAAGTGATGGCGGTCCCCGCGTCCGAGCAGCCTCCGGGCGATCCAGAGCGAGGACGCGACTACCTGCTCCACGGCGGCTACGTCGGCGCGGGAATCCCGATCCAGCTCTGGCGCGCTCTCACAGCCCTCGGGCCGAACCCCGATACCCCGATCGAGCGCCTGGGCGTCGACCCGTCCGTGCCGATCGACATGAACCAGTACGTCTCGCACCGGGGCGTCGAGGTCGTTTCTGGGGTGAACTGCCTGGGCTGCCACGCCACCATGTTCCGGGGCGAGTTCGTGATCGGGCTGGGCAACACCACCCGCGACTGGACCCCGGGAACGGGGGCGACCGCCCGCACGAAACAGCTCGCGAGCTTCATGCTCTCCAACAACCCGGAGGCCCTGCGCGAGGTGGAGCTGTTCCTCGAGGGCGCCGCCAAGCTCGAGGGCAAGACCGCGGCACCGTTCCGGGGCTTGAACCCCGCGTTCCGCCTGGAGGAGGTCAGCGCCGCCCGCCGCGACCCGCGCACGCTCGAACGCGTCGACGAGCCCGCTTTCCAGATCGCCGACACCGTGATCGCGTCCGACGTGCCCCCGCTCTGGAACCTGAGGAAGAAGCACGCCCTGTACTACAACGCCATGGGGCGGGGCGACTTCGCGAGACTGATCCAGCAGATCGGCATGGTTCTCATCGAGGACGCGGACGAAGCCGAGGCCATCCAGCCCGGCATGCGCGATCTGATGGCCTACCTCATGACGCTCGAGCCCCCGGAGTACCCCGAGCCGGTCGATGCGCAGCTCGCGGCTCTGGGCGAAGGCATCTTCCTGAACCGATGCGCCTCGTGCCACGGGACGTACGGCGACGACGAGACCTACCCGAACCTGCTCGTGCCCACCGAGATCGTGGGAACGGACCCGCTCTACGCACAGACGCTCCGAGAGAGCGGCCTGATCGATTGGTTCAACCGAAGCTGGTTCGCGGCCGACGGCGCCGCCTACGCGGCGCCCGAGTCCGCCTACATTGCCCCCCCGCTCGACGGGGTCTGGGCGACGGCCCCCTACTTCCACAACGGATCCGTGCCCACCCTGCTCGGCGTGCTCGATTCCACGCGACGCCCCGCGCGCTGGACACGCTCGTTCTCGACCGACGCCCACGCCTACGACCTGGACAACGTGGGATGGTTGCACGAGGCGACCGATCGGGACGGGACCGACGTCTACGACACGACGGTCCCCGGGTTCGGCAACGCCGGGCACACGTTCGCGGACGACCTGGACGCCCCCAGCCGAAGGGCCCTGCTCGAGTACCTCAAGACGCTCTGACGAGACCCGCGTACCCTGTGGCATCGCGGAGGCCCCGTAGCTCAGCGGTCAGAGCTGGCGACTCATAATCGCTCGGTCCCCGGTTCGAATCCGGGCGGGGCTATTCAGTTCTTCCGTGGGATCCATGCGCGTACAGATTAGCCGGTTCTGTCAGAACCCGCCAAGCACTCGGAGCTGTGCATCACTGGCTGCGCTCGCTCTCGGGACTCACAAGCAACGCTCGCACGATCTCGTACGCTTGGCTGCGTTCGGCGCAGAGGGGTGTCCACGATTCGCACACGGCGCGTCTACCGAGCCGAAGACTCCGGGCTCTCGCCGAAGCGGCGCCACTCATCTGCCTTGCTCGTGTCGTCAAGGTCGTCGTACACCGCGGCAAGGCGGTTCGCGGCAACACGGGCGTCGGCGCGTTGCTCCTGACCAGGCGCCTCGGAGAAGATCTGGTACGCCTCGGTCAGCTTGGCGATCGCGTCGTCCGTCCGCCCGAGCCTGTGGAGCGCAACCCCCCACTGCGAGAGCATCGACCCGAGGAACGGGTGGCCCTGAGGCAGCAGCTCGCGTGCCGCGGGCACGGCGCTCGCGAAGACCGCTTCACCGTCTTCGGCGCGCCCGAGCTCGGTGTACATCACGCCCAGCTTGGGCGCCATCTCGAGCACCGGGGGTGCGGTCTCGCCCAGCTCGGCGGACGCCTCCTGGTACGCCTTCTCAAGCGTCTCGACCGCGAGCCCGAGCCGGTCGGTGCTCCGGTACAGCGACGAGAGGCTCTGCACGCAGGTGAGCGTGCCCGGGTGGACCGGGCCGAACACGCGTTGGCACCGCTCGAGCGTGTCGATGAACAGCTCCTCGGCCTCCTCGTACCGCCCCATGCTCTCGTAGAGGAACGCGAGGTTGTGGGCGGTCGGCAGGCGGTCTGGGTTGTCCTTGCCGCCCATCCGCTCTTCGACTTCGAGCACGCGCAGATAGATCGGTTCCGCGTCGCTGTAGCGCCCGAGGGCCTCGTACGCGACGGCGAGGTTGGCCCACGCCGTCAGCGTGCCGCTGTGGGTGTCGCCGTAGATCCGCTCTCGCGCCTCGGCGACCTGCGCGTAGGCGGCTGCTGCGGTCTCGTAGTCACGGGCCGCCAGGGCCATGCCCCCCCGGGTCATCTCGGCATACACGGCGACCGGGTCGTCCGCGTCGAACTGGCCTTTGCTCCGCCGGTCGTACTCATCCAGCCACCCGGACGCGGCGTCGTAATCGTTGAACCCGTCCCTTTCGAGCTCGGCAAGCATGACAAGATTCTCGAGTGTCTCCGTCGCGCGAGGACCGATCGTGCGCTCACGCATCTCGAGCGCCTCGGTCAGGGCACTGCGTGCCTCATCGAACCGCCCCATGTCACGCAGAATCGAGCCCACGTCCTGCTGGGCGAGGCGGGTCAGCTCGTGCGACTCGCCCAGCTCGGCGAGGAACATGTCACGCGACTCGGCGGCCATCGCCGCAGCGGGTTCGAACCGTCCGAGCACGTGGTACACGTTGGCGATGTTGTTGCGGATCGCCGCGCCGGTCACGGGCTCGTCCTCGAACCGCCCGGGGAGGCGTTCGGCGGCCAGATCGAGAGCCTCGCGTACCGTCGCCTCGTGCCCGAGTTGGTTGGGCTCCAAGGCCGCGAGCACGTCGTTGTTGAAGAAGCCTGTGATGGCCTCGGCGATCGAGGCTCGCCGTTCGGCCTCGGCCCGCTGCACGACCGAGTCGCGGAGCGCGAGCGACACACCGACCACCGCGACGATCAGCGCCACGAGCGCCACGCACGACGCGATCGCGACCGGCAGATGCCTCTTCGCAACCCGGCTCAGCTGGTAGACCGCGCTCGCGGGGCGCGCAGTGATCGTCTGACCTTCAAGGTACCGCCTGATGTCGTCCCCGAGTTCCGCCGCGGTCTGGTACCGCCGGTCGCGATCCTTCTCGAGCGCCTTCCTTGTGATGATGTCGATGTCGCCACGGTACTTCGGGTCGACGCTAGCCAAGCGGGCGGCATCCCGGTCGCGGATCACGTCGGCAGCCTCGAGCAGGCCCAGCCCTTCGGTCTCGTGCGGCGTTCGCCCGGTGAGCAGCTCGAACAGGATCACGCCAAGTGCATAGACGTCCGACCGCGTGTCCGCCTCGCGCGGATCAGAAGACAGTTGCTCGGGGCTCATGTAGGGCAACGTCCCCACCAACTGCCCGGCCGATGTCGCGAGAGTGTGCGGGCCCGCCTCAGCGTCGACGGCACGTGCGACGCCGAAGTCCAGCACCTTTGCCAGCCCCTCGTCGGTCACCATGATGTTCGCGGGCTTCAGATCGCGGTGCATCACGCCTCGCGCGTGCGCGTGCTGCACCGCGTTGCACAGATCGGACACCATCGCAAGGCGTTCTTTCACGGTCCGTTCGCGCGCCCATGCCTTTAGTGAACGCCCCTGGACGAGCTCCATCGCAAAGAACGGCTGTGGTCCGGCATCGGTCGCGGCGACACCTGCCTCATAGACCTGCGCGATCGAGGGGTGGCGCAGGCGACCGAGTGCTTCTGATTCGAACTGGAACCGCCGCACCAGGTCCGGCGTCGCGATCCCCGGGCGGAGCAGCTTGAGCGCTACCTGGCGTCGAGGCGACTGCTGCTCAGCGCTGTAGACCACGCCCATGCCGCCGATCCCGAGACGATCGATCACACGGTAACCCGCGATCTCTTTGGGGTCGCGCACTCCTCCCGTGAACGCCTCGCTCATGCGGCTCTGCACCGCTTCGGGCGAGAGGCCACCGCCCGGGCCTGACTCGGCGGCCAGAAGCTCGAGCACCTCGCTCCGGATGGACTGATCACGGGGCTCCAGCTCGAGGAGCTTGGCTTCCCACTGCGCCGGGGGGAGATCGCAGACCGCCTGGAAGAGCCGGTCGAGCGCACCGAATCGGTCAGAGTCCGCCGTCATTCGTCTGCCGCCTGTTCGAGCTCACGCATCAGCCACGCCCTTGCCATCCGCCACTCGCGAGACGCTGTCGCGCGAGAGATCCCGACCATCTCGGCAGCGGCACGCTCATCGACGCCGCAGAAAAACCTCAACTCGACCAGCCTCGCCTTGCGTTCGTCGAGGTCACCGAGCTTCACGAGGGCGGCATCGAGCGCCTCGACATCGAGCGAGCTCTCAGCCTCGTTCCCGGGCCGGTCTGCCGGGTCCTCGAGAGCAACGCGTTGCCGGTCGCCGCCGCGCTTCAAACGATTGCGAGCTCGGGCATGATCAACCAGCACTCGACGCATCACGGTCGCGGCGAGCCCCATGAAGGCGGCGTGATCGCCAGCCGAGACGGCTCGCTGGTCGATCAGCTTCACATAGGCCTCGTGCACGAGCGCGGTCGGCTGGAGCGTGTGATCGGCCCTCTCGGACGCGAGCATGGACCCCGCGAGTTGACGGAGGCGGTCGTACAGAAGCGGGGTCAGGCTGTCTGCGGCATGAGTATCTCCGGCCGAGAACTGTCCGAGCAGGGTCGTGGCACGAACAACGACATCATCGGACAGCGGAGTACCCATCGCCGATAGTCTAACCGACAGCCCCCAACCCACGGCAGGCACGGTGGATGATCGCCAAGAGACTGCGTCAGCCCGGCGTATTCGGACCAGGCTCTTGTTCGGCTTCCGAGCTCCAATGTCCCATGTCGATCAGATACGAAAGGCCGCCGCGGTGTAGGGACAGCGCGGCGGCCTCTTCCTGAACTCTGCGAATTGGGTTCGACTCAGCGACGGCGACGCGCGGCGGCGAGGCCACCGAGGCCCAGCAGGGCGGCCGAAGCCGGGGCCGGGACGATGCCGGGCGAGCCGATCAGGGTGTACTGATCGTTGGCGTCGCCGATGTTGTCGTTGAAGAACGGGAGCGACTCGAACGCGCCGTTGACGCCCAGGACCGAATCAGCCGGGCTTCCGAAGAACTCGATGGTGGCGCCGGTGTTGGCGAAGCCGCTCCCGAAGGCGGCGTTGACGGGGAAGGTCAGGCCTCCGTCGAACGAGATGTTGACGGAATCACCGTTCTGGCTCAGGTTGCCGCCGCCGTTGGTGATGCCGACGTTGGCGATCGCGCCCCAGACGGACTCGAACTCGGTAATGACGTTCGAGAAGTTGACGTCGTCGGTGACATCGCCGAGGTTGTCGGCGATCAGGAAGATCGCAGACTCGCCGGGAGCGAGCATGAAGCTATCGAGGGTGGCGCCGTCGGCCTGGTCGGGGTCGTCGTCGTCCCAGAAGAGGGTGCCCGTGTCGAGGTTGGCACCGCTGGTGTTGGTGATTTCGAACCAGTCGTTGGTGCCGTCCTCACCGGTGATGCCCGGGTAGATCTCGGTGATCTGGACCTGAGCGACTGTGGTGCCGGCCAACGCAACGAACGAAGCAACGATCGCGCTACGAATCATGTCTGTCTCTCCTTGCTGACCCGCGCTGTCGCGCGAGCGATTGCGAGCTGCGTCTGTCTCTCTATCCCGGAACGAACGACCGCTCCGGTTACAGCTGTTTAGCCTAGCGATAGCGGACGCTGCTTCGGGTCGTCGCTGCGTGAAGGTCTCATGAAGGCATCACAGCGTTAAGGTTGCGCAAAGCATCGACTGTTCTCCGTCGGTAGGGTGAGTTGTCGAGACAACCGACGGGCATACCAGACGCTACTCGGCTACATTCGTGCCCCAGGAGACCATCGCACCATGACCGACCGCCAAACTCGGGCGTTCACGCTCATCGAGCTGCTTGTTGTGATCGCGATCATCGCGCTGCTCATTGGGATTCTGTTGCCATCGCTTGGCGCGGCTCGCGCGACGGCGAAGAAGGTTGCCTGCGCGAGCAATCTCCGGCAGCTCGGCATCGCGGCGAATACGTACTCCGTCGACAACAAGGGCGTGTTCAGCTCGGGCCCCTTCGACAACCGCATGCCTACCAACCCGCGATCCGGTCGGGGCTACGGCCCGATCGATGAGGCGGGCTGGGTTGCCGACATGGTCAACGGCGAGTACGCGGTGCCGGGCGAGATGCTGTGCCCATCGAGCCCGGCGCGCTTCAGCCAGAACCTGATCCTGGACCGCCTGAACGAGGAGATCTGGCCCGACGCGATGGCGTACGACGAGGAACGGCGAGACCGCGAACTGATCGACCGTGGGTTCAACACCAACTACACGCAGACGTGGCACATGGCGCACACGGGCTGGAACAACCCGGCCGCGCTCTCGGGAGCGCTCGAGCGGATCGGACCACTGTCGACGCGGTACCTGGGCAGCGTTTCGCCGGCTCGCGTGGTCTTCCTCGGCGACGGGCGGGTCGACACGCTCAGCGATCTGATCCTCTATGACGGCAACCAGATCCCCGCCGCGAAGGCGCTCGGCGATCCGCCGCTCCGCAGGCTCACGGGCGACCGGGCTCGCATCATGGCAGACTTCACCGACTTCGGCCCTGCGCACGGGCGCGGCGGCTTCCAGTTCGGCGGCGACAAGGGTCACGACAAGGGCATCGGGAACCTCATGTTCGCCGACGGGCACGTCAGCAGTTACCGAGACACCGACGGAGACAAGGAGTTCGGTCCTCGTGACCCCGAGGCCGGCGAGGGCAACGAACTCGTCTACCCCGACTTCCCGCCTGGCGAGGTGTTCGTGGGCGACGTACGCACGGGCAAGGAACCACGCGGCTAGCACAGGGCCGCCTGTTGATTCGTTTTCCTTTTCACAACCGCGAGATGAGAGATCACACCATGAAGAGCCGCATTCCCGCAGCCGCCGCGCTGCTCCTGGCCGCCGGCGCGGGCCAGGGGCAGGTCGTCATCAACGAGATCATTCAAGACCCCCCCGGCGCCGAGTCGGACTGGGAGTACATCGAGCTCTACGGCAAGCCCAACATGGATCTGACCGGCTACGCGATCGGCCTTTTCAAGGGCGGCGCCGATCCCGACGGTGATGGCATCGCCAACACAGTTGCCGAGATCGATGAGGCGTTCACGCTCGATGGGCTCTCGCTGGGCTCGGACGGGTTCCTGGTTCTTGTCAACGACTCGGGTGGTGACGCCTTCGTCTTCGCCGACGCCAACGCAACCGTTTCCGACTACGACACCCAGCACATCCCGACGACCGACACCGCGGGCAGCCTCGCCAACGGCGACAGCTCGACGTATCTGCTGGTGCGAGGGCGCCCGAATCACTCCATCGCGGGCGGCGTGAGCATCTACGAGCCGGGCTACAGCTTCCGCAAGGAGCCCGATCCAGACACCAACTTCGATGGCAAGCTTGACTTCGGAACCGAGGGCGCCGGGGCATTCGAGGTCGACCCGCTCCAGATCGTTGACGACATCGCCTGGAGCGACAACGGAGGCAAGGAGTATGTCCGCTCGAGCGATCAGGAGATCTCCAACACCCCCGGCTTCGACCCCGACGCCGTGAGCCGTGTGAACTACTTCGGCACCAACCCGAACGCCGGCAACCGCATCAACAGCTCGATGACGGTCGTCTCGACGCGCAGCGCCGATGAGGAGTGGGTCTACGGCGAGATCCTCCGGCTTCCCGCAACGCTGAGCGAGCTGCCAGAGTACGGGTTCGATGTCGGCGACATGGCGCTGCCGAAGGGCCCGACCGATCCGAACGGCCCGCTGTACGACTGTCCGCCCTCGCCCATGGACGAAGGCGATTGTTCTCAGTCGCCTGGAGGCCCGTTCCTGTTCGATGACATCGTGCTCGTGACCGACGCCGGGCTCCCGACCGAGAGCGGGTTCAACCTGACCCCGGGTACCTTCAACGACGACGCCCGTTTCGGCATCACGCAATTCCGCTTCGTCACAGCCGACTTCGATTTCGATGGCGACGCGGACACGGACGACCTCGCGATCATCCAGGGGCGCGTCGGCGCCACGCTCGACGACCGTGTCGATTGCGTCGATGACCAGGGCCAGCCGATCATCGACCCAGACACCAACCAGCCCTTCCAGTGCTATGCGTGGGAGGGGCGCGACTTCAACGCGACGGAGGCCATGCGCTGCATGGACATGACCGACGGCCCGGGCGGGACCAACGCCGACGCTGTCACAATGGCCGATCTCGCCGCGGCCGACGCTGTCATCCCGGACGACCGCCTCTGCGCCGATCAGAACGGCGACGGCCTTGTCACCCCCGCCGACTTCAACGGATGGATCCTCAACTTCAACAACGGCAGCCTGATCGCCGACACCAACCAGGACGGCTTCGTGACCCCGGCCGACTTCAACGGCTGGATCCTGGCCTTCAACCAGGGCACGAACGGGCCGACCTGCAACCCATAAGGTATTCGCAGAACACACGGCCCCGCTCGTCTCAGAGCGGGGCCGTTTCTGTTGTTGCAGTCACAGGGTCAGCACCCGCCTGAGCACCTGGTCCGCCCCCCAGACCAGTGCTGTGGTCAGCATGAGAGCGACAACCGACACGAAGGCGAGTTGCAGCAGCAGAAGCGTCGGTCTGAACAGGCGAGGGGCACCGACGCTCTCCAGAATCGCAAACTCACGCCTGCGGAGCCTGGCGGCGAGCGATGTCGTGAGAAGCACGAGCAGAACCGTTGCGGTCGCGAGCACGCCCACGATCGCGTCGAAGACCACTTGCACCCGGACAACCGTGTCCATCATCTCGTCGATGACCTCGCCCGGCAGTACGGCTTGAATCGATTCGTGCCCTTCGAATCGGGCCGCCCCGATCGTGAGCGGCTTCGCCTCGTTGGCGAACATCAACACCGCCGTGAGCGGGAGCTGATCGCGCGCGTGATGCCCGTGAATCGTCAGCACGTTGGATTCGGTGATGCGCGTCTCGGTCTCGAGCGTGGGCTTGACCGTGATCGCGCGGTCGGATGCGGCGATCAGGTCGTCGGCCTCGAGATCCTGTGCGTTCTCGTGGGTGTGCGACTGGCCGCCGATGAGCCAGGCGGTCTCGATCGAGGCAAACACCGCCTCGTCCGCGCTCGTCCCGGTGCGTTCCAGGATGCCCGACACGGTCATGGTGATGGGCGGAGGAACGGAGAGATCGAAGAGCTCGTGGCGATCGCTCGAGATCGTGTCTCCGACTCCGAGCCCGAGGCTCTGGGCCGCCGCCGATCCCAGCGTCGCGTCGCCAACGAGCAGCGGCAGCGTTCCCTCGGCGGCGCGGAGCCCGAGCCGATCGAAGAGGTCGTACCCGGCGCACACGAGCCGGCGTCCCCGCGCCGTGAACCGGGTGCTCAGCGGGACTGCGTCGACGCCTGGGACCGTGCCAAGCTCGTCCACGACGGCCATCGACACGGTCCGATCGGGCGGCGATCGGTAGAACACCGACGCGAGCACGAGGTCGAACCGGCTGCCGCGCGGGCCGACCACGACCGGCACGGCATCGGCCTGGCGCGTCATGCGCTGCTCGAATCGGTCCACGATGAGGCGGCTGGCGACCGGGATGGACAGCGTCACCGCGATCGAGACCGCGAGCAGGAGCGTCTGCACAGGGTTCCGCCGCGCGTACTGCCGAGCGAGCCGGATCTGCCACATCACCCGTGCTCCCCGATGGTCATGAGCGATCCGAGCGAGACGACCCGGTCGACCAGAGGCAGGAGCCGCTCGTCGTGTGTCGCGATGAGCACTCCCGAGCCGTCCGACCGGGCAGCGTCCAGCATGAGGCGGACCGCGCGCTCACCCCTCGCGGCATCGAGATTCCCCGTCGGCTCGTCGCAGAGCAGCACCGGGGGGCGCAGGAGCAACGCACGGCAGATCGCGATGCGCTGGCGCTCACCCTGCGACATGCGATTCGGGCGCCGGGCAAGCACGTGCTCGACGTCCAGCGAACGAGCAAGCTCGTGTGCGCGACCCCGCGAAGCGCGTGCGTGCCCCTGCATCATCGCGACGAGCAGGATGTTCTCCAGCCCGTTCAGATAGTCGATCAGCGAGAGCGTCTGTGCAACTACACCGATCGACGTGCGCCGCGCGGCCCGGCGCCGCGCGTCTGGCAGGTTGTCGATCCGCTCGCCCGCGAGGGTGACCGAACCGGATTGCGGCACCAACTCGCCGCTCATCAGCTGGAGCAGCGTGCTCTTGCCAGAGCCGCTCGGGCCGACCAGCGCGACGACCTCACCCGACCCGACCTCGAGCAGATCGAGACGCATCGAGAACCCGTCCGTTCCCTCGTGACGGAATTCGATCCCCTCGACTCGGAGCGGTGGCGGGCTCACAGCTCGCCCGGCATCGCCAGGAGCGGTTCGCGCTCGCGCGGCTCGGCCTGATCGATGCGCCACCCCTCGGGTGTTTGCGTCACACGGAAGATGCCCGCGTAGGGCGTCTGCTTCGCGTGCGAGTGACCGAAGTGATAGACGGTGCCCTCGACCTCCCACTCCGCGTACACCTCGAACGCGACGCCTTCGGTGTGACGTGAGAGCGACATGATCTCCGCGGTCCGGAGCTCGAGAGCGGTCACCCGCCCGACGCCCCCGCCGTTCTCCGCCTGCACGAGGCCCAGACGGATCTGCTTGTAGAGCGAATCCAGCAGGTCGCCCGTGACGCTGATCGCGAGCGTGTCGTAGATGTCGTTCTCAGACGTGAAGTCGAACGCCCGGTAGATGTTCGAATGCAGGACTGCGAACAGCTGCACAGCCCGGTCCTCCGGGATCGTGGGGTGTCCGAACCGGAAGTCGCCCACGCCCGTCATCGCGGCTCCCGCCCCGAGTCCGACGAGCACGATCGCAGTCGCCATGACTCGCCGGCGCAGGACGAGCGCCGCGACGCCAGCGCCCAGAGCGATGAAGACCACTCCGAGCGACAGAACGGGCACCGGCCGCCCAAGGTCGACCTCGATCGCAGGGAGCGCCTCGACCGCGGTCTCGGGGGTGTCGCCCCCCGCGGACCAGGTCCGCTCGGGATCGGTCTCGCTGAACCGCAGGATCCGCACCCGCCCCTCGGCCTTCAGCTGCGCGTCAATCACCATCGGAGGCGGCGTATCCCCCACTTCCTCGAACGTGCTGCTGAGGGCACTTGGCGGGTAGTGCGCCCAACGGATCGAGACGGTCCGCGGCGGCGTCTTGCATGGGTACACCGCAACCGCGTTGAAGCGGGTGAGCGCGGAACGCCCCGAATTCGGGAACAGATAGAGGCTGTCCTCCGAGAGCCGCTCGATCTCGAGGCGTTCGATCACCGGGGCGACCCTGACGCCGTCGATGGTCAGCACCGTGTCCTGGGCGATCAGCCTGCGGAACGCATCCTCGACCATCGCCTCTTCGCTCTCGGCGACCGAGGTCGTGGTCTCCCGCTGCGTGGGGATGGCTTCGTCGAGAAAGGGGAGATTGAGCCCGACCGTCATCCGGACATCGCGGTCGGATACCGTGATCCGGATGTCGGTGTGCGGGCCGTCCTGCGGGTGGCGCCCGCCGACCTCCGCCGCGGAGCACGGTGCGAAGGCCAGAAGCAGGATTGTGAACCATCGTGCGAGCATGAAAGGCCTGTTTCGCGGCGGCATGATGCTAGCATCCGCCTGTCATTCAGACGGTATACACCACACGAGGGTTCGGGCCCGCTGGCCTCACCCATCATTCAATCGACAGCCAGGAGACGACTCGATGCACAGAACCCTGCCCCTTGCGATGCTCGTCGCGACTCCCACGCTCGCCCATGCTCAGACCGAGAGCGACGTTCTGAACTTCGAGGCCGATCACCGGGTGTACACCCAGCATGTCTATTACCTGGCCAACGACTTCATGGAAGGGCGGGTGCCCGGATCCCGCGGCGCCGAGATCGCCCGCCAGTACGCGGAGACCGCGTTCGAGAAGTATGGGCTCGACCCCGCGTTCCCGGAGGCCATCACCGCTGCCGATGGGACAGAGGTCGAGGAGCCGTTCGCTTCATGGCGACAGCCCTTCCCGCTCGGGGGACGGATCGAGGTGGTCGCCGCGGAACTCGCGGGCAGCGGGCTGACGTTCGAGCACGAGGACGACTTCGTGGTGACTGGCCTGGGCGGCGAGGGGCGCGTCGAAGGCGAGGCCGTGCTCGTGGGCTACTCGATCGACGATGGCCCGGGTGGGTTCAGTTCGTACGCGTCGGACACGGACCTCACGGGCAAGGTCGCCGTGATGTTCCGCTTCGAGCCGATGAACGAGGACGGCATGAGCCAGTGGACCGAGGGCAGCGGGTGGAGCAACCGGGCCTCGTTCGACGGCAAGCTGGCCGCAGCATTCGGCCGTGGAGCCGAGGCAGTGGTCATCATCAACACTCCGGGTGCCGCCGACAGCCGCGTGGAGCGTCTCGACGCGTTCCGCGGTCAGGGCAGCAGCGGGGAGAAGCCCGTGCTGATGCTCTCACAAGAAGCCGGCACCCGCTGGGTCGAGGCCGCGACCGGGGCGTCGGTTCAGGACGCGATCGCCTCCGCGAACGAGGGCGGCTCGGTCATCTCGCTTGGCGACGGCACGGTGCTCGAAGCCGATGTCGACCGCGAGGTGGTGTACGCCGAGAACGTCGGGGGCGTGCTCTGGGGCCGCGGCGATCTGGCGGACGAGTGGCTCGTCGTGGGCGGGCACATCGACCACATCGGCATGGGCGATTTCGGCTCACGCTGGGGTTCGGGCAAGCTGCACCCCGGCGCGGACGACAACGCCTCGGGCACCGCGGCCGTGCTGCTGCTCGCCGACCTGCTCAAGCGGTCGTACGACCAGCTCCCAGAGGACGCGGACGCCCGCTCGATCGTGTTCATCTGCTTCGATGCCGAGGAGTCGGGTCTGAACGGATCGCGGTACTACGTCAACAACCCGATCGCCCCGCTCGACGACCACGCGCTCATGGCGAACTTCGACATGATCGGGCGCATCACGAACGACCGCCTGCTGCTGTCGGGTCTCGAGACCGGCTTGGGCCTTCAGGAACTCCTCCAGCCCGCGATGGACCGGACCGAGCTCGAGCTCGTGATCCCGTCGTCGATGAACGGGGCCTCCGATCACAGCTCGTTCCTGTCGCGGGGCGTGCCTGTGCTGTTCTCGATCATCGCCGACTTCCACGAGGACTACCACACCCCGGAAGACGTCGTCTGGAAGCTCAACACCGAGGGCGCCACGCAGACTTGCCACCTCTACCACGACTTCATGATGATCCTGGCATCCAGCGAGAAGCCCGAGCTGGTTTCCGCCGGGAACCGCAACCCGCAGCGCACCGTCATGAGCGACATCCGCGTACGGTTCGGCATCTCGCCCGGCTACGGCTCGGACGGGCCGGGCATCGGCGTCGCCTCCGTCAGCGAGGGTGGATCGGCCGACACCGCCGGCGTCCTGCCTGGCGACCGTCTCGTCCGCTGGGACGGCCAGAAGCTCTCCGACGTCCAGAGCTGGATGCCCCTGCTGGGCCAGCACGAGCCGGGCGACGTGGTCAACATCGGGGTTCTCCGCGATGGTGAGGAGGTCACGCTTGAGGTGACGCTCCAGGCGCGCTGATCGCGGCAAGTCGGAAAGGTGTTCCTCACAGCGAGCGGCGTGTGCCGCTCGCTGTTTTTTGTGCTCAGATGGCGTCGTTCGTATCGGCGGACTCCGGATGTGTGGGAAACGGGCCCCGGCCCTCCCCCAGAACCAACCACTTCCGGAGAACACCATGAACCGCACGATGAGCACCGCACTCACCCTGACGATCGCCACAGGCTCGGTGTCGGCCCAGTCCTTCAGCCTCGACGACAACCCGTCCGCACCGCTGACCTCGGCCCCGTTCGCCGGGCTGTTCTCCGCGGAAGACCCGTTCGGGCTCTTTCTCCCACCCGTCGTTGCGGGCCTGGTCGGGCCCTCGCCCTCGCTGATCAACCCGCTCTCCGCGTACACGGATGGCGACATTCTCCGTTTCCCAGGCGGGCCGTTCCCGACTCTGGATGTCGTTCCCCCCGCGGGGACGTACCTCAACGCGCTCAGCGCGGATCACGAGCGTTTCCACCCGGACGTCTCGCAGGAAATGAACATCCGCTTTAGCGTCGATCGCGCTACCGATGGCCTGCTCGGCACCGACCTCGCCAAGCAGTTCAGCCTGAACCAGCAGCCGGGCGACATCTTCGTCTCAGAACGGCTGTTCCCGAACCCGGGTGTGTTCGTAGGGTCGCTGGGCGGGGGCGGGTTCGTCGGGCTGCTCCCGACCGCCGCCCCGGGTGCCCCTGGCATGAACTTGCTTGAGATCGACGAACTCGACCTCGGGCTGGTCGCGGGCGTGCCGACGCCCTCGATCGATCCGGCTCCGCCCATTGCCCCGGGCGAGCACGACAACGTCGACGCATACAACGTCCTGCCCGATCCCAACCTGGATCTCGATGGCGACGCGATCACCGAGATCGACTACTTCTTCAGCATCCCCCCGGCGAGTGCCTTTCCCGTCGGCGTGAGCGCCGCGGACATCTTCGCGGTCCCGAAGGGTCTTCCGGGCGGCTCGATGACCCCCTGGGCCCCCGCCCCCTTGCTCGGTCTGGACATGATGGGCTTCCCGCCCAACCCGCAGCTCGAGCTCTTCGATGATGTCGACGGCCTGGTCGTCTGGGACTTCGGCGACGTCGCGAACCCCGACGACCCGAACGGGCAGCGCCGGGCCGAGCCCGGGCGTGACTACGCCCTCTTCTCGCTCAGCGAGCGGTCGGCCTCGCTCGATGCCATCCGCGCCATGGGGCTGCCCGTCGATGGCTCGACCATCTTCTTCACCGACTTCACCGGGGCCTTCGCGGTGTACCTCTTCGGTAGTCAGGTCGGCGTCGCGGACATCCCGACCGCCGACCGCGCGGGCAACATCGACGCCCTCGAGATCTGCGCCGAGGTCGTCGATCCGTGTGATCCGTGCGACTTGGCGGATGTCAACAACGACGGCGTCGTGAACCCAGCCGACTTCAACGCATGGATCATCGCCTTCAACAACAACGACCCGGCAGCCGATCAGAACTGCGACGGAGTGGTCACCCCCGCCGACTTCAATGCCTGGATCGTCAACTTCAACCTCTGCGTCTGATACGCGGTCCGAGATTCCGATTCAGAGCCGCCCCGGGATCGATCCTGGGGCGGCTCTTTCGTGCGCGCGTGCTGGTATCCGGCAACCGGATCACACCGGAGCTACTCCGAGACCGTGAACGCCTCGATCTCGGCCAGCTCCGCCTCACGCCGCTCGGTGTCGCGGTAGCGAGACCGACCTTCGCGGCTCCACTCGAGGGCCTGCGCATGGTGCTCTCTGGCTTCTTCGAGTCTCCCGAGGTCGGCCGCGGCTCTGGCTTTGTTGAATGCGGCGTGCGCCTGGCGGAGCGGGTGAATCTCATCGGCACGCTGGAATCGCTCGTAAGCCTCAGCGGGTCGTCCGGCCTCGAGATACAGGTACCCGAGGCTCCGAATGCAGCGAGCGCCGCGATTCAGTGTCGGCTCGTCCGCGAGGTCCTCGGCGATCAGCGTGAGGTAGAGGCCGGACGCGGCCTCGTACGCCTCGATCGTCCGCCCGAGCGTGGCTTCCTGCTCCTCCTCGCCCACGAACCCCCCCAGCGACGAGGTCGCGAAGGCGATCTTGAGCGCAACGCGGGCCTCGTCGCGGCGCCATTCGGCGCGTCCTGGTGCGCCCGCGAGCATCCAGCGGAGGCCTGCGATCGATTCCTGATAGTCCCCGATCGCCGATTCGATCTGTTCGATCGAGTCGCCAGGGGCTTCCAGCTGGCGAGCGCCGGCCCGCAGGAGATCGCCGCGGAGCTCGTGCGCGTGGGCGACATCGTGTTGGAGCGTGGGATCGGTCGGGTGGGTCTCGGACGCCGTGCGGCTCGCGAGGAGGAACGCCTCCGCCGACCGCACCGCGGCGTCGTACTCCCCGGCGCGCTGGTAGGCCCTGGACAGGGCGTGCATTGACTTCCGCATGCTGGCCCGCGCGAACTCGTCGGCCGCGTCCAGCCTGACAAGGCGTTCCGCGAGTCCGAAGAGCTCCTGGTGGAGCGCGAGGCCGCGTTCACGATCACCGGCTCGTTCGCGCTGCTCCGCGGAGATGTTCAGCAAGGTGATCATCCGTCGATGGATGATGCCGTCGGATGGGTGATCGGCCATCAGCTCGCGCCGAGTCGTGAGCGCTTCCTCGATGAGAGTGAGCGCTTCCTGACCCCGTGTGGCTCGGCTGTGGATCTCGGCGAGATCGGCGAGAATCAGCGCGTGCAGATCGCGGGCGTCCAGCGAGATATCGGTCTGGATCAGGTCGGCGGCCTGCTGTAGCGTTCCGAGTGCCTCGTCGTCGCGTCCCTGCTCGCGGAGCACCGCCCCCTTGGTGCGCAGCACCTGTGCGAACGCGGTCGGCGACAGCCCCGGATCCCCGCTTGCCAGCGTTTCGGCCTCGAGCACCATCGCCATGGCGGGCTGCGTCCCACCCTGCAGCGTCGAGAGCGAGGCGAGCGACGAGAGGCTCAGGGCAAGGCCCTCCGTGTGCTCGGGGTCGCCCGGGCGGTCCTGAAGCTCCTGACGGTGCAGTTCGACGGCAGACTCGAAGTCCTCCGCGGCCGCATTGATCGTGCCCGCGTCCAGCCAGGAGAGCGTCCCGAGACGTGTATAGGCGTGGGCGAGCTTGCCGCGGACCCAGGGGGTCCCCGCGGTGATCCGACGCAACTCGGACAGGACATCCCTGGCGTTCTCGGCCAGCACACGGCGGCTGCTGATCGAACCGATCAGGCGTCGGCTGGCCGCCTCGTAATCGAGCAGCACCTGAGTGAGCTGGTTCAGCTGCTCGATGACCGCCTCCGCCCGGTCGCGTTCGGTCGTGACCTGCGACAAGGCGGTTTCCAGATCACTGTTCGACTCTGCGAGCAAATCCTTCGCCTCGCGCGTGGCGCCGAGCTGCCATAGGGAGACGCCAAGCCCGCCCGCGAGACCGACGGCGGCCACCCCGACACCACCCGCGATGACACGGTGCCGCTTGGCGAACTTGCGGACCTGGTACATCGCGCTGGGCGGGCGCGCGGTGATGGGCTCGTCGTTCAGGAAACGGAAGATGTCGGACGCGAACTCTGAGGCCGACTGATAGCGCCGGGTCCGATCCTTCGAGAGCGCCTTGCCCACGATGGTCTCGACATCGCCCCGGTACACCTTGCTGATCTGCGACAGCCTCGTGGGCTCGACCTCCTGGATGACGCGCATCGCCTCCTGGAGGACCTTCTTCTCGAGCTCGTAGGGCAGACCGCCCGACAGCATCTCGTACATCACGATCCCGAGGGAGTAGACATCGCTTCGGGCATCGAGCTCGTCGGGATCACCCGCGACCTGCTCGGGCGACATGTAGGGCAGCGTGCCCACCAACTGGCCGACCTCGGTGCGCTGCGAGGTCACCCCCACCTCGCCCCCGACAGATCGTGCGACACCGAAATCGAGGATCTTGGGCGTCCCGTCCTCGGTCACCAGGATGTTGCCTGGCTTGAGGTCCCGGTGCACGACGCCTCGGGTGTGCGCGTGGTGCACCGCTTCGGCGATCCGCTGCACGAGCGCGAGCCGCTCGCGCATCGTCAGGTTGCGGAGCCTCGCGTACTCGATCAGCGGGCGTCCGCGCACGAGCTCCATCGCGAAGTAGGGCTGCTCGCCCTCTGGGGTTTGTGTCGTGCCCGCCTCATAGATCTGCGCGATGCCCGGGTGCGTCAGCTTGGCGAGCACCTGGGTCTCGAAGCGGAAACGCTCGAGGATGCGCGGGGAAGCCATGTGCGGCTTGATGACCTTGAGCGCCACGGTCCGGCGAGGGAAGTCCTGCGTGGCCTTGTAGACCACGCCCATCCCACCCTCGCCCAGCTTGCCGATGACGGTGTACGCCCCGATCCGCTTGGGCGTCACGCCTCCGCGGGTGCCCGACCCACGCGGGCTGCCCGAGGAACCGCCTGATGCCTCGACGGTCGCGTCGAGGTGTGCCAGCAGGGATTCGACCTCTCGGCGCAGCGCAGCGTCGTCCCCGCAGGCCTGATCGAGGAAGGCCGCACGCTCCGCCGTCGGGAGCTCCGAGGCCTCACCGAGGATCGATTTCACACGCGATTGATCGCTTGATTCAGCCACCGTTCCCAGACTCGAGCTGACGCTTCATGAATGCGCGGGCGTACGTCCAGTCGCGCTGCACGGTGCGGACGCTGATCCCGAGCACGTCGGCGATATCCGCCTCGGGCATGCCCAAGAAGCAGCGATACCGAACCACCTCGGCGGCCCGTGCGTCCTCGGCCTCGAGCTGGTCGAGCAGCGTATCGAGCTGGATGACGTCCTGGGTGGGGGCATCCCCGGGGATCTGCGCGATATCCAGATCGACCCGCCGGCGGTCGCCGCCTCGCTTCAGGGCGTCGCGGCGCCGTGCGGCATCGATGAGAATCTCGCGCATCGCACGGCTGAAGGCGCCGTACAGGTGACGCCGGTTCTCGAAGTCTGCACCGGTGTTGCCGAGCACCCGGAAGTAGGCCTCGCTGATCAGCGCCTCGGCGTCGAGCGTTTGCGACATCAGCTTGCGTCGGTTCGATTCCGCGAGCTCACGGAGCGTCTGATACACCACGTCGATCAGTTGGTCGCGTGCTCCCGGTTCGCCCTCGCGCACCGCGTCGAGGATGCGAGTGACCTCGTGGTTCTCGGCAGACGTGTGCTCGTTCTGCATCAGCCTCACCCCCATGTCCGCTACTCCGTCTGCAAGCCTACCTCAGGGCCGGGTCAGCGACGCGGCTCCCTGACCCATCCGGAATCGCTCGACCCGGGCGACACCGGACTCAGAAAATGCGGGGCGCATCCGCACATTCCCCGTACCAATCCTGATTCCTTTGGCAAATTCGGAGATCCGCGTCGCAGGTGCCGGGCGATTCCAGATACGTTGTGAACGTCGTCCTTGGGCAGGAACTCCGATGAAGGGCTCGACTCAACTTGCGCGCACGCTCTGGCTTGCTGCCGGGGCGGCCATGCTGGCCCGTGCCTGTCACGGGCAGGACATCCGGTTCGATGCCCGCCCCCCGGTGGCATCGACCGGCACGCTGTCGTCGGGTGTTCTCGAGGATCTCGACGGCGACGGGGATCTGGATCTGGTCGCGACCGAAGCGGGCACCGGGCGGCTGATCTGGATCGAGAACAACTGCGACGTCGATCCTGGTTTCACCGTCGAGCACACGATCACCCAGCAACTCATCTCCCCCCGGACCGTAGCAACGGGCGATATAGATGGCGACGGCGACCCGGACATCGCGGCCGGCGGATCGAGCGCCACGGGCGAGGTCGTCTGGTTCGAGAACCTCGGGGGCGTGCCGCCCCAGTTCGCGGAGCGGCTGGTCGGTCTCCGCCCGAGCCTCGAATCGAGCGGGATCGTGAGGTCCGTCGCTCTTGCCGACCTCGAGGGCGACGGCGACCTGGACATCGTCTGCGGGTTCCTGCTTCCCAAGACCGCCCTGTCGGGTCACGTCACGATCTACCTCAACGACGGCGGTCCCGTACCGAGCTTCGTGCGGCAGCAACTCGCGTCGCCCACCCTGTCGTTGCTGGAGATCTCGGATCTGGCGGTCGCCGACGTCAATGCCGATACGTCGCTCGACATCGTCGCGGTCTCACGCCACCCTGTGAGTGGGGACGACGCGGACTCCCTGGTCGTCTGGGCCAACTCGGGAACGATCGCGCCCAGCTTCTCACCGAGCCTGATCGCGAATGCGCTCGCGGATCCCGCCGCACTCGCCGTCGCCCGGCTCGATGGGGACACACTGCCCGACCTAGCGATCGCGCAGCAGCAGACCGACCGCGTGACCATCTTGCAGAACGACCCGCTCTCGCCCGGCAGTTTTATCGTCCAGCAGTCCATCCCCGCGCAGGGGGTTTCCGATCTGGTCGCGGGTGACTTCGTCGGCGGCACACAGAATGACATCGTCGCTGCGACACTCGACGGGCCCCAGATGCTCCAGAATCTGGGCGGCGCGGGCCCGGTGTTCTCGGCGAGCCTTCTCGAATCCCCCGACGGTGAGACACGGATCCTGGCGGCAGGGCCAATCGATGCAGGCTCGGATCTGGATCTCGTTGCGAGCGGGCCCGATGGAACCCGCTGGATCGAGCGCGTTGCGCCCGTGACCAACCTGACGACGGGAGCGCAGTTCGCATCGATCGAAGACGCCGTCGCGGCTGTTGGGGCGGGGGAGGTCCTCTCTGCTGATGCGGAGCACTTCGTACCCGACCTGGTCGTGCCCGCTGCCGTTAACTCGTTCGAGCTCCGCGGGACGGGTGAGGTGGTGCTCGGCCCGCGGTCTCTCATCCAGTCGGATCAGCTTCTGACGGTCGCGGCACCCACGGGCAAGACCATACGGGTGCGGGGCAAGCTCTCGGTCGCGTCCGGAGGCGGGGTCCTCTTCGACAGCTCGGAGCCCGTCGCGATCGAATCGGGCCAGGTGATCGTCGATGCGGAGGTCGCCTCGGTTGCTTCAACGCTTGGGGTTCGCCTCCGGCCGAGCTGGCTTCCCGAGGAGATCGATGGGGATCTCTCCGCGTCCCCGACCGGTCTGGTCGACGAGCCAAGAGACATCCGCCTTTTCCGTCCGGATGCAGAGGGCGATCCATCGCTCGTTGCGGTGTCGGAAACAGTCGGCGGCGGGAACTCCGGGGTGCCCGGATCCCTGACGTTCTATGTGAGCAACCCACAATCGCCGACCGGCTGGTCCCCCTTCGCCCTCGACGATGCCGGCGTGGGTACCCACCGCTCCGTAGCGCCGGGTGATCTCAATCGCGATGGGGACGAGGATCTCGTGTCGGTCTTCGTCCCGGCGGATGGAAACCCGCCCGAGCTGCGTATCCATGTGTCGGACGGAGCGAGCTTCCCGTCGTTTCTGACCACGAGCGTCGCTCTTTCGCAGGCGGATGGCGCGCATGTGGTCTTCGACCTCGACCGAGACGGGCTCGCCGACATCGTTACCCCCACCGGCTACTACCGGCAGTCGTTCGACCTTGTCTTCACGTTCGTGCCGTTCCCCCTCGTGGGCAACGACACCGGGCTCGGAGTCGCGGTCGCTCGCCTGAACCCGGACTTCGATCCCGATGTCGTGGTCCACACCGCGACTCGATCGGGGCCGTTCCTCAACGTGACGGGCTACCGGCTCGTTGCGCTCGAAGCCGACGGGATGGGCGGGTTCGTGCCAACCGTCATCGATTTGCTCGACCGATCCATGGACCCGACCTGCGTGGGTGATTGCTACCCCGACCGCAACGTCGCGATCACCAACGCGAACACGCTGCGGGTTATCGATCTCGAGCACGACGGCGACGACGACGTCGTGCTGAGTGAGGACGCCGGGCTGGCGATCTACGAGAACGCGGGGGGCGCGTTCGTGCCCATCGCGTCGTACCCGCAGTTTGTGTGGGACGAGTGTGTGCCCGTCGACTTCGATGCCGACGGCGTGCTCGATCTTGCGGTCGCTTCGACCGCCAAGAGCGCGATTTTCGCGTTGGAGAACCCGATCCTGGGCGGAGGGAGCGTGCACGAGTTGCTCCGCCCCGTCGAGCGTGCTGCGGCGATCGACGCGGGCGACCTGGACGGGGACGACGATGTCGATCTGATCTTCGCGGCGAGCGCGTTCGATCGCATCACCGTCATCAGGCAGGGTCCCCTGGAATCCATCCGGCTCGTGGGCTCGGCAGCGGAGCTCCGGGCCCAGACCCAGCTGAGCCTCGTCCGGGGCACGATCAACATGGGCGACAGCGCGGTCGACTCGGGCGGCGAACTCCTGATCGGCAAGGACGGACGAATCACCGGGTTCGGCCAGCTTCTCGGGATGATCTTCAACGGCGGAGTCCTCGCGCCGCGCCCGTGGTTCGTTGTCGATGGGAACTACGTACAGTTCGATGCCTTCGATCCGTCGTGCTCGGGCACGCTCGACATGCTGCTGCCGACCAGCTCGCCGGATCCGTTGTTCGTCACCGGGACTGCGGCACTTGCCGGCGATCTCCGGGTGGAGACTGCTCCGGGCGTCACACTCGGACCCGGGGCCAGGCGTCTCGTCACCGCGCAATCCTTCGATCCAGTCCTCGATCGGTTCGATATCACGTTGGTGCCCCGACTTCAGGTCAACCTGGCAGGCCAGCTCGAGCCCGGTGTCGGGATCGTGAACTACGGGCAGTTCGCGGGGCAGGCGATCGTTGAGCTCGGCCCGCAGTCGCTCGTGGATCCGATCATCGGCGATTCTCCGTTCGCCGCGCTGGACGTGCCTGCCGACGGCGCGATCGGTGACCTGGTGGGCGGCCCGAACGGGGGCCCCGACGGGGTGCCCGATCTTGTCATCGCGTACCCGGTGCTGCCCAACGCGAAGTCGGGGGGCGTCGCTCTGCTCGCTGGCGAGCTGGCCGGGAACGGGTGCCGGTTCCGTCCCATCGGTGTCTACCAGGGCCAGAACGCAG
>JANQQZ010000177.1 GCA_028284805.1 Phycisphaerales bacterium
CATCTCGACGCTGGCCTTGAGGGCGTCCCGTCAGAAGGGCGCTGCGAGCCCTTCGACGATTCGGTTGCGATCGGTCACTACCACATCGACCTGCACCCGACGCCCACGGGGCGGAACAGCATCTACGTCGAGTCGTGCCCGTTCCAGATCCCGCTGCGGTCGCTCGTGCCGGTGCGGGCGTCGAACGTGCTCGCGGCGGGCAAGTGTCTGGGCGTGACACACATCGTCAACGGCGCGACGCGCACGCATGCGGTCGAGTGGGCGATCGGCGAAGCAGCGGGCGTCGCGGCGGCTGCGTGCGTTCGCTCGGGAGTGCTGCCGCACGGGCTGTGCGAGTCGCCCAAGCTCGCCCGAGCGGTCCGCGAGCAGCTCGAAGCACGCGGCGCACCGACGCGCTGGCCCTGGGATGCTGCCTAGCGATCGAGCCGCACACGGAGCGTGAGAATCTCGCCCGGCCCGATCGAGACGGCATCGCCCAGATCGATCTCGCCCCGGTCTTCTCGCCCGAGCGCATCGGTCCGGGTGATCGACCGGACGGTGCCAGGGCCAGTGAGTCGCACCGAGCCGCTGCCCCCCGCGACCTCGACAAAGCGTGCGAGGACCGATCCGGGGTGCCGTTCATCGGGCATGAGCGCTGAGAGTTCAACGTGTGAATCACCCTCGGCTTGCCAGTCAAGGGCTCGGATGGGCTCCGCCTTGCCGACTGTGCGCACAGGACGCGCGAAGCGCTCGGCGACCTCGCTCACCGAGGCAGCACGCCAGTCGCCCGCGAACGGATAGACACCCATCGTGAGCTTGTGCGAGCCGCGGTCCGATGTCGGGTCGGGATGGGCCGGGCTGCGGAGCAGCGAAGCGCCGATGGTTGAATCCCGGCAGCTCCAGCCGTGGATGTCGGCTGCGAGCAGGGCGACGCCGAGCCCGGGTCGGCCCAGGCTGACGAACCGGTGCGCGGGAAACTCGAACCTCGCCCGCTCCCAGCTCGTGTTGCGGCTGGTCGACCTCTCGATGAACCCGAACTGCGTGCCCGCGATCGCGGCGGTGCTCGCGATGGTCGTCGAGTAGTCGACGCGCAGCAGGCGTCGTGACTCTTGCCAGTTGATCTCCATCTCGATGCGCAGCACGGGCGACTCTGCGTCGAGTGTGTACCTCGTGGTGATGCGCGAGGACTCGCCTATGGCTCGCCTCGCTTCGATGACGCCTCTGAGCGGGTCGCTCTGGATGAGCTCAATGTCGGCCGAGGGGTCGAGACCGATCTCGTCGAGCTCGTAGCCCGGGTCGATCTCCCAGGCATCCCACATGTGCGGGTAATCGCGGAACAGGCGGTAGCGGTGCAGGGGGCTGCGCGCGATCTCGCCACCCGATGCGCCGCGGAGCGAGGCAATCTCACCGGTCTCGTCGAGTTCGATCCGGACGCTGCCGTTGTCGAGGCTTGCTGGTGTTGCGGTGACGGGCTGAGCCGGCGTAGCGGGCTTCAGGGGCGAGACCGCTACCGGATCGGCATCGCGAACGAGAACCAGTCGATCGCCCAAGTCGACCACGGCGCTCCCGGGTGTGCTCGCGGGGTTCCACACCCCGTCGGGCGCCTCGCCTTGGGCGAGCTGTTCATCGACAATCGTGCCGGCTTCCTCGCACACACGCTCCAGTTCGTCACACGCCTGCTCGTTCACCTCGGCGATCGACGACCCGGGCAGGATGTCGTGGAACTGGTTGGTCAGCAGCGTCTTCCACGGCGCATCGAGCGACACGCGCTCGCCGGCGGGAACGAGGCACGAGAGCATCTCGGCCTCACGCAGCGTCTCTTCCGCGGCGAAGTTCAGTTGCTTCAGGCAGCGTTGGGTCGTGAACGTGCCGCGGTGCAGCTCGAGATACAGATCGCCGTTCCAGGTCGGCCAGGGTTCGCCCCGCTGCTTGGCATCGCCGCGGTCCTGACGCAACGCCTCGACGAACGCGGTGCCCGTGCTCAGCTTCACACGGGGCAAACCCGGACAGTCCGAAGCGAGTCTCGCGTTCTCGATCTGTTGATCGGTCGGGCCCCCACCGCCGTCACCGAAGCCGAAGGGCTGGAGCCAGCGGTTCGCTGGCGGCGCGGACAGGCCCACGCGTTCGCCCTTGATAAGCTCCTTGGGCGTGTTGGTCGCGTTGTAGTCGCCGCCGGGCGTCAGGTGCGCGAGCACCGACGAGCCATCGGGGCCGATCCAGTCGAAGCTGGTGTGCGGCATCGTGTTGGTCTGATTCCACGACAGCTTGTTGGTGATGAACGTATGGACACCGCACGCCGCGAGGATGGTCGGGAGCGTCGCGGGAAAGCCGAACGAATCGGGCAGGAACGCGACGCCGTGCCCGGCTCCGTCGCCGAAGCGGTCGCTCCAGTACGCGCGGCCGTGCGCGATCTGGCGGATCAGCGACTCGCCCGACGGGATGTTGCAATCGGGCTCGACCCACATAGAACCGAATGGCTCCCAGCGACCTTCCGCAACCTTCGCCGCGATCTCCGTGAACTGCTCAGGCGCGTCCGCCTCGATCATCGCGTACTGCACCGCTTGGCTGCACAGGAACGAGAACCCGTCGTGCCAGTCCATGAGCCGCAGTACGTTGGCCCAGGATCGCTGGCACTTGCGTCGTGTGTGATCGAGCGTCCAGAGCCACGCGGTGTCGATGTGCGCGTGCCCCACCGCGATCGCCTCGCTTGCGCCGGCGTTGGCGCCCGAGGTGAGGGCCTTGCTCAGCTCTGACACGCCCGCCTCGGCGGTGCCGATGACGTCGCGGTCGTCGAGCACGCGCAGGCAGCGCTCGATCGCGCGCTGCACGAGCCGGCCTGTGGTCGAGCCGAGCCCGAGCTCGGCGATCAGCTGGCGGGCGAATCGGAAGGCGCACTCCAGCCGCCAGACGTCGTGATGGCGCGTCGCGAGCTCGGCGAGGGTCAGGTGCCCCGGATCGTTGCTCGCCCATCGCTTGTGCGTCTCGGAGGTGTCCCAGCTGAACGCGCGCACGCCCCACGGGTGCATGCACTCGGATTCAACGAACAGCTCGATCTGATCTCCGTGATTCAGTGCGCTCGGCGGCAGCGAGGCCGAGTCGCGGTTGGCATCCAGCCCCTGCCAGGGCGTGTCGCCGTCGAACAGCAACGCCTCGGTGCCCGCATCGAACCGCACGACCGCGGTCTTGGGGTTCTCGGGTTCGGGCCCGCGCAGGCGGAACCAGCCCCGCGCCCAGGCGGGGCCCCATCGGAAGCCGAGTTCGACGGGTACAAAATCGAGATCGGCAGCCTCGCTTGCGCGGAGGTCGCGGTCAACGGGGCACCAGGCGATGTCGAGCGGCGCGATCCGAGTGTGGACCGCGGGCGAGATGACCTCACGTTCGAACGTCTCGTACTTCTGGAGCAGGAAGGTGAGCTCGCGGTCAGTCACTGGTCGCCTCGGTCTGTTCGCGGATAGCGCGGGCCGAGGCGAGCACGCGCTCCCAGTCGAACGCGGGCCCGGGGTCGACCTTGTTGTCCTGCACATGGTAGTGGCCGATGACACCGCTGAACGCGTCGAACTCCGCATCGCTCAGCACGGCATCGGCGACGCGCCCGTCGCTGTCGCGCGGGGCGTCGATCATCATCCTTGGGAACACGACGTTCAGCGTCGCGATGAGCTTGGCGAGCGAATCGTGCTGCTCGGGTGTGAGGTCGTACATGACCAGCTCTCGCCCGTTGATGACGCCCCGGACTGGCTCAGTCCGGGCCGGTCGCGCGACGAAACCGGGCGTGCGGATCCCGCCATCGCCGAATCGCGGGGGCAGCGTCATGCGCGTGCCGGCCTCGTCGCGCGCATACCACTCGTCGAGGACGTGCGCATCATCGGACCCGTACGCGCCGATGTTGGCGATCTCGATGCCGATCGAGCGGTGGTTGGCCTTGGTCGCGTGCCAGGCGCGTTCTTTCAGGTCGAGCGTCTGGTAGATCGTGCCGTCGACGTCGAGCATGAAGTGAACGCTGAGACCCCGCATGTCGTGGAGCACGCGGAAGCAGGTGCGGCTCGTGCCGCAGACGTCGTAGTGGATCACGAACTGGTCCACAACGTCTCGGAGCTCTTCGAGCGTCCAGTCCCCGGAGCGGCGGTCCGCGAAGTCGCTGTCGTCGCCCGATGTTCGGCGGGTGTTGAACCGGGGCTTGCCGTCGAGCTCGTGACCGTTCTCCAGCTCGTCCGGGCTGGCGAACCGCTGGTGGACGCGGTAGGCGTCGTACCCGCCCGGGTCGGTCCACAGCACAACGGGTGCCCCGGTGTGGAAGCGGCGGCCCGCGGCGACGATCTCGTCGCCAACGCGTGGAGCCTCCTGTCCGATCTGCGGCACCGATCGCGTTGCATCGGATCGAGACGATGCGCACCCGAACGAAACCATCGCTGCGAGAGTGATCCAAAGACTCAAAGTGCTGCGCACGACGATCTCCAGGCGGGCGGCTCGGGTCAGCATCGGGTAGATTATAGAATATTCGCCACCCGTTCCCGCTGCGGAAGATCTCTCTGTGCCACAGCCCCTGCTCGCGACATTCCTCCCGCTCGACTGGGGCGTGCTTGGCGGGTACTTCCTGCTGCTGGCGGGCACGGGCTATCTGTTCAGCCGGCGTGAGCAGCAGAGCACCGACGACTACTTCCTCGCGGGGCGTCGGATGCCGATGTGGGCGGTCGCGGTCTCGATCGTGGCAACGAGCATGTCGGCTGCGTCGTTCGTCGGCGTGCCCCAGCAGGGGTACACGGGCGACCTGACGTACCTATCGACCAATCTGGGCATGATCATCGCCGCCATCGTGGTGGCATTGGTGTTCATCCCCGCGTTCTACCGCGCGGGCGTCAGCTCCATCTACGGGCTGCTCGCCAGTCGCTTCAGCCCCGCCGCGATGCGGGCCGCGAGCCTGGCGTTCCTCGTGGGACGAGTGATGGCCAGCGGCGCACGGATCTATATCGGCGCGATCCCGCTGTCCCTCGTTTTGTTCGGTGTCGAAGCGGGGATGCAGCCTCAGAACCTGCTCATCGCCATCGGGGTTCTGACGGCGGTGGGCATCACGTACACGTTCATCGGGGGCATCGCGAGCGTGATCTGGACTGACGTGATCCAGATGGGCGTCCTGCTCTCGGCGGCGCTGATCGCGATCGTTGTGATCACTCTGCGGATCGAGGCCCCTGCGGGCGAGGTGATCGGAGCGCTGCGCTCCGCGGGTGAAGCTGGCACAAACAAGCTGACCGTGCTGAACACCGACCCAGATCCAAGGCTGCCCTTCGGCCTGCTCACGGCCACGATCGGCTTTGCGGTCATGGGCATCGGTTCCTACGGCACCGACCAGGACCTCGTGCAACGCATGCTGACCTGCAAGGACGCCAAGACGGGCTCGCGATCGGTCATCGCGGGCATCCTGCTGGGTGTGCCGTCGGTGCTGGTGTTCCTGGTCGTGGGCCTGCTGCTCTTCGTGTACTACCAGCGGCCCGAGTTGATGGGCGCCGCCGCCCCGACCGAGCCACCCGCGGACGACCGGCAGGTGTTTCTCGAGTTCATCCTCCGCGAACTGCCCGCGGGCGTGCCCGGGCTGATGATGGCGGGGCTGTTCGCGGCGGGCCTCAGCAGTCTGAACAGCGCGATCAACGCGATGAGCAGTTCGATGGTAAGCGATTTCTACCGACCCGCCGTGCCCGACCGCGAGGCTCGGCACTACGTGGCCGTAGGACGGATCGGCGTGGTCTCATTCGGCCTGCTGCTCGGCGCGTTCGCAGTGCTGTGCGTCTTCTGGCAAGCCGACTCGGCCGAGCGTGGCGGGACGCTGCTGACGTTTGCGCTGCGCGTCATGACGTTCGCCTACTCGGGTCTGGTCGGCGTCTTCCTCGCTGCGTTGCTCACGAGACGCGGAAACACCGCGTCGGTGATCGCATCGCTCGTGACCGGTTTCGCCCTAGTGCTCGCGATGGAGGAATCTGTTTGGATCGCGATTCTGGGAGACGACGAGCCGCTGCCTCAGGGGATTGAAGCCGTGACGTCTCTCGCGTTCGCATGGAAGCTGACGACGGCCGCCGCGATGTCATTCGCGGTGGCGATCGCGCCCCGCGGAGAGCCCCGGTGACGCCTCTGGAGTGGATCTATCCGAGTCCCCGTGAGCTCTGGGTGCTGCCCGGGGGCGGGCCGCTGCGCGAGGTGCTCCGCACGCGGATCGAGCGAACCGAGGGCGAGTACACCGGCGCGTACTCGATCAGCTTCGATGGCACCAAGATCACCGCGCGAGCACACGACGGTGATGGCGAGCACTCCGCGCGATCCGTGCTGCGTCAGCTTGCTGCGCACGAGGGGAGCGAATGCCCGGCGTTCGAGCTGCGCGACTGGCCCCGGTTCGCAACCCGGGGCTTCATGCTCGACATCTCGCGCAACCGCGTGCCGACCATGGACTCGCTGCGCAACTTGGTCGGCGTGCTGTCGACGCTGCGCATGAACCATCTCCAGCTGTACACCGAGCACGCGTTCGCGTACCGGGGGCACGAGGCGGTCTGGCGTGACGCGTCGCCGATGACGGCTGACGAGATCAGAGAGCTCGACCGGCTGTGCGCCGAGCATGGCATCACCCTGGCCGCCAACCAGAATTGCTTCGGGCATCTGTCAGAGTGGCTGAAGCACCCCGAGTACGCCCATCTCGCCGAGACGCACGGGCCCTACGACTTCTACGGCATTACCCGAGACGGTCCGTTCTCGCTCTGCCCGACCGACGACCGCAGCCTCGCGCTCGTAGAGGACTTGATCGGGCAGCTGCGCGCCTGTTTCTCGTCTCGCATGCTCAACATCGGCTGCGACGAGACCGCGGACGTCGGTACGGGTCGTTCGAGGCAGGCCGTTCGAGATCGCGGGAAGGGCGCGGTGTACGCCGAGTTTGTGTCGAAGATCGCCAGAGTCGCTGAGTCGCACGGGTTCGAGCCGATGTTCTGGGCCGACATCGCGCTCGCATCACCCGAGACGCTGGATCTGCTGCCAAGCTCGCTGAAGCCGCTGGCGTGGGGCTACGAGCCTGATTCTCCCTTCTCAGACTGGGACGCAGCGCTCCGTGGTGCTGGTCGTCGCGGCTGGGTCTGCCCGGGCACATCATGCTGGCGGAGCTTCGCAGGCCGAACCGTGGAACGGCGAGGGAATCTCGATGCCGCGACTGCACCCGATCTGTCATTCGACGGCATCCTCGTGACGGCGTGGGGCGATGTCGGACACCAGCAGCAGTGGCCCATCACGCTGCACGCGCTGGGCGATGCCGCCCACGCCGCGTGGCACGGAGGCGCGAACCCACATCCCGGCGCGGCATCGCGACTTCTCTTCGGATCGCCCGATCTCGGCCCGTGGCTGGACGAGCTCGGCGATGCAGATCAGCACATCCGCTCAGATGCGGGCGATACACAGCCCAGCGATACGCCTTCCGTGCTGCGGAATGCCTCGGCGTTGTTCAACGAGTTGTACCCTGCGAACCCGGCGCTGCCGCCGCGAGGATCTCTGTCGCAGTGGAGCGAATGCACCGGTCGGCTGCGGTTGCTCCGGGAATCGCAGTCACGTGTGGGCGAACTCGTGGACGACGAACTGCGGTGGACCATCGAGATGAGCCTGCTTGCGTGCCGGGTTGCGATCGCTCGGCGGTCGGACCGGGCGGATGAAGCTTTGGTGGACGATCTGGCGCGGGCCGAAGCGGAGTACCGCCGGCTCTGGTCGCTGCGTTCACGCCCGGGCGGGCTCGTCCGGAGCACGGCCCACATTGACGGGCTTGCGCGATCGCTCGAAGGGTCGCACCGATGACCCGAGCGCGCACGGTCGTCGGGTGCATGTCGGGCACCAGCATGGATGGCATCGATGCCGCGCTGGTCGCGATCGAGGGCACCGGCCTTGCAATGCAAGCCCGGCTCGTGCGTGCCGCGAGTGGACCGCTGCCGAGGGCCGACGAGCTGCGGGCGTTCGCGGATGGAGCCGCCCTCTCGGCACACGAGATCCGGTTGGTCGCCCGCGATCTGGGCGAAGCGCACCGCGCAGTGATCGAGGGCCTTCTGGGAGACGAGACGCCCGATCTGATCGTGATGCACGGGCAGACCGTGCTGCACGCGCCGCCGCTGTCGTGGCAGGTGGTCGACCCCTGGCCCGTCGCGTCACGGTTCGGCTGCCGTGTCGTGAGCGATCTTCGTTCACGCAGCATCGCGGGAGGCGGGCAGGGCGCCCCGCTGACGCCTCTTGCCGACTGGGTGCTGTTCCGCGACGCGGACGAGACACGCACGGTCGTCAACCTGGGCGGCTTCGCAAACTTTACCCGGCTGCCCGCGGCCTCGGGCGATCCAGACTCAGATGTCGCGCGGATCGAGGGCGGGGATATCTGCCCGTGCAATCTCGTTCTCGACCGGATCGCTCGCGAACGTCTGAGCAAAGCGTACGACGACGGCGGGCAGACGGCACTCGCGGGTACGGTCTCGGCAGGACTCGCAGAGAAACTCGCCGAACGGTTTGCATCAGCGTCTGACCGATCGCTGGGCACCGGCGATGAGGCCCTCTGGATCGACGAAGTAACAGCCTCGCTTTCGCCCGGTGATGCGCTCGCGACCGTGTGCGACGCGATCGCACGCGCGATCGCGGTACGCACCGGATCGGGTTTGCTTGTCCTCGCGGGCGGCGGCGCGCACAATCAGGCGCTCGTCCGCGCGATCGAACGGCATCACCGCGGGCGGGTCCGCACATCGGACGCGCTCGGCGTTCCGGTTCAATACAGAGAGGCCATCGCCTTCGCGGTGCTGGGCGCCCTCGCCGATGACGGCGTGCCGACCTCCCTCCCTCAGATCACCGGCGCGGCGACCAGCGGCCGCGACGGGCAATGGATCCTGCCATGACGCTCCCCCCCGATCGATCCAACGTGGGCACCGAGGCCCGACGCGACACGACGCGTCATCTGCATTCGGCGTCGATCGCCGAGTGCGTGCGGCTGATCAACGACGCCGACCGCGAGGTCGCAGGTGCCGTCGCGGGCGCGATGCCCGCAATCACGGCGCTGCTCGAGGACGCGGCCCCGCGGTTCACCGCGGGCGGGCGGCTTGTATACCTGGGCGCGGGCACGTCGGGGCGGCTGGGCGTGCTCGATGCGTCGGAAGCGCCGCCGACATTTCAGGTCGAGCCCGGGCGGGTCGTCGGGATCATCGCGGGGGGCGATCGAGCGCTGCGGGTCTCGAGCGAAGGCATGGAAGACGATCCTCGCGGCGCGACTCCCGAACTCGACGCGCTCAGCCTTACGACGCGCGACACGGTCATCGGCATCGCCGCCGGCGGAACGACGCCTTATGTGCTCGGTGCGCTGGAGCACTGTAAGTCGTTAGCGGCGCCACCGCTGACCGCGATGCTCTCGTGCAGCCCGATCCCGCCGCCCCACGGGTGCGATCACCTGATCGTCGCTGACACCGGACCCGAGGTGCTGACCGGCTCGACCCGCATGAAGGCCGGCACGGCGACCAAGATGGTGCTCAACACGATCTCGACGACGCTGATGATCCAGGACGGGCGTGTATTCGAGAACCTGATGGTCGACCTGCGCGCGACCAACGACAAGCTGCTCGACCGCGCCATCCGCATCGTCTCGTCGGTTACGGGTCTCAAGCGAAACGAGTCTCACGAACTGCTCGGTCGTGCTGATCTCGATGTCAAGTCCGCGCTCGTCATGCACACGCGGGGCGTGAGCCTCGACGAGGCCAGAAACCTGCTCGACAGGCATCGCGGGCTGGTGCACGAGGCCCTCGCCGACGCCTGATCTCCACCAGCAAGGGTCCGACATGAACAGCACACCCGAACCGGCTCTCGCCTCACCCCCCAGACCGCCACGGCTGCTGTCGCTGGATGTCTTTCGCGGGTTCAACATCGCGGCGATGATCCTGGTGAACATGACCTGGGATCGCGATCTGCTGCCCGAGCAGATGTTTCACATCGGCTGGAACGCTGGCGAGCAGGGCGCGACGTTCACCGACCTGGTCTTTCCCTGGTTCATCTTCATCGCGGGTGTGGCGATCCCGTTCTCCATGGGCAGCGGGCGGGGACGGAGCCTGTCGCCCGTGCAACGGGTGCTGGCCGCGAGCCAGCGCGCACTCATCATCTACTTTCTGGGTCTCCTGCTCGACGCGGCGACCTCCGGCCAGTTCCGCTTCTTCAAGTGGAACATCCTGCAGATGATCGCGGGCGCGTACCTGCTGGGCACGTGCCTGAGCATGCTGCCCTTCTGGACGCAGGCTGTGTTCGTTGCGGCTGTGCTGATCATCAAGTGGTACGTGCTCAGCGTGATGCAGCACCTGGAGCATGATGGCAGCGTGTGGTACTTCGCCGTTGATGGCGCGGTCGTCGACGACCGGTACGCGCCGGGCGCGGTCCCTGTCAACGGGGAGCAGGTCTTCAAGTCGCGGCTGCTCGCGGTCGAGCCCTCGCTGCCGTTCTCGGGCGCGATGAGCTACTCGCCTCTGTTGAACTGGCTATGCAATCTATTCAACCTGCTCCCCGCAGCCGTGGTCTGCGTGCTGGGCGCGTGGACAGGCAGGTTCATCCGCACGGCTGAGTCCCGTTCGCCCCGCACCGGGTGGACGCTGGTCGCCGTGGGCTGCGCGGCGTGGGCTTTGAGCTGGCTCTGGAACCTGCATCACCCGTGGAGCAAGGACTTCTTCACCGCGTCGTACGCCCTGCTCGCCGCGGGCACGGGGGCGGGCCTGCTCGGGCTGTTCTACCTGCTGCTCGACGCCGATCCGAAGCTCCCGGGCAAGACTCCAAGGTTGGTCGGCATCGCCGGGCTGGTCGCGGCCATCGGGACCGTCTCGCTCGACGCCCCGGCGTGGCTCCAGAATTGGTCGTGCGGCGTCGCCGCGGGCGGGCTGCTCTGCTGGTGGCTCAGCCGGCGGCGTGCAACGCTCTCCTTCTTCCGCGTGTTCGGTTTGAACGCGATCGCGGTCTACTTCGTCAACGAGATGCTTTTCAAGATGGTCTTCACGGAGTGGTCGATGCCCGTGCTCGACCCGGACAACACGATCATCGGGACGCTCTACGCGTGGCTGCGGGAAGACCGGGTTTCGGCGACACAACTCGACACCGTGCTCGGGAGCTGGGCGTTCGCCGCGATCTGGGTCTCGGGGTGCTGGCTGTTCGTTCGCTGGCTCGATCGGCGGGGGTGGTACATCCGCGTGTAGCCGGTGTTTCAGTCGGACTTGACCGGAAGAAGCACGTACGCCGTGCCCCGCGCGCGTCGGAGCCACACCTCGCTGAGATCGTGGGCGGGGTAGACGCGCCGGGCCTCGGCCTCGGTGCCGAACGCCGGATCGAGCACGATCGCGTCGCCCGACTCGGTCAGCCCCGTGAGCACGATCAGGTGACCGTTCGAGGCGTCGTAGTCCATGCCCCGGACCTCGCCCTCGGCCGCGCGCAGGCTGATTGCGATCGGGCCGACCTCACGCAGGTGCGCCCGGACCTCGGCCCAGTCACCGAAGCGGTGCAGCCGCCCCGTGACGCCGTAGGTGTGCGCTGCTTGGATCGCACGGGGCCAGACGCCGTAGAGATCGTGCGCGGAGTCGTGCACGCGCCCAATGAGCTCAAGGTAATCGGGCATCGAACCTCGGTGTGCGAGCAGCATGCTCAGCGAGGTCGGGCTGCACAGTCGCGATGCGAGCTCGGCGTCGCCCTCGATCTCGCAGGCACGGAACGGCGTATCGACCACGACCCGCTCGCCCGTGTCCGGATCGAGCACGCGATCCGGCGCGCGACGGCTGAGGACAACATCGACGCGTTCGAGCGAGGGGATCGCATGATCCGAATCGTGGAATTCAACTACACGTACACGGAGTTGCGCAATCGGTTTGTCGGCGATCAGCTCATCGATCGCGATGCGCCCGCCGGGCCACGTCGCCGGCGTCGCTCTGTCCGCCGGCATCTCGCCCCAGTCGGCGATCGCCATCCAATCGGACCATTCCCGGCCAACCGGCACAGCGACCTCCGCGCGCACGCCGGTCCCCTCGGGCACATCGGCGTTGAAGCTGACGATCACGTGCGTGAATGGCTGATCGGGCGACAACGTCCAGGACCCGAGAAGCTCGCCCTCGGGCTCGGGAACACCGAGCGATACAGATTCGTGGGCCCATCCGTCCGCGTTGAGCAGGACGCGCCGAGCCAGCGACCGACCCAGCGACCGCCAGAACGGCATCGCCTGCTCGTCGTACTCGTACACGTTGTCGTTGAGTGTCCCGTTGGCGTTGGTGTAGACGCTGCCCGCGAGGAACAGCCCGCGCCCGGTCCGAGTGTCCTCGATGTACGCGGTCTCGGTTGTGAATCCGTACGCCAGCCCGATCTTGTTCGCGTAGCGGATCGACTCGGTGGGGATCACCTCGCGCACACCCTCGAGCATGAACTTCGCCCAGTCGTCGGGGTAGTCGTCGGGGTTGTACCGCGGGTTCGGGCACTCGCGGGGCAGCCAGGTCATCGCCTGGGTCAGCAGCGCACGATCCCCGTCGGCCAGCGCATACCCGCCGATGCCTGTGTCTAGCTCTGGCCTGACAATGGACACGACCGCGTTCTGAAGATCGAGGAGCTCGGCGCGGTTCGAGTGCAGAAAGCTCTTGGGCCGGTCGAGCCGCTCGCCGCCCACAAGCTCCGCGGCACCGACGTCGAGCAAAGGGACGCCCGTGTTGTCGAGAAGGAGGCCGCTCATCCGCGGCTCGATTCCGTGCGGCCCGGTCCATCGTTCTGACCGATCGATCTCGATCCGCGGCGCCGCGCGGTTCTGCTCGGTGGTCCGCGCAATCGCAAGACGGTGGTTGATGACCACGCCGCGGAGACCTGCGCGCTGGGCCGAGGTGTTCAGCCGCTCGTGCCCGACCACGTCGTAGAGCCGGTTGAACGCGCGGTTGTCGGAGACGACGAACAGCTTGCGGATCTCGTGCGCGGGCGTGATCAGCCCGGTGTCGAGATTGGACTCGTCGACCCGTTCGGGTTCGCCATCCGGATCGTCTGCGGGCCAGATCGCCATCGGGCTATCCGGGTCGGCGCCGTCGATCTCGCCCAGCATCTCCAAGGCCGAGGCCGCCGCGAAGAGCTTGATCGTGCTCGCGGGGTAGAAGTACGCCGAGCCCAGACGGTACCCGCTCCTGCGGAGCGTCGGCCCGTTCTCGCCCGGCAGCACCTCGCCCAGCAGCAGCTGGAGCCGGTGGCGTTCGGGGTTCTCGATGATCGCCCGCGCCCCCTCGTGCTCGCGCATCGCCGGGTCGTTCAATATCTCGGCGATCAGCCCCCGATCGATGACCTCCTGCGCCCGCGCGGTGCAGACGACCCCGAGAACAACGCTCAGCAGTACCACGCATCGGATCATGCCGCTCTCCTGTTCAAGACCGCCACTCGGGTTCACGGTCGTGACGAGTCATGTCCTCGAAGGTCTGGCGATCGCGGATGACGGCCCAGCGGTCGCCGTCCACCAGCACCTCCGCGGGCTTCGGGTGGTCGTTGTAGTTCGAAGCCATCGACATGCCGTAGGCCCCGGCCTCGAAGACCGCGAGCAAATCGCCCGACTCGATGGACGGGAGCGTGCGCTCGCGGGCCAGGAAGTCGGCCGATTCGCACAGCGGGCCGGCGATATCGATCGGTGCAAGCGCACCCTCGCGCGTGCGGACGGGCTCGACGCGGTGCTCGGCTTCATACAAAGCGGGCCTCGCGAGCGCGTTCATGCCCGCATCGCACAGCGCGAACGACCGGTGCGTGTTGTGCTTGACGTGCACCGCGCGCACGATCAGCACACCCGCGCCCGCGGCGATCACCCGCCCTGGCTCGATCAGGATCCGCGTGCCTCGCTCGAGCTCCTCCGCGATTGCTTGCCTTACCGCATGGGCATAGGCCTCAAGGGGCTCGACCGGATCATCCCCGTAGCCATGGGCGAACCCGCCGCCCAGGTTCAGCACGCCGACATCGACACCCTTCGACCGCACCCTCGCGGCGATCTCACCCAACCTCCCGGCCGCGGCGGCGTACCGCGCGGGTTCGCGGATCGGTGAGCCGATGTGCGCGTGCAGCCCGAGCAGAGCAACACCCGGATACTCGCTCGCCCGCTCGAAGATCGCAACGGTTTCCTCGGGTTCGATGCCGAACTTCGAATCGGTAATCCCGGTCGTTGTGTATCGGTGCGTGCGTGCATCGACACCCGGGTTGACTCGGAGCAGCGCCGAGGCGCGGACGCCCGCCCCGCGAGCGACACGATCGAGCAGGCGTAGCTCGCTCGGCGACTCGATGTTGATCAGACCCACGGGCTCCTCGCCGGTCTCGACCCCGAGCGCGGACCGCAATTCGGCTTCTGATTTGCTCACTCCAGCGAAGCAGATCAATCCCCCCGGGCAGCCCGCGGCACGGGCCCGGTGCAGTTCGCCGCCCGAGACCACGTCCATGCCGCAGCCCTCTTCGAGCATCAAACGCAGCACGCTGAGATTGGCGTTTGCCTTGACGGCGTAGCGCACCTCGGCCCCGATCGGGTCGAACGCGGCCTTCACCGCGCGTGCGCGATCCCGGAGCATCGACGCCGAGTACACGAACACAGGAGACCCCACCTCTGCAACGATCGCGTCCAGCGCGACCCGCTCGGCCCACAGCACGCCCTCTCGTCGCTCGAACGTCGGCATGTGAACATGCTACCGTTCGTCACGCGGTGGCGCACTCGTCGTCGGCCAGAAACGCAACCGCGAGCGCCTGCTTCACAGCACGATCCTCAAGTGTCGAAGCGACCACCCGCATCCGTTCATGCACACGTGAGAGCATGCCCGAGCGGGCCGCCTCCTTCGCGGGCAAGAGGAAGAGCTCGGGGTGGGCCGAAGCGATCGTGCCCAGCACGATCACGTCCGGCTCGAGCACGTTGCCAAGGATCGCGATGAGCTGGCCCAATCTCTGGTTCGTGCGATCGATGACACGCCGCGCGGCCGGGTCACCGGACGTCGCCAGTTCGCACACCGCTCGCGCATCGGGTGTATCGACATCCAGAAGCCCCGCTCGCTCACCCGTCTGCTCGCTGATGAGACGTTCCGCTGCCGCGTTCTGGGCGATCCCCGGTCCGCTCAGGAATCCCTCAGCGGTCCCCCTCGCTCCGAAGCCGGCGGGGCCCTCCTCAGCGAGTTGGACACGCCCGATCTCGGCAGCAAAGCCCCGCGAGCCCTCGAGCACTCGTCCGTCAACGACGACCCCTCCGCCCATACCGGTTGACATCGTCAAGAAGACCAGCGTGCTCGCGGCACCGTGGGAGCCCCACAGCCACTCGGCGTACGCGCCCGCGTTGGCATCGTTCATGATGCGCGCCGGTTTCGGGGTGTGCTGATCGAACCAAGTTCCGATCTGGAATCCGTGCCACCCGTTCATATTGGGCGGGTCGAGCATCATCCGGTCGCGACGGTCGTAGGGCCCGGGGCAGGCGACACCAATCGATCTCGCGCCGTCGAAATCAGCCTGCGACGCGAGCCAGTCCAGACAGGCGTGAAGACCGGCTTCTGGCGTGCCCGTTGTCGCGAACGACTCCGATGCGATGGTTGCGCCGTCGCCGGTACCCAGCGCGACAGCGATCTTGGTGCCGCCGATGTCGATCCCGGCGTAGGTGCTGCTGCCTTGAGGCACTGCTTCGGCTCCTCGTGCTTCTAGAGCTTCGAGTTGAGTGACACGAACTGCCCGCGAATCAGGGGCACCCCGCGTTGAAGTTCAGAATCCAGGCGTTGAAATCGGCGGGGGTGCACTGGCCATCGCTGTTCTGGTCGCACTGCGGGGCCTGGGTGTTGAAGGCGAGGATCCACGCGTTGAAGTCGGCGGGCGTCACGATGCCGTCGCCGTTGGTGTCCGCGAGGCAAGCCGGAG